>CAYHCX010000086.1:0-6538 GCA_964355095.1 uncultured Acidobacterium sp.
GCGCACGGCTGCCACGGGGCGGACGCCGGCCCGCGGCGCTCAAAAGCGGTACGCCATGTGGCAGCTCGTGCAGCCCTCGAGCACGACACCCAATTGCTTCGTCGCCGACGGCAGATCGTTGGCCTTGGCGGCTTCGAGCAGCCTTACCAGCTCGTCGTGAAACGCTTCGTCCTGTCGGACGAACGCGGCGAGCACGGCCGTGCCGCCCTTTGGGGGCGCATACGCGCCGCGTTTCAACGCCGCCTCGGTCACCAGCCGGGCCGCATGCACCCGCGAGAGGCCTGGCGGGATGCTGCCGAGTTCCCGCTGCGCAATCGCGGTCACCCAGTCTCGCGCGGCTTCGTTCAGCAGGCGCATCTCGGCCTGCACCGGGTTCGCCGGCATGCCGGCCGGCACAAACGGCGACGTGACGGGTGCGGCCTCCGGGTGGGCCGCCGAGGCAGACGAGGCCTCATCGGTCGCCGGTTGGCGCTGGCACCCGGGCCACGCCACCAGGCCCGCAAGCAACAACGCAAACGCCGCGCGGGCAAGACGTGTTTCTGAACGCATTGGTAGATCCTACACGCGCCGGCTCGTCCGGCGTGTTCGAGGCGATGGCGGGCACCACACGATCGAGGAAGAGCTGGTCGATGGGGATGCGCGTCTTCGGGCGTCGCCCGCAGGACCACGAACTCCGCGCCGCCGAGGTGGATGAAGTGATGGAGTGAGGTGACGGCGATTCGCGGCGAATCCAGGCGGACCGGCCGAACCCGGCCCAAACAGGCAGATTCGGCCCGGAACAGGATCAGCGCAACCAGACGAGCGGGACGCGGGCGGCCGACGCCTGGGCCTGAAGCTCCTGGAGATCGTCTTCGAGGGCGCGCTGGTCAGCTTCCACGGTCCGCCGCGCGGCCTCCGTTAGAGTCCGCTCTTGCGACGGGCCAGCCAGGGTGCCGAGGTGCGCATTGACCGCCGCCAGATCGGCTCGTGTGCTGTCAAGGCGCCGATTGAGGGCGCTGCCGCGGTCGCGCCAATAGCGCTCGTCGCGATCGTCGAACGAGGGGGCTTCGACAGGCGATGGCGCCGCCGGCTGGGTGCCGGGTTCGGGCAACGGCGACAGACCGGCGGCGGCTGGCTGGGCCTCGATCGCGGGCGGGGCGGGCAGGTCGGCGTTGCGATAGACCCGGCCGGCCGCGACAATGCTCATCCGGCGGTGCGCCTCCTGCCGTGCGACGTCGGCGAGTGACTGCGCGCTCGCCGTTCCGGCGAAGGGCACCAAAAGCATTGCGATAAGCGCCATTCGACTCATGGCCCTTCTCTCCATCCGCCGGTCGTATACGACTGGCTGGGTAGCGTTGCGTTGTAGGTCAAGGTGGCCGACGACGAGACGGTGTTGGCTGTGACGACTTTGCTGACGCTCGTCGCGTTCTGGACGAGCACCTGCGCCCTGAGCGTGGCCTTGCCCGAGATCTGCAGTTGTTCGCGAACCCGAATGCTGCCTTCTGGCGTTTGCTGGTTGACGCTGCCCGTGATCCGCAGGTCGCCATTGGTTACAAACAACAGGCCCGAGGCCGCTTCGGGCGCCAGCTTCGGGCTCCCGCTAATCGTGATGGATCCCGTGGCGATCACACTCATGCGGAGCGGGTTCGCGACCGACCCGGGACTGCCCGACAACGTGGCCGGCCCCTGCACGTAGTACGTCGCTGCCAGGCCCGTACTGCTGTCCATGTTCCAGCCCGCCGTGGCGCTCGAGAAGGTCCAGCCGTACGCGGTTCGGCACGCGCTCTTCTTGGACGAGGCTTTGCAGACGGTCGCGCCGGTCGCCCGGTTGACGATGGTGCCGGCCGAGGTGAGCACCAGGTCGGCCTCCGAGAGGTAGTTGACGGCGTCAATCGCCGGCACGGCGATGTTGGCAGCGCCGCCGGCACCGGTGCCGCCCGGCGCCCACTTGGCCGGCGCGCTGTACGCGCCCGAGGCGGTCGCATTCTTATTCACCACCACGCTCATGCTCGCGATGGTGAGGTTGCCGTTCGCGTGCACGCTGCCGGCGGTGCCCAGGAATTTCGCACTCCCCGAGATCGTGAGGTTGCCGTTGATGACGAAGCCGGGCAGAGACTCGGGCAGCAGCATGGCCTCGAGATTGACGCGCACGCCGCCGGGTCCGAAGCCAGACGCGCTGATCACGAAGCGGCCGTTGCCATCGAGAAGTCCGGATCCGCTCTCACCCATCGACGTCAATTCGGCGTCGGTCAGCGGCACGGTGAACAGCGAAGGGTCATCGTCATCGACGAGGCGAACGGTGTAAGAGTAGCGTGGATCACTGGCGTCAACGCGCCACGGGCCGGTGCCGTCAATCAGGTGGGCGAGACTGCCGTTGTCGGCGTTCACGGCTGCCGATGGTGTCGTCGTGTCGATGGCGCCGTCGGGACCGGCGAACAGGGTGGCCATTGACGCTCCTGACTCGAGTGCGAGCACCACGCCATGGTTCAGGCCGGCCTCCGCGACGGCGCGGGTCGCGGCGTAGGTCGCCTCGTTGGTGCTCATGTCGACCTCGGCCCGTCCGCTCATGGCCAGCCCGGCCACGAGACCGCTCATGATCAGCATCAGCATCATGACGGCGACGAGTGCCATGCCGCGTTCCGAGGCGATGCGGCGGTTCACCGGTTCCTCACCCGCAGGTCCGCCCGAAGCTGGTGGGTCATCGGCGCGTTAGTCGCCGGGTCGTTCACGCGCGATCGGGCGGTGACGACGATCTCAACGAACGCAATGTTGTTGGCTACCGCCGTAATCGCATGCGCTCCGTCGCGGTACACGAACTCCAGCCCGCTGATGACCGCGTCGGTGCGCGCTTCGGGTCCGTCGGCCACGTTGTGATCCTCGATCGTAATTGTTGACGCCGCGGCATCGTAGGCAATGGTCACGTCTTCGTTCGCTTCGGTGCAGTTGCCGGCGATGCCGCCGATGCGGCCGTTGGTGGGGGCGATGTCCGACTGCACGCGGATGTCATCGTGTTGCCCGTCGCCGTCAGGATCCATGCGAATCCCGGTCACCGGCGTGCCAGCGACCGGGCACGGCGAGATCGATACCGCGAGTGGGTTGTTGCCGGCCGACCGCAGGTGGCGCGAGATCAGGTCGATGGCATAGCGTGCTTCCTGTTTGGCGCTGGCCGACTCGGCCACGACCTGGTATCGGCTCTGAACCTGGCCCGCCAGCATCGTCGATGCGCCCAGGACGCCGATGCTGATGCCCATGGTGATCATCAATTCGAGCAGCGACGAGCCGGCGGCGGATCGGAGATTCACCATGACCGCACCAGGGAGGTGAGACGGACTTCAGTGGTGGTGCGGCGATCGGCCAGGGCCGGAATCACGCGGACCGTGAGTTTCCGCAGATTGGGGTTGGCGCCTGGGCCGGCTTCGACGCGCCACCGGCGGGTATACCCCGCGGCGGGGACGTCAAAGTAGTTCGCGACGTTGGCGCCCAGCGAATCGCCGGCGGTGATCTGGATGGCGGGCGTGGTCGCGAACTTCGCTTTCATCAACTCTTCCACCTTGGCCTGCGCATGGCGGGTGGCCTCGGTGGTTCCCTGCGCGAGCTGGTGCAACCGAAGCGATATCGCGAGCAACTCGGCCGTTCCGATGAGGCCGATGGTGAGAAGCAGGGACGCAATCATGACCTCGGGCAGCGAGAATCCGCGCTCGTTCTTGACGCTCGTCATGATCCGCTCACGCGACCGGCGCCAGTAACGATCACCGTCCGCCGGGTGACGCCGTGGGTAACATCAAGGTTGATCGGCGCGGCGCCGCCAATGGCTGTCGCCATTCCGCGTCCGTCAAACTCGATCGACCGGGCGTTGACGACGCTGACATCGGCTGGAAGCCAGATCGCTGGTCCGTCGTTGGGTTGGTCGTGGCGACAGCGATCCGCCGCGTTGTCGACGGCCGCATCGCCGGTGACCGTCAGCGTCCGCATCGCCCCGGGACTGGGGCAGTCAAACACGACCCGCACGCGGGCGTTGCGGGTCACGGCCTTCATCCGCGCCGCCCGCAGGTGGTCGCTCACCATGCGTTCCCCAACCGCGGCTTTGTTCCGGCCCGTTACCGTGCCGAATACCGGCGCGGCCATGGCCGAAAGGGTGCCGATCACGCTGACGCCAATGAGGAGCTCGATGAGTGAGAAGCCGCGCTGGTGGCCCATGGACCTGAAGGACAGCAATCGGCATGCCACGACAGTTAGCGACACTAACGGCCAACTTGCCGCCTTAATTGACACGTTGGCCGGTCGCGGAGAAGCGTGCGCCCAGTGTGCGCACATGCAATATCAGGGCGTTGCGACCGGCTAAGTCTGTTGCAGGGGACACGCTTCCACGGATGAGGACACAGGCACGAGTACTGGAGGCGAAAACAAGCGTAAAGTGTGGATTTCCAGGGGATTTTGCCCGGCACGGCCCTTGCTTTTGCGGAAAGTGAAAAGTGAAAGGAGGGGTTCCTTTTAACTTCTGACCTTTCCCTTTTCACTTCTGGGGTAATGCAAATGGCGTTCAACAAGCTGGTCTTCGCGGGATTGTCGATTGGGTGCCTGGCGGCGGCAGCCGGCGGGTCCTACCTGGCGGTCCGGCAGAATCAGACATCGAGTGCCTTAGGTGCCTATGGTGCCTCGGGTGCGCCCGTCGAGCCCGCTGCCGCGGCCAAGCCCGACCTGCCGGTGACCGAGTCCGAAGGGGTCATCGCTCCAGAGGCCGCGCCCCCGAACGCGTCCGACACCATCAAGGGCAGGCCCTTCGACGGCGCTCAGGGCAAGCCTGCGCCGAGCACGTCGCGCCGGATGCCGGCCATCTCGAGCGCGCCGGCCACCTCGTCGCGCGCGGCGGCTTCGCGGCCCGCGGTGCCCGCGCGCACGCCGGCGCCCGTGCCTGAAGCGACGCTTGCTTCGTCGAATCCAGCGCCCCGTGAAGAAGCGCGCAACACGCCGTCTGGCGGGACGATGTGGGAGTCGCGCGCGCCGGTGCAGCCGTCGGTCCCGGAATACCGCGAGCCCGAACCGCCTGCCCTGAGCGAGCGGTCACGCGAGTCGAATGGGCCTGCGCCACCGCCGCCGCCCGCGCCGGAATTCGTCGAGGTCACGGTGCCGTCGGATGCCGTGCTCGGCTTGCAGATCGAACGCACGGTGTCGAGCGAACTGGCCCGCGTCGAAGACAAGGTTGACGCGCGCGTCACGCGCGACGTGCGCGTGGAAAATCGCATTGCCATTCCGGCGGGCTCGACGGTCCGCGGATCGGTGACCGAAGTGGACAAGGGCGGGCGCATGAAGGGCAAGGCGCGCCTGGCCATCCGGTTCCACACCATCGTGCTCGCCGACGGCACCCAGCTCGCGCTCAAGAGCGACCCGGTGGTCCGCGAAGGGCAATCGCCCGGCGGTGAAAGCGCAGCCAAGGTCGGCGGCGCGGCCATTGGCGGCGCCATTCTCGGCGCCATCCTCGGCGGCGGCAAGGGCGCGGCCATCGGCGGCGCCGTGGGTGCTGGCGCCGGCACCGCGGCGGCCATGACCAACGACCGCAACCCGGCCACGCTGACCGCCGGCACCACGGTGACGGTGCGCATGCAGGCGCCGGTCACCGTGACGGTGCAGAAGGAATAGCCGCGAGTAGCCCCGTACGCGGCACGGCCGGCGCAACCCTGCGCCGGCCCTGCTGCACGTCTCTCTTCCCCGCCTAGAAGCGGTAGCTCAGTCTCGTGAAGACGACATTGGCGCTGTAGGGTCCCCGGTCGCCCTTCATGAAGATGTAGACGGCCTGCGGCATGAGCAGATCGCTGGCCGTGTAGGCGTCCCGGAAGTCGTACTTCTCGTACCAGTAGCCCGCCGTGATCGTCCACTTGCTGGCGACCGCGTAATCGAGCTGCGCGACGATGGTCGTCAGCTCGGTGTCGTCCCAATCGTTGATATCGGCCGCGCCGCCCTGCCCGGCAGGAATCACCGTGGTGCGCCCTGGTGTGTAGAAGGTCCCGGCTTCTCTGGCCGTGATGTCCATCAAGCCATCCACCTTCTGGCGCATGGCGTTGAAGGTGCAGGACCACTTCTCGGGCACCAGCTGCAGGACCGCGTTGACGCCGAACGTGTTGGTCTCGTCGGTGCCGGCGTAGTTGAGCAGGTTGTTGAGGTTGACCCCCGTGGTCGTGGACCACTGGTTGGTCGTCGCGTCCTTCTCGTAGGTGTAGTAAGCGCTCAGCTCGGCGCGTTCGCTCGGGTTGAACGAGACCTCACCCGTGTACGAGTCGTACTTCGCCTCGAGCAAGCCGCTGGGCGTGCCGGGGATGGCTACTGCGCCGGGCGTCGGCGCACCCGACGTCACGGCGATCCGGTTCGGCCGGTTCGGGTATTGGACGTCGCGCCGGAAGTAGGCGAACGTCAGATCGACCTTCTCGGTGGGCATGACATCGACCTGGATGCCGGTGCGCTTCGTGTCGCGCTCGGCCTCGTCCATCTGGAACCCGTAGAGGGTGTGACCCTCGGCGGTGCGCGTCGCATCGTCGTAGGTGGCGCGCAGGTTCAGCCAGTCGGA
>CAYHCX010000086.1:6638-17687 GCA_964355095.1 uncultured Acidobacterium sp.
CTTGAACTTGAGCAGGAAGCCGCCGTTGCCGGTGGTGGCCTCGTTGTCCGGTGCGTTGATGAAACGGGCGTTCGCAGGGCCGCCCAGGGTGGCCGTGTACGGTGTGTCGAATGCCTGGAACGGATTGTCGATAATCAGCGTCTCGGCATTGTTGTCGTAGAGGTTGCGGTTGAGCGCGCCATGCACGTTGCCGGCGCTGAAGTTCCACGCCGCCCGGATGCCGAAGTCCTGGGTGACGTCGCTCAAGGGCTCCGGCACTTCGTAGGACGGGTTCACCTGGGCCCGGACATTACCGCCGCTGTCGGTGCGGTAACCCGACCTGAGCTCGCGCATGTAGGTGAAGGCGAGGTCGATCGGCAGGTTGCCGCCGGCGGCGAACTCCGCGGTGCCGCGATTGCGCTGGCTCGAGAGGTCGATGCTGTTGGCCGCCGCGAAGACCGGCGCCAGCAAGGCATCGTAGAACAGCACCGTCCGGGTCGCGGTCGGCAGCTGCGCGTCATTCGCGTTCTGGAGCACCTGGCGCTGCTGCGTGCTCATGCTCCACACACCCGGGGCCGTCTCGACAAAGATCGACTTGCCGTTGTTGGCCATGTTGTGCGGAATCTGGTTGTAGTCGAACTTCACGCCGCCCCACCGGGCCAGGGCGAAGCCCCGATAGCGCTGGTCCGCCTGGGAGATGTTTTCACCCCACAGCGCGAAGTTGTTCCCGTCGTGGCTGCCGGCGAGGTTGAACACCGGCATGGACACGCCCTTGGGCACGACCCGGTACTCCTCGAACTTCGACGAGCCGATGTCGTCGCGGCCCTGCAGTTGCAGCGTGGCCTTGCCGTCAAACCAGTTCGTGGTCGCGGCGGGTGCGCCCTGGGCGCCAACGGGCAGGCTCGATGCCAGGAAGCCGCATGCGAGCGCGATTGTGACGATGGTTATGCGCTTCATGGCTTACCTCACAAAGTACGCGCCCGAGGGCGAGTTGGAACCGTGCAGGTTCACGTGGCAGTTCTTGCAGGCCTTGCCGATGAACCTGGAGTTCACCGTCGGGTACCCGCTCGGCGCACCGGCCGGGGCAACCCGGGCACCCTGCGAGGTGGAGAGGTTGTCACCCGAGCCGAAGTGGCCCGAGCCGGACATGTGGCAGTTGTAACAAAGGTTCGGCAGCTTCTGGGTCAGCAGGCGCTTGTGGTTGGTGCCATGCGGTTGGTGGCACGACACGCAATCCTCGCGAACCGGGGCGTGCTCGAACAGGAACGGGCCCCGCTTCTCGGTGTGGCACGTGTAGCAGAGCTCGTTGGTCGACTCCGCCTTCAACATGTGTGGACGGGAGCCGTCATGCGGGTTGTGGCAGCTGGCGCAGGCCATCTTGCCTTCGCGGACGGGATGGTGCGACGTCTTCTGCATCTGCGATCGCACGGACTGGTGGCAGGTGGCGCATGTCTCGGCGTCGTTCTTGGTCTTGAGCTGGGCCTTGATCGACTTGGGTGAGTGCACCGAGTGGCAGGTCGTGCAGGCCACGTTGCGGCGCGCGTGCGCGCTGCTTTGGAAGTTGGCCTGGTTGGCCTTCTCGTGGCAGGTGAGGCAGGTCTTGTTAATCTCATTCGCCGTCAGTTTCTTCATCGACGGCACGGGACCATTGGTCTCGCCAGCCGACTGGGCCTTGAAGTGCTCGGCCACGTTCGTGTGGCAGCTCGCGCAGCTCTCGGTGAGCCCCGCGTGTTTCGTACGCTCAAACTTGGGCCCGACTGTCGTGTCGTGACACGTCTTGCAGTCGGCCGCACTCCAAGTTTCTCCGGCCGGCGCCGGCTGGGCGGAGGCCGTAGTGACGCCTCCGGACAACAGGATGGCGGCCGCGAGTACCAGCCCGGATAGCCTGTACCGCATGTGATCCCCTCTCTGACGCTGTGCATCGCCCTGGGGTGAGGGTGGTGCGCAATGGAAAGACCGAATAGATAAGGCCAAGAGCTGAACCCCGGCCGGGGACTCTGCAAAGTTGCAGCCATGCTGGCCAACGGAGAGACATGAGAAATAGGGCCTAAATACGCTCGTTTGCCGGCCTGACGCCATGCGAATGCCGGAAAGGGGCGGGATTTTCCCGATCCTTGCCCGCGTGGGGTGGAGCGCGAAGAGCCCTATCCACGGGTTACGGCCTGGAAATTGAGGCTTGGGGCTTGGCATATGATCGGCCCCGGAGGCTCCGATCAATGCGTTCACTTATCACCACCCTTATCCTCGCCCTGGGCGTCGCCACACTGGCGGCCCAAACGAAACAAGAGCGAGCCGGCATCGTCAATTTCACCCAGGTCGATGCCGTCGTGGCGTGCGGCGGCGCTACTGACACCGCGGCCCTCGAAGGGCTGGCGAAAGACGGCTTCAAGGCCGTCATCAACCTGCGCATGCCCACCGAGAAGGGCGCCAACATCGAGGAGAACGCGGCGCGCGCCGAGGAGGTCGGGCTGAAGTACATCAGCATCCCCTTCAACGGTCAGCAGCCGGACCCCACGGTGGTCGATCAGTTCCTGGCGACGATCGCCGACACGTCGAACCAGCCGGTGTTCGTCCACTGCGCCTCGGCCACCCGCGTTGGCGCCCTGTGGCTCACCAAGCGCGTGCTGCAGGACGGCTGGACCGTGGAAAAGGCCACCGAAGAGGCACACCTGATCGGACTCGGCAACCCCGCGCTCGAGAAGTTCGCCCTCGACTACATCGAGACCCACAGGAAGTGACTTGGGGCTTGGGGCTTGGGGCCTGGGGCTTGGGGCCGCGCCCGCGGCGCGTTTGACACCGCCGCGCAGGGAGGGCGATACTGAAGGGTCGTTTGTGCGGCGATTTCCTCGACTTGATGGGCCGCACCTCGTCATGCCATACCGGGCGCACCGTGCGCCCAGACGACGGCTGACGTGATTTCTATCTAAGTCGCGAGGCAGGCCCGCGACCGTCGCGGGTCTTTTTTTTTGGAGTGTGAATGGGTAACCGTTACATCTTTTCTTCGGAGTCGGTCGGCGAGGGCCACCCCGACAAGGTCGCCGACACGATTTCGGACGCGGTCCTCGACGCCTGCCTGGCGCAGGACAAGTTCAGCCGGGTCGCCTGCGAAACCTACGTCAAGTCGAACATCGTCATCGTCGGCGGCGAAATCACGACCAAGGCCAAGCTCGACTTCGTCAAGATCGTGCGGGACACCATCCGCGACATCGGCTACGTCAACGACGATGACGTGTTTCACGCCGACCGGGTGTTCGTGAACGTGCTCGTGACGCAGCAGTCGCCCGACATCGCCCAGGGCGTGGATGCCCGCAAGGCCAAGGGCAAGAAGACGTCCAAGCAGGGCGCCGGCGACCAGGGCCTGATGTTCGGGTACGCCAGCAACGAGACGCCCGAGCTGATGCCGGCGCCGATCATGTTTGCCCACCGCCTCGGGCGGGAGCTCACGAGGATCCGCAAGCAGGGCAAGTGCCCGTGGCTGCGCCCCGACGCCAAGTCGCAGGTCTCGGTGATCTACGACAACGGCAGGCCGGTCGGCATCTCCAACGTCGTGATCTCCACGCAGCACGCCGCCGACGCCCAGCACCGGGACATCGAGAAGTTCTGCATCGAGGAAGTGATCAAGAAGGTGCTGCCGGCGCGGCTGCTGACCAGCGCGACCGAGTTCCTGATCAACCCGACCGGGCGCTTTGTCGTCGGCGGGCCGCAGGGCGACACCGGCCTCACCGGCCGCAAGATCATCGTCGACACGTATGGCGGCATGGGCCGGCACGGCGGCGGCGCCTTCTCGGGCAAGGATGCGACCAAGGTCGATCGCAGCGCCGCATACATGGGCCGCTGGATCGCCAAGAACGTGGTCGCGGCCAAGCTGGCCGCGAAGTGCGAGGTGCAGTTTGCCTACGCCATTGGCCATCCCGACCCGGTCAGCGTGCACGTCGAGACCTTCGGGACCGGGACGGTGTCGGATGCGAAGATCATCCGCGCCATCAACAAGGTGTTCAACTTCCAGCCGGCCGAGATCATCGAACAACTCAGCCTGCGCCGGCCGATCTTCTCGAAGACCACCAACTACGGGCACTTCGGCAAGAGCGACAAGGACCTGACGTGGGAAGCCACCAACAAGGTCGAAGCCCTGCTGAAGGCCCTTTAAGGACCTGAACGTTCATCGAGAGGCCCCGTGTCGCGCTGGCACGGGGCCTTTTTCTTGTCCGGCCGGTTGCGCTGGCGAGTGGGCGTAGAATTGGCGTGTGGACTACGACATCCTCATCAGGGTGCTCACTGCCCTCGAAGCTCGGGGGGTTCACTACGCCATTTTCGGCGCCGTGGCGCTCAACCTGCATGGCCTGGCCCGGTTCACTGAGGATCTTGACCTCTTCGTCGCTGCGGACCGCGAGAACATTGCGCGACTGAGAGCGGCACTCCATGACACGTTCGACGATCCCGCCATTGAGGAGATCACCGCCGACGACCTGCTTGGCGACTATCCGGCGGTCCAGTACGTCCCGCCGGACGGCACCCTTCACCTCGACATTCTCACCCGGTTGGGCGAGGCTTACCAGTTCGCGGACCTGGAAACCGAGCGCGTGGCCTTCGATGGACTCACTGTTACGGTGGTCACGCCGCGGATGCTGTACCGAATGAAACGGGACACGGTACGATTGAAGGACAAGGCCGACGCGCAGCTGCTACGTGAGCGGTTCGGCATCGAGGAGCCCTGATGCCCGTTCGGAAGTTCCGGTCAGTCGAGGAGATGAACACGCCGATCTGGCGTCGCGCGGGCGACCCGGCGTTGTTTCGCGCCATCGCGGGACTGTGGGACATTGGCCGGCGAACTTCATCGCGGCGGTTTCCCGTGGGCGTCCAGAAGCACTCGGGCATTGAGTCCCTCGACTTGGCCCAGCAACGGCACGCCACAGTTTCAGGGCGAGAGATCGATCGGTAGGGTGGCGAATCACTGCCCTGGCTTTGCCAGCGGCTTGCCGTCCGGCTTACCCCCACTTAAGGTTCGGCTCACTCACGATCGGCAGCGTCGATTTCAAGGCCTGCGCCGGGGCCCAGTTTGCTGGGTTTTTTTCTTGTACGGCTAGAGTTACGTAAAATGTGTAACTCTGTATAATACGATTATGGTGACTATTTCAGCCACTGAACTCGCCAGAAGGCTTGGGGATTTCCTCGGAAGGGTCCGCTACCGGGGCGAGTCGTTCGTTGTTGAGCGAAATGGTGTCGCCGTTGCCAAGGTGGTGCCGGCGACCGAGACCGTCCCGCCCACGTTGGCCGAGGCGTTGTCGGTCTGGGGTGGCTCGGGGCTCGAGGACACTGGATTCGCCGCCGACCTCGAGCGGGTCAACGCGGCCGATAAACCGCCGAAGAATCCATGGGCCTCGTAATCGACACGAGTGCGCTGATCGCGGTCGAGCGGTTCGCCGTCGACCTCAAGGGCGAATCAGCGTGGGCCGGGCAGTTCCCGCAATTGGCGTCTGAACCCGTGGTGCTGCCGGCGATTGTCCTCGCCGAGGTGCTGGACGGCGTCGCGATGGCTGACACGGCCATGCGCATGGCGGCGCGACGCGCCCGCGTCGACGCGTTGGTGGCTCACGTGCCGGTCGTGGACTTCGATTCGGAAATCGCGGAGGAGTGGGCGCGCCTGTTTGCGATGCTGAGCCGCAAGGGCCGGCTGATTCCTTCAAACGACCTGGCGGTAGCTGCGACGGCCCGGCGGCTGCAATTTGGCGTCCTGGTCGGACCGTCCGACGAGAAGCATTTCAAGATGGTGGATGACCTTCGCGTCGAGACGCTCCGCGTGTGACACGCGCGTGTGTCACGGTGGCGTCGGGGTCACAATCCCGACGCCGTTTCTCACGGTCACCGTCGCGCCAAACGCCTTGGAGCGCGTCGTCATCATCTCGAGAATTCTCGCCGCATCCGCACCCGTGGCCAGCTTCGGGCGCCCGCGGTCGGCGCGCGAGGTCTGGTAGCCCAGCGTGATGGGCTGCAGTTGCAGCTCGACGAACTTGCCGCCGTCCCACTTCGTCGTGGCGAGCACGGAATCCCAGTACTCACGATCCGCCGGAAAGCTGCGGCGATCCTTGTCGTAACGCGCGTCCAGGTAGTCGGACGCCTGCGCCTCGCCTCCCAGGGAGTACTGCTCGTAGCTGTCGGCGGGCATCCGCAGCAGCGTTTCGTTCTGGAAGATGAAGTTCGACAGGCTGTAGAGGATCGGCTTGCCCTTGTAGATCTCGACGCCGCGGAGCACGTGCGGACCGTGGCCCACGAAGACGTCGGCGCCGGCGTCGATCATGGCGCGGGCAAAGATGGGGATGAAGTCGGCAGGCACGGACCGGTTGGCGCCGGCCTCGTGACCATGCAGCGAGACGACCACGATGTCGGCGAGCGTGGCGGCGGAACGAACCACCCGCGCGATCTCCTCGACGTCCTGCTTGTTGGGCTCGGTCCGCTGCCCGGGCGTGGCGCCCGACTGGTAGCGGCGTCCGCCAAAGTTCAACGTGTCCCCGGCGGCCGGTGGTTGTCCGGACAACTCCGACGCGACCCGCTTCAAATCAGCGAGCCGATCCGGAGAGACGACGTAGGTGGTGGTGAAGCGCAGCGGGCTCAGGCCAGGCCGCGCCGGCATGTCGCCGCGCGTATTGCCGGCGCGCGAATGCGGCGTGAACGTGGACGCGGCCGAGATCAGCGCGATGCGCGCGCGCGGCGTTTCCAGAAACTTCGCCTCGCGGGCTTCGGTCAGGCTGTTGCCCACTCCGGCTTCGACCAGGCCGGCCTCGCGAACGTACTTGCTCGTGATCTGCGCGCCGAGCGGCCCGAAGTCGCCGGTGTGGTTGTTGGCACGGGAGACCAGATCGAAGCCGGCCCACGCCAGATCCTTGAGGATCGGCGGATCGGTGCGCATCCACGTGCCGCCGCTCTCGTGCGCCGGCGGCGCTTCGTAGTCGTGGAACAGCGTTTCGAGGTTGGTGAACGCCGCGTCGGCGCCGCGGATCATGTCCATCAGGCCGGTGAACTCCGGCTCCTTGAACGGCGAGATCCTCTGCGTGATGATCGAGTCGCCGGTCAGCGCCAGCGTGACCGGCCGGGGCGCCTGGCCGCCGACGCCGGGACTGGCCAGCACCACCGCTGCCATCACCACTGCACACGCTGTTATACGGTTAGCCATGCCGCCTCCATTGTGCGCGCAGTATATCTGGCCGGAAGCCCTGGGCGACTTGCTCCCTCAACCGCGTTCGGGACCGGCAACCGGTTGGTGTGAGACGGCCAGCGCCGTCTGCGCGGCCTCGATACTCCTGAACTTGAACACGCCTCGCGGGTAGCTTCTCGGCGCTGCCAGCCAATATCGCGCGCAATGGCGCGCGAAGCGATCGAAGGCCGCTTGTGCGTCCTCGTGCCGATCACGGGAGGCGGCAGCGTTCATCTCCTCGATCGAGCGGAACTTCTGAACCGACATAGGTCACCCCTGGCGGGTGCGCTCGGCTATCAAGGCGTCGAGATATCGCCGGTCGGCGTGATCCGATGGTCGGTAGGTTGTGCGGCTGGCCCCCTGCGCGATCACGGCGAAGCCGCCAATCAAGACGTAGCGCGCGCCAGCCGCATTCAGCGCGGCGCCGATTCGGGCGAGGTCTTCAAGCTGCGGTTCGCGTGCGTGCGGGCCATCATCGTGACCATCCATTGGTCCGCCTCCTCGAAGCTGCGAAATCGATACACGCCTCGCGGCACCAGCGCACCCGTTCCCCGCAGAGCCGCCATGGTTCGCTGCAGCGTGCCGTCACCGGGGCCGTCGGGATTACGACGGCCGACGACCTTGGTGGTGAGACCAGCCATGGGTTAGCTGGCGATCCTGATCGACTTGACGTTGATCGACTTGACGCCGTTCTTCTCGGTCACTTCGCCGGTCACGATGACGGTCTTGGCGACGAAGTCGAGCATCTTGGCGTTCTTGTTGGCGACGTAGTCGCCGGTCACCGTGTAGATGGCGTCGGCGGTGAGAATGCCCACCGGCTGGCCCTTCTTGGCGCACGCCATGGCGCACGCGGCGTGGGCGGCGCCCCTGCCCCCGTCCTTCCGGCTCGTGTCCGTGGCGCAGGCAATGTCGACGACTTCACCCTTGATCGTCATGTCGGCGGCCGACGCCGGCATGGCCAGCGCCGCCACGAACGCGGCCGCGGCCACCATCGAAATCACGTTACGCATGGGGGACTCCTTCAGGCACGGTGGTTCAAGACTAGCACGCTACCCGCGGGTATACTTTCGACCGTAGCCGCGGCCGCCAACAGTTGGGAGCAGATATGCGCACATTCTTGATGGTGCCAGCCGTCGTGTGGGTTTTCCTGGGATTTGCCGTGGTCCCGACGCCCGCGCAGACACCGGCGGCGCCGTCCATTGACGACCTCATCAACCTCAAGCGGGTCGGGGCGCCCGCGATCTCGCCGGATGGCCGCCAGGCAGCCTTCACCCTCCGCGAAACCAACTGGGACGAGAACGCCTACGAAACCGAGTTGTGGCTCGGCGATGCGTCGGGACCGGCGCGCCAGCTCACCAACGCCAAGCGGTCGAGCATGCAGCCGGCGTGGTCGCCCGATGGATCGTGGATCGCATTCGTGTCGGACCGCGACGGCAAACGCCAGCTCTATCGCATTGCCGTGGCCGGCGGCGAAGCCGAGCAACTGACCAAGGGCGATGAAGGCGTGAGCAACTTCTCGTGGGCACCGGGCGGCAAGGCCATGGCGTTCACAATGACCGACCCGGTCACCGACGCCATGAAGGAGCGCGAGAAGCAGTGGGGAGAGGTCCGCATTGAAGACCAGGACCAGCGCTACACGCACCTGCACGTGCTGGACCTGGCGTCGAAGGTGGTCAAGCCCCTGACCTCGGGCGCCGTCGTCGTCGGCAGCTTCGACTGGTCGCCGGACGGCACGAAGCTGGCCTTCGACCATCGCCTCACCAGCGATCCGGCCGACAGCGGCACCGCCGATATCTCGGTGGTGACGGTGGCCACCGGCGCGCGCGAGGCGGTCGTCACGCAGGCCGGGCCCGATTCGAACCCGCGCTGGTCACCCGACGGTTTGCGGATCGCGTTCGTGTCGGCGATGAGCAAGCCGTTCCCGTTCTTCCAGAACAGCGTGATCGCTACCGTCACCCCTGGCAAGGCCAACCTCCAGAGCCTCACCGACGCGTTCGACGAAGATCCGAACCTGATTGCGTGGACCCGAACCGGGCTGTTCTTCTCTGCGTCGCAGCGGACGTGGTCGTACCTGTTCGAACTCAACCCGGCCACACGCCAGGTCGCGAGGCGCGCCGTCCGCGAGCAGTGGATCGGCAGCGGGTTCTCGCTCACGCCAGACGGCGCCGCGGTCGCCTTCATCGGCTCTGGGCCCACGGACTTCCCCGACGTCTTCATCGCGCCGGTCCAGACGATGGCGGCAAAGAAGGTGAGCGATACCGGCGCGCAGGCCGCAGCGTGGCCGAAGCACACGCGTGAAGTGATGAAGTGGAAGAGCCAGGACGGCGCCGAGATCGAAGGCGTGCTGCACAAGCCGGCGGACTTCCAGGCCGGCCGCCGCTATCCCCTGCTGGTCGTGATCCACGGCGGGCCGACGGGCGTGTCGCGGCCGG
Source organism: uncultured Acidobacterium sp. (assembly GCA_964355095.1). Lineage (GTDB taxonomy): Bacteria > Acidobacteriota > Vicinamibacteria > Vicinamibacterales > UBA2999 > 12-FULL-67-14b. Next base: position 16,239 of record CAYHCX010000086.1, read on the forward strand.
TGCCGTACGGCAGCGTCGGCTACTACCCTCTGGACGCGTTCCTGTCGAAGGGCGCGCTGGTGCTCGAGCCCAACTACCGCGGCAGCGCCGGCTACGGCGAGAAGTTCCGGTCGCTCAACGTGCGGAACCTCGGCATCGGCGACGCCTGGGACGTGTTGTCCGGCATTGATGCGCTGGTGCAGCAGGGCCTGGTCGATGGCGCGCGCGTCGGCAGCATGGGTTGGAGCCAGGGCGGCTATATCTCGGCGTTCCTCACCACCCGTCACGCCGATCGCTTCAAGGCGATCTCGGTGGGCGCCGGCATCTCCGACTGGATGACCTACTACGTCAACACCGACATCCATCCGTTCACGCGGCAGTACCTCAAGGCGACGCCGTGGGACGACCCCAAGATCTACGCCGACACCTCGCCGATGACCTACATCAAGCAGGCGCGCACGCCGACGCTGATCCAGCACGGCAGCGAAGACCCGCGGGTGCCGATTCCCAATGCCTTCCAGCTCTATCAGGGATTGCGCGATCAGAACGTGCCGGTGCAGTTGTCGATCTTCAAGGGCTTCGGCCACGGGCTGACCAAGCCGAAGGCGAACCGCGCCGCCATGCAGCAGAACCTCGATTGGTTCACGAAGCACCTCTGGAGCGCTACCGAATCTCGCTGAAGGCGATATCGAGAATCGGATACAGCGTCCAGTCCTTGTAGTTGAAGTGCCACCACTCGTTGGACTCCACGGTGAACCCGTAACGCTCCATCGCCTGGCGGAGACGGTCGCGCCTGGCGCGCGCCTCCGGCGGGCCGCCGGTGTAGCCGGGATACGACCGCGGGGTCATCTCGTCGTAGCCGCCCGGCATCTCCACCACCTGCCCCGTCGCCAGGTCGTACATGCTGAGGTCGACCGCGCAGCCGCGATTGTGCTTGGACCCGGTCTTGGGGTTGGCGACGAACTCACGCTGAAAGCCGCTGGTCATGTCCCAGAACAACTTGGTGATGGCCCACGGCCGGTAGCCGTCGTGGATCAGCAGGCCGTATCCGTCTTTCGCGAGGTCCTTGTGCGCGGCCAGCAGCGCCTCCGCGGCGGGCCGCTGCAGGAAGGCGCGCGCCTCCTGGTAGACCGGCTTGCCGAGAAAGTTGTTGGTGCCGGCGTAGCGGATGTCGAGCTTGATCGTGGGATCGAGCTTCACCAACTCGACGAGATCCGCAGCGCGGGTCGCATTGGGGTCTTTCGGTGGTCCATCCTGCGCCGACAGACCGGCCACACAGACGCAGAGACACAGCGCAATCAACAACCGTTTCATTCGTTGCCCTCAGCAGCACCCCAAGCACCCCAGGCACCCCAGGCACCCCAGGCACCCCAGGCACCCTAGGCACCCTAGGCACCCTAGGCACCCTAGGCACCCTAGGCACCCTAGGCACCTTAAACTACTCTATATAAACCCATGGAATACGTGATC
>CAYHCX010000087.1:0-5278 GCA_964355095.1 uncultured Acidobacterium sp.
AGGAACAGGCCCGCCTCCGCGTTGCCAAGCAACGCTACGGCGCGGCATCCTTCGCGTGGCTTGCCGAGCCGAAGCTCACGCTTCGTCTCTGTTGCGCGTGAGCGAAGGATGGTGGACCAGACCGGGATCGAACCGGTGACCTCATGAATGCCATTCATGCGCGCTCCCAACTGCGCTACTGGCCCCTCGGGGAAGGGCTTATTGTAACTCGCCGGGACTGGCCGGATCAACCACGGGCTGCGACCACCCGGCGCTGCTCGTGGCCGCCCGGCGCGCTGCCACTCGCGCCGCCTGCTCGCGCGACATTCGCTTCCGCCGCTCCAGCATGAGGCTGTCGAACCACGAGATGGGCCAGCGCGGGTGCGCGGTCAGCTTGACGGCCACTGCTTTCGTCGCCGGCGCGCCATCGATCAGCAGGACCTCGGGTTGCTGGTAGGTTCCGAGCACGAGATCGGCCAGCGGCAGGCCGAAGAAGCCGGCAATGTTCATGTTGCACTTGTAGTTGGCATGATGGGCCTGGTGAAAGCCGTAGAGCTTTCGCCACATCGTGCCGAACACGGGGCTCGCGATCTTGTCCTTCCACCACGGATCGTACGGCGTGTGGTGCGCGAGATGGATGGTCTCATACAGGAAGTGAGCCACCGCAATCGCGCTGTAACCGCCGATGAGAACCGGAAACGTCGGAAACGAGAACGCAATGACCGCCAGGAAGGGCGTCAGCACCGCCATGAACGCGAGCAGCGCCCACGGCGGAAACGTCCCGCCCTCGTCGGAGTGCGCATCGACGATGGGATACTGGCTGCGCACGGTGTTGTCGGCGGTAAAGCCGATCGAGGTGAGCTTGTGATGGTTCAGGTGGCTGAAGCAGAGGCGCCCCAGGAACTGGACGCTCGGTGCGTGCAGCAGATAGCGGTGGAACAGGAATTCGCCGAAGCAGAACACCACGTTGCACCCCAGGACCGTCAGGACGACGGCCCCGGTTCCAGCGGACCACTGCAGGTCCCACGTCGGCCTGAAGAAGTAGCGGAGCAAGGCGAACACGACCACCACGTGTGCTGCGATGAACAGGGTGAATAACGGCAGAGAGTAGCGGTTGGTGGTGCGACTCTCGTAAGACAGGAAATTCAGTGTCGATGGCTTCATAAGTCAGGCGATCCGCGGCGCGAAACGTCACACGCAAAGCGCCGGGCGTGGGGTCATCATATGCTGAGCGGGGGCCTTTCGCTGGTAAGATCGCCGGTGGCCCTGCCGTGACCGACGCCGATCGCTCCCTCCTCCGCGAACTCAGAACAGCCCTGTTACACCTGCACAAAACGCTGATCGACTGGCAGCGGTCCGACTACGTCATGGACCACGGGCCGATGCCTATTACAGAACTATTACAGGTGATTCTCAACGACGAGGCCTTTGCCTGGCTCCGATCGATGTCGGGGCTCATCGTCGGCATCGACGAAGCGCTGGAGGCGAAGCCGCCCGAAACCCCGGCTGCGGCGCCCCTCATCGCGCAGGCCCGGGAACTGGCGTCACCGCTCCCTGGCAGCGCCTATGCGGCGCGCTATCACGCCGCGCTCCAGGAATTGCCGGAGGCGGTGCTGGCGCACGGCGAGCTGGTCACGGTCCTCAAGCTCCACAGGCCGCCCGCCAGCGCGTAGCTGACGCACCTGTTGGAGCCTCAGCCCGCCCCACCAGATCTGTACCCAATCTGCGTCTAATCTGCGGTTGTGTTTGATTCCCGTGGCTGTGTTCGATCCCACGAATCGCCACTATCTTCACTGATCCACAGCGAGCCGGTGGTGGAGCCGAACGCCAGCGTCTGCACGTTCTCTTCGAACTGCTTCTCGGGCGGCATGAACCCGGCGCGCATGCCGGGCTGGTCGGCGCCGTCCGTCCCCGCCCTGCGTGGTAAGTTACGCAAACCGCAAAATTGAAGCAGGCTCCCTTTTGATCATCCACCTCATCGACGGCACCTTCGAGCTGTTCCGGCATTACTTTGCGGTGCCGTCGGCGCACGATCGGAGCGGCATGGAAGTCGGCGCGGTCCGCGGCGTGCTGGCGTCGATTCGCGGCATGGTCAACGGCGGCGCGACCCACGTCGGCGTGGCCACCGACAAGGTGATCGAGTCGTTTCGCAACCAGTTGTGGCCCGGCTACAAGACGGGCAAAGGCATCGAGCCGGAACTGCTCGCGCAGTTCCCGCTGCTCGAAGAAGCCCTGTCGGCCTACGGCGTCGTCGTGTGGCCGATGGTGGAGTTCGAGGCCGACGACGCGCTGGGTGCGGCCGCGGTGAAGGCGGCGCGCGATCCGCGCGTGACGCAGGTGCGCATTTGCACCCCCGACAAGGATCTGTCCCAATGCGTCCAGGGCACGCGCATTGTCCAGGAGGATCGGCTGCGGCGGACCACCCGCGACGAGGCCGGCGTGATTGCCAGGTTCGGCGTGCCGCCCGCGTCCATTCCCGACTACCTCGCGCTGGTCGGCGACACCTCAGACGGCTATCCCGGTCTGACGGGATGGGGGGCGAAGTCGGCGTCGGCGGTGCTGGCGCGATTCGGGCACATCGAGGCGATTCCGGACGACCATCGCGCGTGGGACGGCGTCACCGTCGCCCGCGCCGGCTCGCTGGCGGCCACGCTGAAGCGCGATCGCGAGCAGGCGTTGTTGTTCAGGCAGATCGCGACGATCCGGACCGACGTTCCGCTGTTCGAGTCGGTGGACGAGTTGGAATACCACGGGCCGACGCCGGCGTTCGCGGCGATCAAGGAGCGGCTGGATTCGGCGAAGTCTGTCTAGGGTTGACCGTAGTAGGCGCCTTTGCCGTGCTTGCGCCGGAAGTGCTTCTCGACCAGGAACGCGTCGGGCCTGGGCGCGTCGGGCGCCAGCAGGCGCCCACGCCATTCCATGCGCGCCACAAGTTCGAGCACGCGCGCATTCTCGATCGCGTGCGCGGCATCCGGGCCCCAGGTGAAGGGGGCGTGGTTCGCCACGAGCACGGCGGGCACCTCATCGGCTGACACGCCGTGGTGCTGAAACGTCTCGACAATCACCTTGCCGGTATTGGCCTCGTAGTCGTGTTCGACTTCGGTGGCTGTCATCGCGCGGGTCACGGGCACGTCGCCGCGGAAGTAGTCCGCATGCGTGGTGCCCATGCAGCGGATGGGCGTGCGCGCCTGCGCGAACAGGGTGGCGTACTCGGAATGCGTGTGGACGATGGCGCCGCATGCGAACGCGCGATACAACGCCAAGTGGGTCGGCGTGTCGGATGACGGGCGCAGCGTGCCGGCGACGACCGCGCCGCTGTCGAGCGAGACCACCACGATCAGGTCCGGCGCCAGGTCCGCATACGGCACGCCGCTCGGCTTGATCGCGAACACGCCGGCGGCGCGGTCCACGGCCGACAGGTTGCCGAAGGTCCCCACCACCAAGCCGCTGTTGGCGAGCTCGAGGTTGGCGTGGCAGACGATTTCGCGTAGCTCAGTGTGTGGCATGTCGTGTCCGCCGTGCCAATGTGGCGTCCGCCTTCTTGACCGCCGAAGCCTTGGCGAAGGCGGTTAGGCGGACAACTCCCGTTCCCGAATCGCCAGCAATCGTTTCATGACCGGACCGAGGTCGTCGTTCGTCGTGACCCCGCCGAAGGCGTCGTGCAGTTCGCGGTAGATCGCGTAGAGCTCATTGTAGACGGCATGCGCGCCGGCCTGCGGCAGGAAGCGGCGATTGCTGATCGACGTCATGCATCGCTGCGCCTCGGACCAGTCGTCGTAGCCGCCGCGCGATGAGCCGGCGGTGACCGCCGCCGACAAGGCGGCGCCGAGCGCCGGCGCCTGCGAGCAGCCGGCAATCAGCATCGGCTGGCCGATGACATCCGCGTAGATCTGCATGAAGACGTCGTTCTTCTCGGCAATGCCGCCGCAACAGACGACGCGATCAACCGCGACTCCGTATTCGCGCAGGCGGTCGATAATCACGCGCGCGCCATACGCGGTGGCTTCGATCAGCGCCCGGTAGACCTCGGCGCGAGTGGTCTGTAGCGTCTGACCCAGCAGCAGCCCGGTCAGCTTCGGGTCCACCAGCACCGTGCGGTTGCCGTTGTTCCAGTCGAGGCCCATCAGGCCGGACGCTCCGGGCGCGATCGTGCCGGCCTCGTGCGAGAGTTGCGCGTGAAGGGCGTCGTTGCCCTGGCAGATGCCTTCGACCCACCACTTCAGGATGTCGCCGACCGCCGATTGACCGGCCTCGATGCCGAACTGGCCTGGAATGATCGAGCCGGGAACGATGCCGCAAATGCCGGGAATGTTGCCGATGGCCTCTGATTCGGGGGCGACGGCGCAGTCGCACGTCGAGGTCCCGATGATCTTCACCAGCGTGCCGGGCGCGATGCCCGAACCAACGGCGCCGTAGTGCGCGTCGAACCCGCCCATGGCGATGGCGATGCCCTCCGGCAAGCCGAGCTGCTCCGCCCACTCGCGACACAACATTCCGGCCGGCGTTCCGGGCGGCAGGGCGCGGTCGTACAACCGATTGCGCAACTCGGCGAGCTTCGGGTCCAGCCGGGATAGAAAGGCCTGTGAAGGGAGCCCCCCCTTCGCCAAGGCTTCCACCTCCGCCAAGGCTTCGGCGGACAGGTCGGGGGGCAGGCCGGGCAAATACATCGCCTTGTGCCCGGCGGCGCAAATGCAGCGGACGATCTGCTTCGGGTCGCGAACACCCGCGAGCACGGCGGGAATGTAGTCGGCGAGTTCCACCCAGGTGGCGGCGGCGTCGAACACCTCCGGCGCCACCTTGAGGCACCGCCAGATCTTGGACCACCACCACTCCGACGAGTACGTGCCACCGATGGGCGCGAGGTACTCCGGCGCATACGCCTGCGCCGTGGCGGTGATTGCCGCCGCCTCTTCGGCGGCGGTGTGGTCTTTCCACAACCAGGCGTGCGCGGCCAGGTTGTCGCGAAAGCGCGGGTCGAGCGCGAGCGGTTGCGCCGATGTGTCGAGCGGCAGGGGCGTGGATCCCGTGGTGTCAACGCCGATGCCAATCACGCGGTCGCGCGAGAAACCCGGATCGCGAGCCGCGTCGGCAAGCGCGCCGGTCACCGACGCGCGCAGCCCCAGGATGTAGTCCGCCGGGTTCTGCCGCGCCAGGTTGGCGTCTGTCGGATGCAGCAGCACGCCCTGCTCGCCGCTCGGGTAGTTGAACACGCCGGTCCCGAGCACGCGCCCGTCCGCGCACGCCACGACGATGGCACGGACGGAGTTGGTGCCGTAGTCGATGCCGATGGTGAAGGCGG
>CAYHCX010000087.1:5378-6511 GCA_964355095.1 uncultured Acidobacterium sp.
CGACGAGGATGGGCGACACCACGTCGAGCACGTCTGCTCCGGTGCCGGCGGCCCGCGCCCGATCGAGTTGCGGCTGCGCCGCCATGACCCGCACCGCCTTGAGCGCGAGGTTGGCGAAGTTGATCAGGCTGCGTTCAATGGCGCGGGTCGGGTCTTCGCGATACGTGAACTGGTCCTGGCTGTAATAGCCGCGGTAGTTGCGCACGAAGGTCGTGTAGAGATACTCGACCGACTCGGGGATCGAGAGCGTGCCGAACATCAGGTCCTGGTCGTTGCGGCCCTGGCGCGCGTCGTTGATGTCGAACTTGTGGACGGCGACGCCGGCGTAGGCGGCGAGGTCGCACGAGGTGGACGCGGTGGTGGCCTCCATCTTCTGGTGGCCGTAGTCGATGGTCAGGCCGCAGTTGTGGCCGCCGCAGGCCTTATTGACGTGCTGCGCGACGAGGATGGCCGAGGCGGCGGTGGGAATGATCATGTAGAGCTCGCGCGGCTCGTACGGCTTGGGCTCGATCGCCAGCTTGATGCCGTGCTCGAGGCACGCCATGTTGACGATGATCAGCGCCTCGGTGAACCACTCGATCGACTGCTTGTAGTCGATCTGGAAGTGATAGTCAGCGCCGTCGGACCCCGGCCACACGCTGAGCACGGGGATGCCCATCAGCCGGCAAATCTCCACGCCCTTCAACACCTCGTCGAGGGCGGCCTTGCGCAGGGCCGGGTCGGGATTGCACGGGCCGCCGAGGCGGAACTTCGGGTTGGTCCAGGTGTTGATGTTGCAGGCGGTGACCGTCAGGCCGAGCTCGGCGAGGTAGCCCTTCCGCGCGCGCTCGATGTGCGCGTGATCGATGTCGCCGTTCAGCGTGGCCTCGAACACGCTCTGGTGGATTTCGATGGCGTCGATGCCCGCCGCCTTGGTCCGCCGGCATTGGCCCTCGAAGTCGTTGCGGAACGCCGGGTCGTCGGAGTGATAGCCGGGCGGCGCAAAGCGGTCGCAAAAATCCCCGGCCGACCAGTGGCCCACGCTCATGCGGATGTCCATGGTCTTCAGGAAGTCGAGCGAGGCCTGGCGGTCGAGATACCCCGTCAGGCCGGCCGCGTAGGCCAGCTGCGACGGCGAAAAACGTGTGGTCATG
>CAYHCX010000087.1:6611-8130 GCA_964355095.1 uncultured Acidobacterium sp.
CCCTTCGACTCACATTCGCTCGCCTTCGGCGAGCGAACCTTTGCTCAGGGCAAGCCGGACTATCCCATCAAGCCGGTTTCGTTCACCGCCGTTCACTTGAGCGACGTGTTCTGGGCGCCGCGCATCGAGATCAACCGGACCGCGAGCATCCCGTCGGCCTTCGAGCAGTGCGAGCTCACCGGGCGCGTGGCGCTGTTTGACCGCGCCGCCGCGGTGTTGCGCGGCGAGACCAACGTCGACAAGCGCCCGCCCGGCTATCCGTTCGACGAAAGCGACCTCTACAAGGTGATCGAAGGCGCGTCCTATTCGCTGAGCGTCTCGCCGGATCCGAAACTCGATGCCTACGTTGATGGGCTGATCGCGAAGATCGCGGCCGCCCAGGAGCCCGACGGCTACCTCTACACCACCCGCACGATCGATCCGAAGAACCCGCATCGCTGGGCCGGCGCCGAGCGCTGGGTGTTCGAGCGCAACGACAGCCACGAGCTCTACGACCTGGGCCATCTCTTCGAAGCGGCGGTCGCGCATCACCTCGCCACCGGCAAGCGCACCCTGCTGAACGTGGCCGTCAAGGCTGCCGATCTCCTCGTCGCCACCTTCGGGCCCGGCAAGCGGACGACGTGGCCGGGGCACCAGATCACGGAGATGGCGCTGGTCCGGTTGTATCGCGTGACCGGTAAGGAGGCGTACCTCAGCCTCGCCAAATTCCTGCTCGACCAGCGCGGTCCAGGTCCGTATCCGGCCGGCGAGCAAGCCCACCCGAGCGGGCTGACCTACAACCAGGCGCACCTGAAGGTGATCGAACAAACCGAGCCGGTGGGCCACGCGGTCCGCGCCGTCTACATGTATTCCGGCATGGCCGACGTCGCCGCGGTCACCGGTGACGAGTCCATGCGTGCCGCCGGCCGGCGCATCTGGGAGCACCTGATTACGAGCAAGCTGTACCTGACCGGCGGCATCGGCGCGTCGGGCAGCGGCGAGTCGTTCGGCCAGCCGTTCGAGCTGCCGAACATGACCGCTTACAACGAGACCTGCGCGTCGGTAGGCATGGACTTCTGGAACCATCGCCTGTTCCTGATGGAAGGCGACGCCAAGTACATCGACGTGATGGAGCGCACGCTCTATAACGGCCTGGTGTCGGGCGTCTCGCTCGACGGCAAGACGTTCTTCTATCCCAACCCGCTCGAGTCCAACGGCCAGCACGCGCGCCAGGAATGGTTCGGCGTCGCCTGCTGCCCCGGCAACATCACGCGCTTCATGCCGTCGGTCCCCGGTTACCTCTACGCCACGCGCGGCGACGACGTGTTGTATGTGAACCTGTTCGCGCAAGGGTCAGCCGACATTGACCTCTCAGGTGGCAAGGTGAAGGTCGTGCAGACGACGAAGTACCCGTGGGACGGGGCGGTGACGATTGAGGTGACCCCCGAGCGCGCGCGGCTTGCCGGGCCGAAGCTCGCCGCCACACCCGAGCGCGCGCGGCTTGCCGGGCCGAAGCTCGCCGCCACACCCGAGCGCGCGC
>CAYHCX010000087.1:8230-9841 GCA_964355095.1 uncultured Acidobacterium sp.
TCGCCGCCACACCCGAGCGCGCGCGGCCTGCCGGGCCGAAGCTCGCCGCCACACCCGAGCGCGCGCGGCCTGCCGGGCCGAAGCTCGCCGCCACACCATCGAGCGAAGGCCGGAGGTTCGCGATCAACGTGCGCATTCCCGGCTGGGCCCGCAACGAGCCGGTGCCGAGCGACCTCTACCGATTCACCGACGCGGCGCCGGCGGCGACCCTCCGCGTGAACGGGCAGCCCGTGCCGATGACGCTCGACAAAGGCTACGTCACGATCGATCGCACCTGGGCGGCGGGCGACACCATCGCCCTCAACCTGCCGATGCCGGTGCGCCGCGTGCTGTCGAACGACCAGGTGATGGCCAATCGCAATCGCGTCGCCCTCCAGCGCGGCCCCATCGTCTACGCCGCCGAGTGGCCCGACAACCCCAACGGCAAGGTCAGGAACATCGTGCTGCCCGATGCCAACGCGCTGACGTCGGAGTTCCGCGGCGACCTGCTGAACGGCGTCCAGGTGATTCGCGGCCGTGCCGTGGGCCTCGCGCTTGATGACAAGGGCGCGGTCCACAAGGCCGATCAGGCCTTCATGGCCATTCCCTATGCGACGTGGGCCAATCGCGGCCGCGGGCAGATGGCGGTGTGGCTGGCGCGAATCGACGCGGCGGCCAGGGCCACGCCCTATCCGACGATTGCCACCTTGTCGACGATCGCGGCGTCGCCCATCCCAAGCGGGCGCGGCAAGAACGCGCGCAACATCATCGACGGCGAAGAGCCGGCCAACTCATCCGACTCGTCCGCGTATTTCGACTGGTGGCCGGTGCAGGGCAGTGCCCGCGAGTGGGTCGAGATGACCTTTGCGAAGCCGGCCACCGTGTCGTCCACCGAGGTCTACTGGTTCGACGACACCGGCCGCGGCGGCGTCCGCGTGCCGGCGTCGTGGCGGCTGCTCTACAAGGCGGGCGACCAGTGGCTGCCGGTGACCCCGCAGGGCGCCTACGCCACCGCGAGAAATGCGTGGAACTTGCTGGGTTTCACGCCGGTCACCACCTCGGCACTGCGCATCGAGCTCGCCATGCAGCCGGGTTTCTCGGCCGGCCTCCAGGAATGGAAAGTAAAGTGAGGTGTGTCGCTTTACCTCGGATTTGACGCGAGCACGCAGAGCCTCAGCGCCATCGTGATTGAGGTCGAGGGCGACGTCCGCAGGGTGGTGTTCCAGCAGTCCCTGAGTTTCGACCGCGACCTGCCGGAGTACGGCACCACCGCCGGCGTCGTCCGCGGGAGCGGGGCCGGCGAGGTGCTGGCCTCGCCGGTGATGTGGGCCGATGCGCTCGATCGCATGATGTCGATGCTCGCACGCGACGCCAATGTTGATATCGGCTCGATCCGCGCCATATCCGGCGCCGCGCAACAGCATGGGAGCGTCTACCTCAACCGCCGCGCCCGCGACGCCTGGCGCACGCTGACCCACGACATACCGCTGGCGCCGCAACTGGCGGGCACTTTCTCGCGGGACCTCTCGCCGGTCTGGATGGACGAGAGCACCGGCAAGGAGTGCGCGGCGATTGAAGCGGCCCTGGGCGGCGCCGAGGCGACGGCGCGGCTCACCGGGTCGCGAGCCCACG
>CAYHCX010000087.1:9941-13371 GCA_964355095.1 uncultured Acidobacterium sp.
GTCGTCGCGTGGACCGGCGACAACCCGAGCAGCCTGGTCGGCACCGGCATCGTGAACGACGGCCACGTCGCGGTCTCGCTCGGCACCAGCGATACAGTGTTCGCCTGTGCGCGGGAACCTGGTACAGATGCATCGCACGTGTTTGCATCGCCCATGGGCGGGTTCATGAGCCTGGTCTGCTTCCGGAACGGGTCGCTGACCCGCGACTGGATCCGGCGGATCCATCACCTTGATTGGGACGGCTTTTCGGACGCGCTCGACCGCACGCCGGCCGGCAACGGCGGCGCGCTCATGCTGCCGTGGCTCGAGGAAGAGATCACCCCGCACATCCGGCTTCCCGGCGTGCGGCGGTTCGCTTACGACGGTCGCGATGCCGATCAGGATGTCCGCGCCGTGGTCGAAGGGCAGATGATGGCCATCGCGAATCACTCGGCGGCCATCACCGCCGGCGGCCTCACGCGGATCGTCGCGACCGGCGGCGCCTCCGTGAACGATGCGCTGTTGCAGGTGATGGCGGACGTGTTCGGCGTGCCGGTGGATCGCCTGAACCTGGACAACACCGCGTGCCTGGGCGCCGCCTTGCGCGCCTTTCATGCCGATCGGCTGGCGAGCGGCGAGCCCATCACGTGGAACACCGTCGTGAAGGACTTCACCGAGACGCGCGCGATCGATCGCGTGATGCCGCGCGCAGAGCACGTCGACTTGTATCGCGACCTGCGGATCCGCTATGCCGACATCGAGGCGATCCACCAGGACCGCCCGCCAATTGGATGACGCCGTTTTCTCCCGCCTCGAAGGCCCGCCTCACCGATCACGATCTCGGCCGTTTCCCCGGGGAGACGCTGTTCGACCGCATTGCCAGGGCGGTGTGCCACGCCGGTTGCCTCCCGCGCAAGGAGCTTTACGAGGCCTGGGAGGTTGCGCGGCGCGCGCGACGCCTGTTCCGCGGCGGCCGCATTGTCGATTTGGGAGCGGGCCACGGCCTGCTCGCTCAGATCCTGATGATCCTCGACGACACGTCGGCGGAGGCCATCGCCGTGGATACGCGATTGCCGCCCTCGTGCGCGAAGCTGCATGCCGCGCTGCTGCAGGAGTGGCCCCGCCTGCGGGACCGCGTGACGTTCGAGGAAGGGCCGCTCGACGCCGTCAGTCTGCGGGCCGACGACCTGGTGGTGTCGAGCCACGCGTGCGGCGCGCTGACCGACGTGGTCTTGGAGCGCGCGGTCGCGGCCGGGGCCCGCGTGGCGGTGCTGCCGTGCTGTCACGACCTGGTGGTGAATGATGCCGGCGCCTTGTCGGGATGGGTCGATGGTTCGCTGGCCATCGACATCATGCGCGCGGTCGGGCTCGAACGTCACGGGTATCGCGTGTGGACCCAGGCGATTCCCGCCGAGGTCACGCCCAAGAACCGGCTGCTTCTCGCGTCGCCAGGCGCGCCTCCGCTTCCGCTCGCGGCTAGCGGGACACCCCAAACGTGAACACCGTCGTGCTCCGGAATTGCTCTCCCGGCTTCACGATGGTCGACGGGAACGCGGGCTGATTCGGCGAATCCGGGAAGTGCTGCGTTTCCAGGCAGAAGCCGGCGCGGTGCTTGTAGACGTGGCCGCTCTTGCCGGTCAGCGTGCCGTCGAGAAAATTCCCGGCGTAGAACTGGATGCCCGGTTCGGTCGTGGTGATCTCGAGCGTGCGGCCCGAGGCCGGCTCGGTGACCACGGCCGCCAGCTGCAGGCCTTCGCCGCGGCGATTGAGCACCCAGTTGTGGTCGTAGCCCTTGCCGGCCTTGAGCTGCGGATGCGGCTGGTCGATGCGCGCGCCGATCAGCGACGCCGTCCGGAAGTCAAAGGGCGTCCCCTCGACGGAAGCGATGTCGCCGGTTGGAATCAGCGTGCCGTTCACGGGCGTGTAGCGGTCGGCATTTAACAGCAGCGAGTGTCCGAGGATGTCGCCCGAGCCGTCGCCGGCCAGGTTGAAGTAGCTGTGCTGCGTCAGGTTGAGCGGCGTGGCCTTGTCGGTCACGGCGTGGTACTCGACGATCAGCTGGTTCCCGTCGGTGAGCTCGTAGCTGACACGAAGCTCCAGGTTGCCGGGATACCCCTCCTCGCCGTCGGGGCTCGTCCGGGAGAACATCACGCCGTTCTTGCCCGGCAGCGGCTCCGCCTTCCACACCTGCTTGTCGAAACCGCGCACGCCGCCGTGCAGGTGGTTGGGCCCGTTGTTGGTCGCGAGCTTGAACGTCTGGCCGTCGAGGACGAAGCGGCCCTTGGCGATCCGGTTGCCGTAGCGCCCGACCATGGCGCCGAAATAGGGATGGCCCTTGGCGTAACCGTCGATGCTGTCGAAACCCAGCACGATGTCGGCCATCGCGCCGTTACGGTCCGGCGCCTTGATCGACGTGATGATGCCGCCGTACGTGATCGCCTGCACGGTCACGCCGTGGGCGTTCTTCATGGTGAAGCGCTCAATCACCTGTGGCGACGGGCCTGTTTGTGGGGACGAACCAATCATTCGTGGGGACGAACCTTTAGGTTCGTCCATTCTTGCAATCGGGGACGAACCTGTCCGTGGGGACGAACCTTTAGGTTCGTCCATTCTTGGGATCGTCCCGAACGTGTCTCGTGCCACGACAGATCCTGGCGGCGCTGCCGCGGGTGCGGCGGCCGGTTGGGCTGGCGGTGCGGCCTGGCATCCCGAGACGGCCACGGCGACCAGCAGCGAACACACCCACGGTCTCATAGAGGCAGACTACCACGCTCTAAACAATGAGAGATTGTCGCTTCGTGTCCGTCTAATCTATTGTCAGCCCCCCGATGTCAGTCGCTGCCGACGCACCTCCCGAGACGGGAGAAATCGTCAGGGTGCGCTCTCGCCGTTATTTGGTCGCGGGCGTCATCCCTGCTCCCCAACCAGAGGACCAGACTCTGGTCCACCTCTCTTGCCTTGAAGACGACGCCGAGGGCGAGGAACTGTCGGTTCTGTGGGAAAAGGAGCTCGACGCTGAGCGCATGACGGGGGAGAACTGGGCCAAGCTGGCCCAGGGACAGTTCGACGACCCTCGCCACTTTGCCGCCTATTACCACACGCTCCGCTGGAACACCGTCACCGCCACCGACCCCACGCTGTTCCAGGCGCCTTACCGGGCCGGCATCAAGATCGACGCCTATCAGCTCGAGCCGCTCCGCAAGGCGCTGCTGCTGCCGCGGGTGAACCTGTTTATTGCGGACGACGTTGGCCTTGGCAAGACCATTGAAGCCGGCCTGATCGTCCGCGAGCTCTTGATGCGGCAGCGCATCCGGCGCATCGTCGTTGCCGCGCCGCCGTCGGTGGTTCTGCAGTGGAAGGATGAGCTGGATCAACGGTTCGGCCTGACGTTCGTGGTCTTCGACCGCGACTTCGTCCGTCGGATGCGTCAGGAGCGCGGGTTTGCCGTGAA
>CAYHCX010000087.1:13471-17182 GCA_964355095.1 uncultured Acidobacterium sp.
GAAGGAGCGGCTGCAAGACGCGCCCAAGAGCGCACAGACGGCCGCGCAGCTTGTTCTCTGCAACCTGCAGAAGCGCCTCTTGTCGTCGATCGAAGCGTTTGCCCTCACGCTCAAAGTCCATCGCAAGGCTTTTGAGAAGGCAGCCCTCGCCGGAGGGCCGGGACTTCAGTCCCGGCCGGTACCGGCCGAGGCTAAAGCCTCGGCCCTCCGAACGTTGCTGCAATCTCCCGGCGCCGATGACGACGAAGCAGACGACTCGGAAGAAGACGTCTCCGCTGAAGAGTCCGCGGCAATGGAATCTGCGACGGCGGCCTCTGTGGGGACGAACCTTCAGGTTCGTCCGGGCGTCGATCCCCTGGCCAGAGAACGAGCGCTCCTGGCCCAGATGACCGAGGCCGCAGAAATCGCCCGAGGCAAGGCCGACGCACGGGTTCGGCATCTCGTCGACTGGTGCAAGAAGAATCCCGACAAGCGCGTGCTGATCTTCACCGAGTACGCGGACAGCAAGCGCTACCTCGAAAAACAGCTTCGTGCCGCCCTCACACCAGGCCAGGACGCCGATCCGCGCATCGCCACTTTCCATGGCGGTATGACGCGCGCGCGCGACTTTCTGTCAAGGCCCTTGACAGGGTTCTCCTAAAGAAGCGCAGAGGCGTGATGTCGAAGATTGTGTCCGGTGGCATCCCGCCGGGGATGGAAGCAGTGTGGATCGAATACCAACGCGCGGGCTACGACACGCAGCGGCTCATCAGGGATGGCAAAGGAGTCTGCTATCAAGACATGGGTGGGCATCGAGACCGCCATGCACGAGCGATTGGCCGGCTGCAGGGTGGACATTATCAACCGCCGCCGCGAGTTCTTTCGCGCTACACCCCTACAGGTGAAGGCGCACTTGGCCGAGCTAGCGGGGGAACTCCTGCAGTTTCACGATCTGCCGGAGGCCTTGGAGTACCGGCAGTGCCTGGCCCAGATGCAGACCCGTTAGAGACGGCGGCTTCGGTGTATCTTCTGATAAGTGCTTGATACCGATAGAGTTGGCCGCCCCCATTCGCCATTCTCACCCCTCCGGGCAATCACTCTATGAGCAGCGATGACTCTCGAATGAAGCGAGCTGACACGCAATCGGTGCCAAAGCTCAACAGACCAAGCAGTCTGGAGGAGGTCTACACATCATGCACGCCACTATTGCTTTCGGCGATCGCCAAGCTGAGCCGGCAAGGCTACCACGTCGATCCGGCAACCGCGCTCGATCTCGTGCACGACTTCTACCTGGAAGCCCTCCCGGGCCTGTTTGAACGTTTCGACGACAGCCGAGGCCGGTTCTCGACGTATCTGTACGGCGCCTTCCTCCATTTCGCGAGGCCTCGCATTGTCCGGAACATGCGATGGGAAGGCATGCTCGGAGACCTCGAGACCCATCGACTGCCATCGCAGCCTGATGAGGCCCCGGAGTTCTCCGATGCCACTACCGAGGCCATGGCCGCCGCCTTCGCCGCGTTGCCACGGCCCTTGCAGTTCGTGCTGAAGGCTCGCGTGGTGGGCGGACTGAGCGAACGCGACACGGCCAGGCAACTGAAGCTGTCGCGCTACTTCGTTCGGCTGCGCACCGCCGAGGCGCTGGGCCGCCTCGCGGTGGCCATTGGCCGGGATGAACGCATTCCCGCCGACGTGCGGCCGCTCGCACTGAAACTGTGGAGAGACGAGGACACGTTGATGCAAGCCGCCAGCGATCTGGGCCTGTCGAGACAGGAGATCCGATCGCGATATCAGGAGTTGCTCAAACGATTGAGTGCGGCGCTCGATGAACCGAACGCCAACGCTGGAGAATGATCATGTCGAATCCTCTATGTGCCGCGTGGCAGCGCGTAATGGCCAATCCGTCGGATGCGGAGGCGTTGACTCTGGTCCGCGCTCAGCTCGACGAACTGCTGGATCACGTTGACCAGTGTCCTGATTGCCTCAACGCAGCCCAATCCAGCGAGCATCAGGAGGCCGTGCTGAGCGCTCTTGGCGCGTTTGCCGGCGAGCCCTCTGCCGAGGAACGCGCGGAATATGAGGCACTCGAGCAGGCGTGGTCGGACGATGAGGCACAGATTCGAGAGGCGGTGACCTCCGTACTGTTGCCGTCACTGCCGTGGGATATCCGGAACGAGGTCGACACCCTTGGCGCCGACGTGGATCCGCTCAAGCTCTTTCTCGCGACCAATGCCGTCAATCTACTCGTGTTCAGCCGGGTGTCAGATTCCGCCTTGGAGCGACTCTCGCTTTCCAGGGATGGTCTCGACAGAGATGGTCACAGAGAGGTACCCGCCGACGCCATCGTCGGCGAGATCGCGCGACATGCGGTGCTGCAGCCGGAGTCGGCGCGTGCGGTCTTCGACTGGATGCTTCGCGCAGCCGGCTACGCGCCGAAGCTGTTTCTTCACTTCGCGGCCGCTCGATCAGAGGGCAAGGTCGCGTTACGTCTTGACGAGCCTTCGCTCGAGCAGGATCTCTTCGTCCGGTGGGTGCCGGCGCGAAGGTCCGCATGGGCCTTCGAAGAGAGTGGACTGCGCGCTGCCGCGTCCATTGGCGAACCGCCGCGTGCGCCCGCCGCCGCGGACAAGGCCGGAGTGTGACCTTACTGTCGCGGCCAGACAGAAATGGACGAACGCTCGAGCCCTGGTAGCCTGCCGACCGAGCCGAATCCCTGGTTCTTGCGCTCGAAGTGCTCGGCTTCCCACCGGATCTCGTTTCCGTAGGCGACCAGCTTGTGCACGATCAGCGAGTTGAATGGCAGGCGGCGAGGCCGAAACGTCCCGGCTGCGGACCACGCGATCGGAATCCGATCGAGCTGTGTGGTCGTGCCGCAGCGCGCCTCGAGGACGTCCCAAGTCGTGCCTCCATCCGACGCGCGGGTGATCACGCCTGTCGCCTGGTGAATGTGGCCCGTCAACACAACGGAGATGCCCTTCCTGGCAATCCAGGATGCCAGCGCGCGGCGGCTGTTGGAACCAACCGCCAGCGCCAGCGGCTTGAGCACGGACGAATACGATGGTGAGTGGTGGACGAGGAGGCCCCGGATCTCCCTGCCCGTGGCGGGCGGGACGCCTTCGAGAGCGGTCAACTGAGAGACGAACTGCCCCCGCGCCCATCGCCGGTTGAATCCACTGTCAATAACATCCGCGTCGGAGTTGATGCCGTACAACTGGAAGACCTTGTCGTCCGGCAGCTCGACCTGAAAGAGCGGCATCGGCATGTCCGTGAACAAGTTCTTCAGGTCGGGCGTGGGTGGGCCAACCACTTTGCCCGTGCCCGGCCAGTGGTCGTGGTTGCCGGGAATGCAGCGACCGAGGAAGTCGTTCTCGTTCATCCCGACCAGTACCCCACCCAGATCGTATGTAGACTCGAGGAACGCTTTGGCCCGTTGAAACTCCTGGGGCCGGCCACAGGCGGTGAGATCCCCAGTGACTACCAATAGCGGCTTCTGTGCCGGATCCGTGCGCCGGAGCGTCTTCGCGAATGCCGTCAAGTGAATGAGGGCGTCGGTGTGATGTCCCATGAAGCCGTCGTAAACGGAGAAGTGACGGTGCCAGTCAACAGGTGGCATCGCGCCGGCTTCGGCTGCGGGATGACCGAAGTGCAGATCGGAAATGTGCAGCAGCGTCAGCAGGCGAGTGCCGCGCGGTTGGATTCGACCGATTCCCAGAGCCATGGTGGGGTGTCTCCACC
>CAYHCX010000088.1:0-16577 GCA_964355095.1 uncultured Acidobacterium sp.
GCGCCCGCCGGACGTGGCGCTAACACATCATCTTATCAAAATAGGGGGACTAAGGCACCTTAGGCACCTTAGTTCTTCTTTACTCGGCGCGGAGGGTGGCGAGCGGTTTGCGCTGCAGGACTTCCCAGCTGGAGATCACGCCGATCACGGCCACCAGGACGGCGGTGACCGCGACGCTAATCGCGCTCATGCCGAGCAAGGGGCGGAACGGGATGTCGAGGGCGTAGCGGCTGACCGCCCATGACAAGCCAATCGCGCCGCCGGCGCCGATGCCGCCCGCCAGCAGGCCCAGCAGTCCGTACTCGAGGACCAGCACCGTGGCAATCAGCTGGCGGGTCGCACCGAGGGTCTTGAAAATCGCGGCCTCGTAGACCCGCCGGAACTTGGTCATGGCGACGGCGCCAATCAGGATGAGCAGGCCGCTGACCATCACCAGCGTGCCGACCACGGTCACGGCCAGCGTCACGTTGTCGACGACCGACTTGATGGTATTCAGGATCTCGCGGCCGTCGATCACCGACACGTTCGGCGCCGCCTCGACCAGCGCCGACTGCAGCCGGGCGCGGGCGCCGGCGTCCTGCGGCCCGCGCAGGAAGCCGATGAAGCTGTGCGGCGCCTTCTCCAGCACGCCAGGCCGGAAGACGAACATGAAGCCGCCGGCGCGGCTGTCGGACCACTCCACCAGCCGCACGCTGGTAACGCGGGCCGGGATGACCCGGCCGAGCACGTCAAACCGGATGGTGTCGCCCAGGTTGATCTTGAACTGCTCGCTGATGAACCGCTCGACCGACACCTCGGCGGCATCCGACGGCGTCGGGTCCCACAACTGCCCGGCGACGATCCGTTCGTTCGGCTCGAGGGTCTGGCGATAGGTAATCGTGTACTCACGAGCGAGTGATCCCCGGCCGCGCACGTCCTCGTAGTTTTCGAGGTTGAGTTCGCGCCCCTCGACGCCGACGATGCGCGCGCGCAGCACCGGCAACAGCCGCGCCGGCGCCGTTGACGGCTCCTGGTTGGCGGCAATCGCCCGGCGCACGCGGTCGACCTGATCGCTCTGGACGTCGAGCAGGAACATGTCCGGCGAGTCCGCCGACACGTTCACCGCGAACTGGTCCACCAGGTTGGTCTGGAGCGACCGCACGCCGATGATGAAGAAGCTGCCGAGCCCGACCGCCAGCAGGACGATCCGCATCTGGCTGCCCGGGCGGCTCAGTTGCAGCGCCGCGTGGCGCAGCGCGAACCATCGCGACCGGGCCAGCGGCGCAGTCGCCTTGATCATGAGCATGCCCGCCAGGTGCAGGACCAGCGCGGTCACCGCGAACCCGGCCGCCACGACCAGCCCCACCCGCCAGTTCCCGGCCTGCCACACCGTGAGCGAGACCAGGGCGGCCACCACGAAGAGGCTGACCCCGATCTGGACGGCGTCGGGCCGCCGGCGGCGCGGCTCATCGCGCAACAGCAGCGACGGCTTCACGTGACGCACCTCGAGCAGCGGGACCAGGGAGAACAACAGCGACACCAGCATGCCGATACCGAGGCCCTGTGCCACGGCCGGCAGCGTGAGCGCGTAGCTGATGTTCACGCCGGGCGTGGTGCCGGCCAGCAACGACGGGATGGCGCGCATGGCCGCCGCGGCGAGGCCCACGCCCAGCAGGCTCCCGGCCAATCCCAGCATCAGGACCTGCGCGACATACACCGCGAGCAGTTGCGCCGAGCGGGCGCCCACGCACTTGAGCACGGCGATGCTCTTCATCTTCTGCTGCACGAACACCCGCGTGACGCTCGACACGCCGATGCCGCCGAGGATGACGATCACGAGTCCAACCAGGCTCAGGTAGTTTTCCGCCCGCGCGAAGTTTTCGCCGATGTCGTCTTCGGTGGCCTGGTACGACCGCACGCGCGCGAACTGATTGGTGAAGTCGGCGCGCAGGCCGCGGATCAACGGATCCAGCTGCGCGTCCGGCACGCGCACCAACAGCTGCGTGGTGGACCGGCTGCCGAACCTGACCAGGCCGGTCTTCTCGAGGTCCGCGAGATCGACGAACACCCGGGGGCCCAGGCTGAACCCGCCCAGGCGCCGCCCCGGCTCGCCCTCAATCACGCCGCGGATCGTGAAGCGCCGCGAACCAATGGCGAGGTCGTCACCGACCGCGACCCCCAGCTGCACCAGCAGCTCAGGCCGCACCAGCACGCCGAACCCTCGCAGCAGGTCGTGACGGTACGGAGTGGCGTCGGCCAGACGCATCGCGCCGTAATACGGGAACCCGGCTTCGACGGCGCGCAATTCCACCATGCGCGCGCGCCCGTCGGCGCGATCCGCGGCCCGCGCCATGGTGGCCAGTTCAACCGAGCGGATGCTCTCGGCGCCGGCGGCCTTCAGCCGGTCCGCGATCTTCGCCGCCAGCTCCGGCTTGATCGGCTGGTTGCTGGTGATGATGGCGTCGGCGGTGATTAACGACCTGGCCTCGCCGGCAAAGGTGTTGCGGACGCTCTGGATGACCGACCGCAAGGCGACGATGGCGCCAACGCCGACGGCGATGCACACGAAGAAGACCAACAGCCGTTGCCATGACGCCCGCATTTCGCGCGCCGCCATGTACAGCACGAACCTCACGGCGTGGCCCCGCGCGCGGTGGTCTCGTCGGCCACCGGCCGGCCGTCGCGCAGCACCAGCCGGGCGTCCGCCACCGCGGCGACCGACGCGTCGTGCGTCACCACCACCAGCGTGACGCGGCGCGAGCGGCGCACCTGCAACAACAGCTCGAGGATGTGGCGGCCATTCGAGCTGTCGAGGTTGCCGGTCGGCTCATCGGCCAGGATCAGCGGCGGATCGTTGGCCAGCGCCCGCGCAATCGCAATGCGCTGCTGCTCGCCACCCGACAACTGCGCCGGGTAATGGTGGCCGCGGTCGTGCAGCCCCACTTCGTCGAGCAGGGCCTGCGCCCGCGCCGCCGCGTCGCGGCGGCCGGCGATTTCCATGGGGACCTGGATGTTCTCGATCGCGGTCAGCGACGGCACCAGGTGAAAGAACTGGAACACGAAACCAATCTTCTCGCCACGCAGCCGCGCCAGCGCGTCTTCGTTGAGACTGGTGATCTCGGTCCCGGCAATCGCGATGGTGCCGGTGGACGCCGAGTCGAGCCCGGCGATCAGCCCGAGCAGCGTGGACTTGCCGCTGCCCGACGGCCCGACAATGGCCAGGCACTGCCCGTCCGGCACGTCGAGGTCGAGCGGATGGAGAATGGTGAGGGGCTGCCCGCCGCTCTGGACCGTCTTGCTCACGCCGCGAAGTTGGATCATCGAGTTCCCGGAGTTGGACGCGCGAGCACCGGCTTCAGTTCCGCCCACAGCAGGTCCGCGACCATCCGCGCGCCGCGCGCGTTGGGGTGAATGCCGTCCGCCTGATTGAGGGCCGCGTCACCGGCCACGCCTTGCAGCAGGAACGGCACGAACCGCACCCGGTAAGTCTGGGCGAGGTCGGTATAGACGCCGCGAAATTGCCGCGTGTAGTCGGCGCCGAAATTGGGCGGCGCTTCCATGCCGGCCAGGATCACGGTGACCCCCCGCGCCGCGGCCCGGTCCAGCACCCCGGCCAGGTTCCGCTTCAGCTCCGCCGGCGCCAGCCCGCGCAGCCCGTCGTTGGCGCCCAGCGCGACGACCAGCACCTTGACGTCGCCATCGAGCGACCACTCGACGCGCCGCAGGCCGCCCGCCGAGGTGTCGCCCGACACGCCGGCGTTGACGACTTCGTAGTTGAGGCCGTCGCTCGCCAGCCGCTTCTCGATCAGCGCCGGGAAACTCTGATCGGCGTCGAGGCCAAGGCCCGCCGTGAGGCTGTCACCCAGGAACACGATGCGCGGGCGGGCACCTTGCGCGACCGGCGCGGGCGCCGCGGCCGGAGCCGGCGCGAGCGGGGCCGGCGCCTCGCGGCGGCACGCCGACACGACGAGGCACATCACGGCGATCAGAACAAAGGACGTGCGCATCAGGAAATCGAAATAACGAGGGCGGTGGCGTTGTCGGACGTGCCACGCGTCAGCGCGGCATCGACGAGGCGCGAGGCCTGATCGGCAGCGGACGAGGCGCCCTGCAGGACCTCGGCGATCGACGCGCTGTCGAGGCGGCCGTGCACGCCGTCCGAGCACAGCACGAACGTGTCACCGGACACCAGTTGCTCGTCCCGCTCGCCGGGTTTCACATCGTCGCGCGTGCCGACCACGCTCGTCAGCACGTGCCGCAGCGGATGCGCCGGGTCCGCGGCATCGGCCTCCTTCGCCCCCAGCACGGAGGCGAGCCAGGTGTCGTCTTTCGTCAACTGCTCGAGGCTGCCATCACGCAGCCGGTAGATCCGGCTGTCGCCGACGCTGGCCATGGCCACCCGATCGCCGCTCACTAACGCCGCCACCACCGTGGTTCCCATGCCGCTCAACTCGGCGTGGCGCGTGCCCTCGGAATAGACCTTGCGGTTGGCCAGGCGCACGGCGGTCGTGAGGCGGTTCACGTCGATCGACTTCGCAACCTCGAGGCCGAACGGCCATGTGATGTCGCTGCCGTTGGCGCTGTCGGCAATGAACTTGTGGATGGCCTCCACCGCCATGTTCGACGCCACGTCACCGGCGTTGTGGCCGCCCATGCCATCGGCCACCACGAACAGGCCGAGCTCCGGCCACCCTCCGACGCGATCCTGGTTCATTTTGCGCGGACCCGTGTCGGTCCGGCTGCCGACGGTCAACTCCATATTACTGAGGGGATTATATGCGGCTGGATACTTGGTATACTCGGCGCCGTGGCTAATGCCGCGCTGCAACCGGTAATCGCTCGCGCCACCACCGCTCTCGACCGCGGCCAGGCCGCGGTCACCATTGAGCTGCTGGCGCCGCTGCTGCGCGCGCCCTCGTCGCTCACGCGGGATGACGAGTTGGCCGTCAGGGTCATGCTGGCTGAATCGTACCTCTTGCAGGGGGACCTTGCACAGGCCGGAACGGTGCTTGGCCGATCCCCCGATACGATTCGCGAGCACCTGCCCCAGGTCCTCCACTCGAATCTCTGGCGGCTCCATGGCCGCGTCGCCTTCGCCCGTGGCGAACAGTCCCGGGCCATTGCCCTCCACAACCGCGCGCTCAAGCAGGCCGAGATCGCGCACGATTCGCGCGCCATCGGCCTCGCCCACTTCTACCTGGGCCAGTGCTACCGGCAAGTGGGCGACATGGCGATTGTGCGCGAGCACATCGCCGAAGCCGCCGCCGCCCTGCACGCGGCGGGAGACAAGCGGCACCTGGCGATGGTGCACTCACTGTCGGCGGTGATGCTCGCGCAGACCGGCCGCTACGACGAAGCCAATGCCGCCCTGCGGCAGGCGGAACGCATGGCATCGCTGCTGCAGGCCGACGATGTGCTGGCCACGGTGTATGGGAACCAGGCGAACGTCGCGCTGATTCGGCACCGTTACGAACAGGCGCTGGCGCTGGCGGAACGGGCGGTGAACCTGCACGAAGGCCTCGGCCAGGGCCCCGGCCTGTCGGTGGCCCTCGCCACGCTCGGCCAGATTTGCGTGCGCGTCGGCAACCTGGATCGGGCCGACACCGTCCTGCACCGCGCGCTCGATGTCCGCAGCGCGATGCAGTTCCACGAAACCACCGGCGCCGTCTACGACACCCTCGCGCAGATGTCCCTGATGCGCGGCGACTACGAGAACGCCGCGGACTATTTGCGTCAGGCCGCGGAGGCGTACGGCGCCTACGGCCGTAACACGAGCCGTTGGTACGAGTGGTCGCTGCGGGTGATCACCGCGCGCCTGGCCACGCGGCGCGGCCAGCCGGATGAGGCGCTGGCCATCGCCGATGAAATCGTCAAGTCCACCAACGCCCCGCCCGCGGAAGCGATTGAAGCGGAGCTGATCGCCGCCGAGGCCCTGCTCTCCGCGGCGCGCGTCGATGAGGCGGAACGCCGGCTGACGCAGGTGGAGTCGCGCCTGGATCCGCGGACCACGCCGGGGGCGTGGGGCGAGTTCCTGCGGCTGCGCGGCGACCTGCGCGCGCGGCAGACGCGCACGACCGAGGCGTACCACGACATCGCCCAGAGCTCGAGCGTGTTCGAGCTGGTGGGCGAACGCTACCAGGCCGCGGTCAGCCAGATGGCGCTCGCCCGCCTCGCCTCGAAGGCCGGCGCCCGCTCCACCGCCGATCGCCATTACCAGTACGCCGCGCAGGTGTTCCAGTCGCTGGGCGCGACGCGCGACCTCGAACAAGTGCGGGCCGCCATGGCCGCGGCGCAGCCTCCGGGCACCGGCGAGTACGTCGGCTCGCCGGCCGACGCCGACGACGCCCTGGTGCGGCGCCTGGTCGATGCGGCGGTGTTACCCGACCTGCTCGCGCGCGAGCTGGCAACGACGCTGCTCGAAGCGGTCACCGCCGACATCACGGTGGTGTTCGCGGAGTTGCCCGGCGGCGACGTGCGCCTGATCGCGCAGGCCGGCGCCGACGCCGAGACCTCGCGCGCCATTGCCAAGCTCGCCCTGCAGGGCGCCACCTACGGCGGCGGCAGCCTGATCGTCGAAGCCATCGGTCGCGAGCCCGATGGCCCTCGCCACGTGGTGATTGCCACGCCGCGCACGCTCGGGCATCCGTTGCTGCGCCGGGTCCGCATGATGGCCGCCGTGGCGCGGCAAGGCTTCGACTTGTGCGGCGTCCGCGATCGGCCGACCGCGGCGGTCGACTCCACCACCGAGCGGCCGCTCGAGCCGCTGCTGCCGGGCTTTCTCTGCGCCAGCGCCGCCATGCATCGCGTGGTCGATCAGATCCAGCGCCTGCAGGGCAACGACCTGACCGTGCTGATCACCGGCGAGAGCGGCACCGGCAAGGAACTGGTGGCGCGGGCCATCCACGTCGGCTCGTCCCGCAACGCCGCCACCTTCCTGCCCTACAACTGCACGACCACGACCCGGGAGCTGGCCGACAGCCAGTTGTTCGGGCATCGGCGCGGATCGTTCACCGGCGCGGTGTCGGATCAACCCGGCCTCATTCGCACCGCCACCGGCGGAACCCTCTTCCTGGACGAAGTCGGCGACCTGCCGCTCGACGTGCAGCCCAAGCTGCTCCGCTTCCTGGAACAGGGCGAGATCATGCCCGTCGGCGAGAACCGCCCGCAGCCGGTGGATGTGCGCGTGCTGGCCGCCACCAACGCCGACCTCGAACAGCGCGTCGCCGAAGGCAAGTTCCGTGAAGACCTCTACTACCGCCTGAGCGTGATCCGCATCCACGTGCCGCCCCTGCGGCAGCGCCGGGAAGAGATTCCGCACCTGACGACGTTCTTCCTGCGCGAGGCGTCGGACCGGCTGGGCAAACCCGACATGCGGTTGAGTCCCGAGGTGCTGGACCTCTTCGCGCAGTACTGGTGGCCGGGCAACGTCCGCCAGTTGCGCAACGAGATCCAGCGCGCCGTGGCCATGGCCCCTCCCGCGAGCACGATCGGCCCCGAACACCTGTCGGCGGACCTCACGGCGGCGGCCACGACCCCGCAGTCGGGCTCGGCGAGCGGTTCGCGCGTCTCGCTCCGCGGCGGCCAGACCCTGGCGTCGGTGGTGGACGAGATCGAACGCGATCTGATTCGCGAGATGATGTCCAGGCACCGCGGCAACATCTCCGAGACGGCCCGCGCCCTCGGCCTCACCCGTCGTGGCCTTTACCTCAAGCTGCGCCGGTTGGGCATCGAGGGCGGTCCCGGTATGGATACTAAGTAGCCAGTCACGCGCATACGTGGATACCTACTAACCACCACCTCACCACCCAACTCCCTCCATTCGGCACCCTAGAGTCTGTTACTGGCCGCCATCAGCCGCCTAGCATCCACAGTCTGACCACCTGCACAGATTCGGCGTGGATCTTGGAGTGATTCCGTGCATTGCAAGCCTTTGTTTTTCGGGTGTGATCAATTTCCCTGGAGTTTCCCGTGGCTGATAAACGAAACATGGCGGGAAGGACAGTTCAACGGTCGGCGGAACGCCGGACCATCGCACTGCCGGCCCGGCTGATCTGGAAGGACGCCTCGGGCGCGGTCCGCTTCGCGTCGGTGGTGACGCGAGACGTCAGCGAGGCGGGGGTGTTCGTGGAATGCGATGCGGGCGCGGCCATTCCGCTCTTCCGCCTTGTCCACCTGCAGATCGAGCGCTCGACGCGCGGCGTGGAGACCCTGCCCTCGAACCTGCGGGAGGGCCGCGTGCTCTCCGCCATCTGGCGAGTGGCGCCGTGCCGGCGCTCCACCGGAACACCGTCCGGCTACGCCCTGCGCTTTCTGGTTGAACCGCAGGCTGTCATCGCGGCCCAGGCCGAGCCGCTCGAGGCCATCGCCGTCTGACTACGGCTGCTTGCTCCAGTACCGCGCCAGGCCCTGCCACAACTGATCGAATGGCGCGGCCAGTTCCATCGCCCGGGCTTCATGCTCGGGCATGGCCTTCCTGACCTCTCGACGCATCTGCTCGACGAACACGCGCGTCCGCTCCTCGTCGGTGTTCCCCGCCGTCAGTGAGTGACGCGCCGCTTCGGCCTGGGCCGTGAGGGTCTCCCGGAAGCGCGCCAGGTGCGCCTTCGCCGGGGTCACGGCGCCGAAGTGCGTGAGGAACAGCGAGACCGGCTGCCAGGCCTCGATCACGGACAGGCTCTCTCGCCAGGCCGCGAGATCGATGTCCGGCGGCGGTGTTGGCGCAATCAGGTAATCACCGATCGCGCGGATGCCACCGGTGTCGCCGACGTAGGCGACGCCGCTGGTCTCATCGAGGTAGCTCACGTGATGCTTCGCGTGTCCCGGCGTATAGGCCACCTGCAGCTTGGTGCCGGCGACGGCCAGGCGCTCCCCGCCTTGCAGCACCGTGACGCTGGCGGCAGGCACCGGCAGAAACGCCCCCCACAGCGCGGCCATCTGGTCACCGTAGAGGCGCGTGGCGCTGGCCAGCAGCTTCGCCGGATCCACCATGTGCGGCGCGCCGCGCTCGTGCACGTGCACGCGAATGGGCGGCACGCGCTCGACGATGGTGCCGGCGGCGCCGGCGTGGTCGAGGTGAATGTGGGTCAGCAGCAGCGCGCGGACATCGCGCAGCGTGAGCCCGCGCTCGCGCAGACCGGCCTCGAGCGCCGGCAGGCACGACGTCGGACCGGGATCGACCAGCGTGACGCCGTCCGGGCCGGTCAGCACGGCGGTGGCAATCACCCGATCGCTGCCGCGGAAGTTGAGGTCGATGAACTCGATCATGTCTTCAGGTTGGCCTCAAACAGCTTCAGGATGCGCGTGCACTCATCGCTCCAGCTGGTGGCTTCGACGAAGCCGTGGTCATAGAGAGTTGTAGGCAGCGTAGAGCAATTGGTCGCGGACCTTCCCGTCCTTGATGGCGCTCTGGCGGAGGTAGCCTTCACGGGTGTAGCCCGCCTTTTCCAGCACGCGGACCGAGGCCCGGTTGTCGGCAAAAGGCAACGCGTAAATCCGGGTCAGTTCGAACCGCTGGAAGGCTTCGGCGGTGACGGCCCGCAGCGCCTCGGTCACAACCCCCTGGCCCCAGGCGGCTTCTCCCAGCCAATAGCCAATCTCGGCCGACACGCGCTCGACGTCCGCATGCAGTTCCACGCCAATGCCGCCGGTGGCCTCGCCGTTGACCTCGATGGCCCAGACGGTTGGCGACGACTGTTCGACGATCCAGTCCAGGAACTTGCGGGCGTGGGCGAGCTCGTACGGGAACGGAAACCGATCCCTCAGGTGGACGGACACGTTCCGGTTATTGGCGTGCCGGACCAGGGCATCGAGGTCGGCACTGGTCCAGTGGCGGACCGTGCACCGAGGCAGTTCGAGCCGCATGCTAGCGCCGCGTGACGAGCTCGGGTGGGCCGGCCAGGCCCAGGTTGGCGCGAAGCACCCGGTTGCCGCCGCTGGCCTGGGCCTCGCGCAGGGCGTGGCGCGCCGCCTTGATCAGGTCGAGTTCTTCCCACGCCGACTCCCGCTGGGGCACGGCCGTGGCGGTGGCCACCGAGGCGGTCACGGTCTCCCCCGGCGCGTCTTTTGCCGCCGGCATCTGCAACGCGCAGATGGCGGCGCGGACCTCTTCAGAGATCTTGAACGCGCCAGGGCCGTCGGTGGACGCGAGCACCAGTGCGAACTCGTCGCGGTGGTAGCGGGCCACCAGGTCGCCGGGCCGGCCGACAAGCTCCGCCAGGCAGCGGCCGACCTGCTTGAGGATTTCGTCGCCCGCCTTGCGGCCGAACTGGCGGTTGTAGGAGCGGAAGTGATCAACGTCCACGAAGATCAGCGACAGCGGCAAGCCATCACGCCGCGCGCGCCGCCATTCCCGCTCCAGGAACTCGAGAAACTGCTCGTGGTTCGCCACCGCCGTGAGCGCGTCATCGGTGCTCAGGCGCTGCAGTTGAAGGTGTGCGGATTCCAGCTCGGTGGTCCGAAGCTCGAGCGCTTGCTCGATCTCGGCCGCCCTCACCGCAAGGCGCCGGCGGCTGAAGTACGCCCAGACGCCGAATGTCGACAGCGCGCCGATCAGCGCCGCCGCGAGCCCCCATTCAATTTGCACTCGTCCCTCCGCCCGTGTACGCCGTCTACGGGGTGTGCGCATTCTACCTCGACCACGGTCTTTCGCCGGGGAGGAAGGCCAAAGCCCGAAATCGGAGGTGTAATCCGGACCTCTAGCGCAAGTTCGCGCGGAACGTGTCGCAGCCGTCGATGCTGCCGCTCGCCAGCCCCTGGCGCAGCCACCGCGCGCGCTGCTCGGAGGTGCCGTGCGTGAAGCTGTCAGGGGCCACGCGTCCACCCGTGAGGCGGTCGTCGCCAATGGCGGCGGCCGCCGCCAGTCCTTCTTCAATGTCGCCCGGATCCAGCGTGTCCCGGCGTGCCGCGTGATGGCCCCACACGCCGGCGAAACAGTCGGCCTGCAGTTCCATCTGCACCGACAGGGCGTTGGCGTTGGCCCGGCCGCCCCGCCCCTGGGCCTGCGATACCTGGCGGTTGATGCCCAGCAGGTTCTGCACGTGATGACCGATCTCGTGGGCGACCACGTAGGCCTGCGCGAAATCGCCGGGCGCGCCGAAGCGCCGATCGAGCTCGCGGAAGAACGACAGATCCAGGTAGACCTTCTGATCGGCCGGGCAATAGAACGGACCGGTCGAGGCGGAGGCCGACCCGCACGCCGACTGCACGGCGTCTTCGAACAGGACGAGGACCGGCGCCTCGTAGCGCTGGCCGCTGGCTTGGAAGACGCGTGCCCACGTGTCTTCGGTATCGGCCAGCACGACGGCCACGAACTCCGCCGCCGGATCTCCGCTCGGCGCGCCGGTGGGCACCGACTGCGATTGTTCGGGGTTGGCCTGCTCCACGACCTGGAGCAAGGTCAGCGGGTTGGTGCCGGTCAGCCACGACACGATGAGCACGATGAGGATCATGCCGATGCCGCCGCCACCGACCGCGCCGGCGCCCAGTCCCCTGCGGTCCTCAATGTTGGTACTGCGACGACCCCCTTGCCACTTCATGGCACCAGCCTATGCCAGAATCGGGCCATGACGGGCAGCACGTC
This sequence comes from uncultured Acidobacterium sp., assembly GCA_964355095.1. GTDB lineage: Bacteria > Acidobacteriota > Vicinamibacteria > Vicinamibacterales > UBA2999 > 12-FULL-67-14b. The sequence goes on from CAYHCX010000088.1 coordinate 11,558, forward strand.
AAGGCGAGCAAGTTGGAGCCACTGCCCGTGCCGGCGCGGCTGATTTCTCCGAAGACTGCGGCCGAGCGGGCTGCTGGCGCTCGAATCGGGCGGCTGGTTGAGCAGATTCAGGAACTCGTCGAGCGCCGAGCAGCCTCACAGACTCCACGGCGAGGAGATCGAGATTTACGTCGAGCTGGATGTCAGCGGCAGCTACATCCAGGACTGCGAGGTCTGTTGCAACCCGTGGACGGTTCGCGTGTCACGCGACGGCGAGGAGTTGTAGGTAGAAATCGGCCGCGCCGATGGAAGCGGGTGACTCAGGCGCGGCGAGCCGGCTTGGTCGATTTCCGAATTGTGCGGCGAGGTCGCCCGCCGAGCCGTCCATTGGCTCGCGAAGCGCTCGCCTTGTGAACGCTACGGCCAGTGCCGAGCAGGGCTCCTACACCGACGAGACTCGACACGACGTGCACTCTCGACTGCTCGTTACCCGACACGCGCGCCACCCGGATTTTGGCTGTGGGTGACGTCGCGGGATGTGCATCCAGGTAAGCCGCCAACGTCTCACGAATGGCCCGCTCGGCCTTCGCGCGCGAGTCGGCGGCCGCATAGACCGGCAGCCCCGGCACGTAGGCGCTCACCGCGCCGCTCGTTTCTGATTCGATCACGATCGGATAATAGGCCGTCATTGAATTCCTGCCTCCCGCAAAATGCGATTGCCCAACTGGCCGGCGTCTTTCTTCGTGTGCATGGCGATCCAGACTTCCTTCTTCGTTGCTGGATGGATGAACAGTCGGTGGCTGCCCTTCCCGTGGCGTACCTCGACGAAGCCCGCCGCTGAAGTGGCTTGCCATGAGAGGTCACCGCGTTCACGGCGGCGAGAGATCGAAAGTAGACGCATGGAGGTGAACGATCTTCCAGTCCGAGCCAACTCTGCGAAACACTAGCGTTCGCCGACTAACGCGCGTGTCGGTGCCGAGGTGAAAGGTCAGCACGGCGAGTCCGTCGTACTCCTGAATCAGCAAATCGCGCGGTTGCAAGTCCTGGTACGGTGGTGTCGTCCGCCCGGCTCGAATCAGATCGAAGACGACCTGGAATGTTCTTTGAATCTCCTGCTTGCCTTGGACGCGTTTCGGGAATGTCCGCGGAGGACCTGACGGCGGGTGGATGATCGTGGCATCGTCAGCGAACCGATCCAGGAACGCCGTCATGTCCAGATTGTTGAACGCGACGATGAAGCGACGCGCCGCGGCTTCGACCGTTGATGAGTCCTGAAAACGCTCCGATGCCGCAATCACTGTCGTATGCGCGTGGGTCTGCGCGACGAAGCACGACGGGAGGACTAGCACAAATAACGCAACTCGAAAACTCATGTGAGCGCCAGTGTAGCCCAGACAGCGTGCTTGATAGGTTTGGTGCCGGGGGCGGGAATCGAACCCGCACGACCCTTGCGGGTCTCAGGATTTTAAGTCCTGTGCGTCTGCCAGTTTCGCCACCCCGGCTTGGGCAATCCTTGAATTTGGTGATTCAGTGACTTGGTGCTTTGGTGATTCAAGGACTCTTGTCTTATTCCTGTGACCGCTTCAATAACTGTATCTGACCCGCATGATACAGGTCGTGGGCGGCGACGCCGCGCACCAGGCCCTCGAAAGTGAACGGCTTCCCTGGCGCCTTCCGCGTCCAGCGGGCGGCCGGGAATGCGGCCACCGCGGCCCGCAGCCGGGCGTGCTCGTCCTCGAGCAACGCCAGGTCCGCGCGCCACTCGGCCCGGGTGCCTGTGACGGGACGCTTCCAGAAGTTGCTGCCCTCGAGCGCGAACGAGCGGCCCTTCTCGCCGGTGAGCCGCCTCCGGATGTCGTACTTCCAGTAGGCGGCGTGCACCACCAGTTCCCAGATGTTGTGCGCGGACCGGCCCTGCCCCGTCGTCTTGTCCGCCGCAGTCTTGGCGGAGGTGGAAGCATTGGCGAAGGCGGGTCGCCAGGCGGCCTGCTCCAGCGTCACCCCGCGCAGCGATCCGCGCAGGTTGGTGCCGTGCCACGACCGCTGGTCGAAGGCCTCGTCGATCGACGCCAGCAGCAACCGCGTCGTCGTCATCTCAGTGCACCAGTTTGGATTCCCGCGGTCCGCCAATCACGCGCGTGATCATGTCGCTCAGCCGTGCCTCGGCGATCGCGAAGGGGCCGGCGCTGGCAGTGCCTAGCTGCATTTCGATATGGACCAGCACGCCGCCCGGGTCGGGGCTCACAATCCAGCTGAAGCCGCGCAGCGTAACGGCGGGAGGATTCCCCGCGGGGTCCCTCGCGCGATCGAGCGCCTTCAGCATCTGCTCGAGCAGCGTCTTGACGTCGGCGTCGGTCCAGTTGTCGGCGTCGGCCGGCACGCCCTTCATCTTCTGGGTGACGGCGCCCGCCGTGCCACGCACCCACACATCCACGTCAATCATCGCCACGGTTCCCCTCACGAGTTCTTCCAGTTAGGCGCCCGCTTGTCAATCCAGGCCCGCACGCCCTCGGCGGCGTCATGCGTCTTGAGCAGGCCACCCAGGTAGTCGCGCTCCGCCGCGTCGTGGCCATCATGCCCGGCTCGTGTTCCTGAATCCTGGCGCCAAAGGAACACTCGCCGCTGGCGCCTTCGATGGTGAGCCACTTGATGCCGCGCGTGGATTCCAGGCTGCGCAGCGCCTTGCCCAGCGCCCGCGCACCAGGTCCAGCGACAACAGGTTGCCCGGCGGCGCGTTCAACACGATGCGCTGCCATGCCCCCTCGCTGGACGATCGGATCTCGACGATGTCGCTCATGAGAACACGCCCGGATCGGTGGACGGCGCGTCGCAGGCAAACGCCCGGCACACGTAGGCGGTGGCCATATCGTCAATCATCTTCATCTCCGCGACCCACGGCATGTGGACCGCCAATGCGGCCTGCTCCGACGGGTCAGCGAGCATCACGACGGCGAAGGGCCGGAACTGCTTGTGCGCGGCCTTCCAGAGCGCCCTCGTGTCCGCCGCGTCCCGCCGGCCCACAATGACAATCTGCTCGCCGCCGGCTTCGGTCGCCGACAGCACGGCCGCCATGAACGGCACCGCGCGGCCCTGGTCCTCGAGACGGCCGCCAAACGACGCGATGGCCTCGGCGGCCCGCGCGCCGTAAGCCGGTTCGCCGGTCAGGTGCGCCAGCGTCCACACGTTCAACGCTGACACCGCGGTCGGCGAAGGCTCAGCGCCATCGTAGTCTTCTTTCATCCGCAGCAGCACGGAGGGATCCGCGCCGGTGGTGCTGAACCAGCCGCCGCCTTCCGCATCCCAGAACAACTCGTCCTGCCGGGCTTGCAGCTCCCGGGCCCACGCGAGCCACTGCGCCCCGCCCGTCGCCTGGAACACCTCGAGCACGCCGAAGATGAGGAACGCGAAGTCTTCGGCGTAGCCCTCAATCGCGGCGTCCCCGGCACGGTAGCGGCGCAGCAACCGGCGCGTGGCGCCGTCCCACATGGTCTGCCTGATGAACGTCGCCGCGCGTACCGCACGCTCGAGATGGGGCGCGCCGGGGTCGCCGCCATCAACGCCCAGGGCTTCGCCCGCTGGCAGCACCCGAGAGGCCCGCGCGAAGGCGCCGATCATGAGGCCGTTCCAGGCGGTCAGGACCTTGTCATCCAACTGCGGGCGCGGGCGGTCGTTCCGCACGTCGAACAGGATTGCCCTGGCGCGCAACAACGCCTCGGCGACCTCGACCGGCGTCTTGCCGCTGGCCCGCGAGAGGTCGGCAATCGACTGCGCCGTGTGCAGCAGGTTCTTGTTTACGAACTCCTGCTGCGGGTCGAACGGGGCGTTGCCGTTGGGCAGCACCCCGTACCGCCCCTCAAAGATCAGGCTGTCTTCCCCGAGCGCCGCCCGGATCTCGTCCTGGCCCCAGATGTAGAACGCGCCCTCCATCTTGTGCGCGTGCGGGTCGCTCTCGGAGCCGGGCGGCACGCTGTCGGCATCCTCCGCCGAGTAGAACCCACCCGCGGCGTCGGCCATGTCGCGCTCGACGTAGTGCAGCGTGTCTTCGGCGACCTGCGCGAAGAAGGGATCGTCGCTCGCCTGCGCGGCCTCGAGATAGGCCAGCACGAGCTGGGCCTGGTCGTAGAGCATCTTCTCGAAGTGCGGCACGCGCCAGTTGCCGTCCACGGAGTAGCGGTGAAAGCCGCCGCCGATGTGGTCGCGCATGCCGCCCAGCGCCATCGACCGCAGCGTCTGCACGACCATGGCGCGGGCGCCCTCGTTACCGGTGCGCGCGTGCTCGCGCAGCAGGAACAGCAGCTCGCTCGGCCGCGGGAACTTGGGCGCGTCGCCGAAGCCACCGCGGCGGGTGTCGAACGTCTGCTCGAACTGCTGGAACGTCTTCGCCAGCGCGGCCACGCCGGGCGTCCGCCGATCGTTTTGCCCCAGCGCCAGTTGCGCCAGGCGCGCGACGATTTCGGCCGCCGACCTGAGCACGTTGGCGCGGTCGTCTCGCCAGGCCCGGTTGATCTCGGTCAGCACGTCGACGAAGCCCGGGCGGCCCGACTGCGAGGTGGGCGGGAAATAGGTGCCGCCGAAGAACGGCTGCAAGTCCAGTGTCAACCAGACGCTCATCGGCCAGCCGCCGGAGCCGGTCGTGGCCTGGACGAACGTCATGTAGACGCGATCGACGTCGGGCCGCTCTTCGCGATCGACCTTGATCGAGATGAAGTGGTCGTTGAGCACCTTGGCGACGCCCGCGTGCTCGAACGACTCGCGCTCCATCACGTGGCACCAGTGGCAGGTGGCGTAGCCGATCGACAGAAAGATGGGCTTGCCGGCCGCGCGGGCCGCCTCGAACGCCGGCTCCCCCCACGGATACCAGTCAACGGGATTGTTCGCGTGCTGCAGCAGGTACGGGCTCTGCTCGCTCGCGAGACGATTTGGCATCATCCGATCATACCGTGGGCCGCAGATGCGCCGCCGCGCCACAAGAGGCAGCCACCGATTAGACGCAGATTAGACACAGATACGGCGTCACGAAATGCGCCGACTCCCAGTCTGC
>CAYHCX010000089.1:0-16272 GCA_964355095.1 uncultured Acidobacterium sp.
ACTAGGTCCCCATGTTCAGCGAGCTACGGCGCAGCCTCGTCCTCAAGACCGCGGTGCTCTTCGCGGTGGCCGCGCTCGTGCCGTTCGTGCTGGCGGCGTTGCTGCTGTTCCGGAGCGCCCGCAACACCCTGTACGACGAAGTGGTCCGCGGCCTGGACGCGCGCGTCGAGTTGATGCGCGACCGACTCGACAACCGGTTGATCACGCTTCGGGGCAATGCCGTGGCGTGGGCCGGCCTCGAGGTGATGACCGACCTGCTGGCCGATGACCTCGACAAGCGCATCACCGTGGCCCTCGAAGGTCTCAAGCGGAACTACGCCCTTGATGGGGACATCTACGCCCTCACGCCGTCCGGCGTCGTCGTCGCGGCCAGCGCCCCTGGCGCCATCGGCCGAACCCTGGCCGGGCCGCTGTTGAATCCGGCGCCCGGGGAAGTGGTGCCGGTGGCGTTGCGGGTGTCGCCATTCGACGGCCAGCGGGTCGTCGGCTTTGCGCTGCCGATTACGTCGCGCGCGGTTGAGGGACGCGCCATCGGCGTGCTGCTGATCGAGTACCACGTCCAGGACTTGGTTCGCACGGTGCTGGCGGGCACCGTTCCGACCGCCGCGGTGGTGGATGAGGACGGCGCCGTCGTCGCGGCCACCGATTTCTGGGCGCCGGAACTCGAGCACACGCCGGCCGGCGTGCGCGAGGCCGGCCCGTTCATCGTGGCGACGGCCAGGCAGCTTGGCGGCGGCGAGTTTCACGGCTTCGGCTGGACGGTGATCGGCGCGGCCGAACGCGATGTCGTGCTCGCGCCGGTGACCCGGGTGGAGCGCGTCAGCCTGTTGGCGGGCATTGCCGGCATCGCCCTGGTGGTGGTGCTGGTGGCGGCGGCGGCGGCCCGGGCGGTGCGGCCGCTGAAGGATGTCTCGCGGGCCGCCAACACCATCAGCCAGACCATGGACCTCTCGCACAAAGTCCCGCCGCAGGGCGACGACGAGATCGGGCAGATGGCGACCTCGTTCAACCGCATGGTGGACGAGGTCAACCGTCACGTGGCGATGCTGCTCGAGGCCAACGTCGAGATGCTCGAAGTGTTGGGCAGCGCCATCGCCAAGCGCGACAGCGACACGAGTGTGCACAACTATCGCGTCACCTTGCTCGCGCTCGCCATGGCCGAGGCCGCCGGCCTCGATCGCGTGCGGCTGCAAGCGCTCGTCAAGGGCTCGTTTCTCCACGATGTCGGCAAGATCGGCATCAGCGACACCATCCTGCTCAAGCCCGGCCGTCTCGACCAGGCCGAGTTTGAGACCATGAAGACGCACGTGCTGCATGGCACCGACATCGTCAGCCGTTATGCGTGGCTCGGCGACGCGCTCGACATCGTGCGGCACCATCATGAACGGGTGGACGGCCGCGGCTACCCCGATGGCCTCTCAGGCGCGCAGATCCCGATGAGCGCCCGGATCTTCGCCATCGCCGACGTCTTCGATGCGCTCACGTCGGAGCGTCCCTACAAGAAGGCGCTGTCGTTCGACGAAGCCATGCGCACCATGGCCGCCGACCGCGGCACGCACTTCGATCCGGACCTGTTCGACTTGTTCGCCGGCCTGGCGCCGGCGCTCTACGCGCGGGTGTCGCGCGCGTCAACGGACGATCTGGTTGAGGAATTGCGGCGAAAGATGCGCCGGTATTTCTTCGCCGGCGCGGGCGAGTCCGTCCCTACGGCCCCTGGACGACCAGCAGCACCATGAGGTCCGGCTCGAGCTGGTCGCGACGGATGTAGCCCACCGCGCCCTCAACCTGGCGGACGAACGCCTTTACTGCTTCTTCGGATTCGAGCACCACGGGCGGGTTCACGCCGTTGAAGTGCTGCTCATTCCAATAGGCCACCAGCTCGCGGCGCTCGCGGCGGAGCACGGCGCGGCTGAAGGTCTGGCGGGCGGCATGGTCGGGCGGCAGGTTCACGGGGACGATTCGGGATCCGTCCTTCCAGAACAGGCGCTCCTTCAGGAACACGCGCGCGGCGGTCCGTTCCGATACCACCTCGCCCGGCGCCTTGCGGCTCACGAGCACGATGTCCGGCGCGGGTGCGGGCTGGAACCACCATCCCCGCAGCAAGGCCATCAGCACCGCCGACGCGAACATGTTCATGAGCGTTCCCGAGACCGCATCAGAACAGCACGCCGAAACCGGCCAGCAGCTGGTTGCCTTTCGGGGCATCGGTCGGGAGGAGCCGGCCGGATCGCCCCTGCAACTCCAGCTTGAACGACATGGCCGGCAGCGGGCGGAACAGCAACCCGGCGCTCGTGGCCGTGTAGGTGAGCTGGTCGCGGCTGTGCGCCCGCTCCTGCCGGCCGACGACGAACAGCCGATCGGTCAGCGCCACCACGCCCTGAAGATACGCGGCGTACTCGGCCCGCGAATCGCCGTCGATTGCTCGCACGCGGCCGGCCGTTGCCTCGCCGCGCAGTTCCAGCCGTCCGGCGCGAACCACGAGATCGGCTCCCGAGAACGTGACCACGTCGCCGGTGTCGCGTTCGGTATAGCGGACGGCGGGGACGCCCACCTCGACGCGCCCCTGGCGCAGCCGCACACGCCCGCCGACCATCCGCTCGGTGCGCCGATCACCCGTGCTGCGATCGATTGAAGCGTTGTGCTGGACGAAGACGTTGTAGTCCACGTCGCGACCGGCGGTGGCCCACGTGCCGAAGGCCTGGACGCCGGTGGTGAACGCCGGGAACGTGGCATAGCTGGCGACCGGGCGCGAGACCGTCCACGTGAGCGGGTCGGGGTGAATCTCGTTCCAGGTCCCGACCGGCGTCAGGAACTTGCCGGCCCTGACCTTGAAAGCGTCGCCGTGCAGGTAGTCAACGTAGAGGCGCTCGAGGTCGCTGTTGTTCGTGGCCTCGACCCGCCCGGCGCTGTCGATTTGCCAGAAATGCGTTTCCTCCGCCTCCATGAAGAACCGCAGCCGGGGACCAATATCGCCGAACACGAAGAGACTCGCGTCGTCGAACGTGAGCGTCGCGCGCTCGTTCGACGGGTTCTCGAAGTCGATGGTGATGTAGCCGCCCAGGCGGATGCCGGAGTCGCCCAGCCGCAGGCCGCTGCCGAGTGTGTAACCTTGCGGTGGCGAATCAGGCGGCGACTGCGCCGCCGCCGGCCGCGGCGCGACGAGGCCGAGCAGGGCGAGCAGAAAGGTCGCGACGACGCGGGGCCTGTGCATGTCTTCGCTCTAGGTCCATGGTAACTCGACCGCGCCCCGGGCCTGGCGTTGGGCGAGGTCCGGCAGGCCCGACACGAGCCTCAGCACATCCTCGGGCAGGTCGCGCGCGGACCACGTGCCGGAATCGACGCAGGCCACGCGCACGAACCCTTCGGCGAGCAGCTGACCCGACTGGTCGTCGCGAATCTCGAATGCGTGGTGCAGGCGGCGAGGGTTCTCGACCGTGGTGCTGATGCCGACGCGCACGATCTGGCCGGCGCGCGCCGGCGCGCGGAACTTCGAATGCACTTCGACGCGCGGCATGCCGAACTGGTGCGAGTCGAGCAGCGACTGCCGCGATCGCCCGAGCGACGCGAACAGCTCTTCTTCCGCGTCTTCGAACCAGCGCAGGAAGTTCGGGAACCAGACCACGCCGGCCGCGTCGGTGTCGGACCAGTGCACTTTCTTGCGAATCTGAAAGAACGACGCCATGGCCGAAGTATAGGGCGCGAGTCCGGAACTTCAAACGGTCAAAGTCCCGGGTGCAGAGTAAGATTTGCACTCTGATGGAAGGCTACGAGGGCTGGGACGACTACGCGCCGTTCTACGACTGGGAGAACGCGCAAACGGTGGGCCGGCGCGACATCGCGTTCTGGACGCGCATGGCGTCGGCGGCCAAGGGTCCCGTGCTCGAGCTGGGCTGCGGCACCGGGCGCGTGGCGCTGCCGGCGGCGCGCGGGGGCGCCACCATTGTCGGCATCGATCGATCGGCGCCGATGCTGGCGCGGGCGCGAACCCGCGTGAAGCGGGCGCGCCTGCAATCGCAGGTGCAGCTCGTGCGCGGCGACATCCGGCACCTGCCATTTCCCGACCGCGCCTTTCCGCTCGTAATGGCGCCGTACGGCATCCTGCAGTCGCTCCTCGCGGAACGCGACCTGGCCAGGACCCTTGATGCCGTCACGCGGGTCCTGACGAAGAAAGGGACGTTTGGCCTCGAACTGGTGGCCGACCTGCCGGCCTGGGACGAGTACTCGAAGCGGATCAGCATGCGGGGCAAGCGCGGGCCCAACGGCAAGCCGATTACCCTGATTGAGTCGGTCAGGCAGGACCGGGCCCGGCACATCACCCGCTTCGAGCAGGAGTTCATCGAGGGCCGCGGCAAGGCCGCGTCCCGAAAGAAGTTCTCCCTCGCGTTCCGGACCCTGACGGTGCCGCAAATGGTGCGCCGGCTCGAAAAAGCGGGTCTTGAGGTGTCGTCGCTGCTGGGGGACTACCAGGGAGGTCCTTGGGACCTTCGCGCCGAAGTCTGGATCATCCTGGCCCGGCGGGGGTAAAATACCCGTTTCCACCGGTATCACGGGCTAGCCTCCAGGCTCTCCCCCACTGGCATTTAGGAGTTTCCGCATGTCCGGCCATTCCAAGTGGCACACGATTAAGCACAAGAAGGGCGCAGCCGACGCCAAGCGCGGCAAGATTTTCACGCGCCTGATCAAGGAACTCACCGTGGCTGCGCGCGGCGGCGGCGGCGATCCCGGCATGAACCCGCGCTTGCGGAGCATCATCGCGGCGGCCAAGGAAGTGAACATGCCGGCCGACAACATCAAGAAGGCGATTCAGCGCGGCACGGGAGAACTGCCGGGCGTCATCTATGACGAGATCACCTACGAGGCGTATGGCCCCGGCGGGTCGGCGCTCATCATCGAAACGTTGACCGACAACAAGAACCGGACGGTCGGCGAGCTGCGCCACATGCTCGAGAAGCACGCCGGCAACCTCGGCGCCGCCAACTCGGTGGCGTGGATGTTCACCAAGAAGGGCCACATCGTCGTCGAAAAGACCAAGGCCGACGAGGAAAAGCTCCTGACCGTGACCCTCGAAGCCGGCGCCGATGACGTGCAGGACGATGGCGACAGCTGGGAAGTGCTGAGCGACCCGGCGGCCTTCGAAGCCGTGCGCGACGCGGTCAAGGGGATGGGCATCGAGCCGGCCAGCGCGCAGGTGGCGATGCTGCCGCAGAACTACGTGAAGCTCACGGGCACGCCCGCCAGCCAGATGATCCGGCTGATGGACGCGCTCGACGACCACGAAGACGTCAAGCAGGTGTGGTCAAACTTCGACATCGAGGAGAAGGAGATCGAGGCCTCGCTGGCGTGAGAGTGTTTGGCATCGATCCCGGCTCCCAGCGCACGGGCTATGGCTGTGTCGACAGCGATGGCCGGCGCCACCAGCTGGTGTCATGCGGCGCCATACGCGCCGGGGTCGCCGCCACGTTTCCCGAGCAGCTGTCCCTGATCTACCGCGAGCTGAGCGCGCTCATCGCCGAGCACCGTCCCGAGTGCGTGGCCATCGAGAACATCTTTCATGCCGTGAACGCGCGCAGTGCCCTGAAGCTGGGGCACGCGCGCGGCGTCGCCATGCTGGCGGCGACCGAGGCGGGCGTGACCGTCGTCGAGTACACCCCGGCCGAGGTCAAGCGCGCGGTGGTGGGGTACGGCCGCGCCGAGAAGCCGCAAGTTGCGCAAATGGTGAAGTTGCTGCTGGGTCTCGACCAGGTGCCGACACCCCACGATGCCGCGGACGCGCTGGCGGTGGCGATTTGCCACCTGCACGGCGGGGAAAAAAGAAACCGGGTTTCTTTTTCCGAGCCCGGGACCGTGAAAAAGAAACCCGGTTTCGTTGCGGGAGACCCGGAACCCGTCAGCGGGAAAAAGAAACCCGGTTTCGTTTCGGGCAACTGGCGCAACTACAAGCCGCTGCCCCGGGCGACGCGGAAATGATTGCCCACCTGCGCGGACGCGTTCTCGAGAAGCATCCCAACCGCCTGATTGTTGACGTCGCCGGCGTCGGCTACGACGTGCTGGTGCCGCTGTCCACGTTCTACACGTGCGGCGACCCGGGCGCGGAAATCTCGCTGCGCATCCACACCCACGTGCGCGAGGACCAGCTGGCGCTGTATGGATTTGCCACCCCGCTCGAGCTGGCGATGTTCGAGCGCCTGATTGCGGTGAGTGGCATCGGGCCGAAGCTGGCGCTCGCCGTGCTGTCGGGCATCGAGCCGCGTGACCTCGCCGGCGCGATCCTCCGCAACGACCTGGCGCGCCTCACCGCGATCCCGGGCGTCGGCAAGAAGACCGCCGAGCGCATGTGCGTGGAGTTGCGCGATCGGCTGCCGAAAGCCATCGACGCGGCGGGCGCGGCGCCGGCCCCGGGCGACGCGCTACGCGACGATCTGGTGTCGGCCCTGATCAATCTCGGCTACCATCGGCAGGCGATCGACAAGACGCTCGAGAAACTGTTGTCCACCATCACCGAACCGCGCTTCGAAGATGTCCTGCGGGCGGCGCTCAAGGACCTGTCACGTGCATAGCGTGGTCGCCACGGCATGACCGATCCGCGCCTGATGACGCCGTCGCGCGTCGACGACGACGCGCAAGACGAAGCCGGCCTGCGTCCCCGCCGCCTGGACGAATACATCGGCCAGGACCGCGTGCGCGAGCAATTGCACGTGTCGATCACGGCGGCCCGCCAGCGCGGCGAGCATCTCGATCACACACTGCTCTACGGCCCGCCCGGGCTCGGCAAGACCACGCTCGCTTACGTCATCGCCAACGAGTTGGGCACCGCGATTCGGACCACGTCGGGGCCGGTGATCGAGAAGCCGGGCGACCTCGCCGGCATCCTGTCGAACCTGCAGCCGCGCGAGGTCCTGTTCATCGACGAGATCCACCGGATGTCGCCGGCCATCGAAGAGATCCTGTACCCGGCGATGGAAGACTTCGAGCTCGACATCGTGATTGGCCAGGGGCCCGGCGCCCGCTCGGTCAAGGTGCCGGTGGAGCCGTTCACGCTGATTGGCGCGACGACGCGGGCCGGCCTGCTGACCTCGCCGCTGCGGGCGCGCTTCGGCATCGTGCACCGGCTGGACTTCTACGACGCGCGCGACATCGAGGAGATTGTCCGCCGCTCGGCGCGCATCCTGAAGGTGCCGATGGACGACGCGGCGGCGGCGGAGATTGCCGGTCGCTCGCGCGGCACGCCGCGCATCGTCAACCGGCTGCTGCGGCGCGTGCGCGACTACGCGCAGGTGCGGGCCGACGGCCGCATCACCGTGGAGGTGGCGCGCGCGGCGATGGCGCTGCTCGACGTCGATCAGTACGGGTTCGACGAAAGCGATCGCCGCCTGGTGTTGACGATCATCGAGAAGTTCAATGGCGGCCCCGTGGGATTGGGCAGCCTGGCGGCGGCGCTCAGTGAAGAAGCCGACGCCATCGAAGACATGTACGAGCCGTATCTGATCCAGATCGGCTTCCTGGAACGCACACCGCGCGGACGTGTCGCCACGGCCCGCGCTTACGAATACTTCGGGCGCACCATGCCCGGGAGGGGGTTGTTTTGAACGTCCGCCGAGTCGAAATCAAGAGCCTGGCCACCTACGTGCCGCCGCGCCTGCTGACCAACGCCGACCTCGAGAAGATGGTCGACACCACCGACGAGTGGATCATGCAGCGCACCGGCATCCGCCAGAGGCACATTGTCGATCCGGGGGTGGCGACGAGCGACCTCGCCGCCGAAGCGGCGAAGGAGGCGATCAAGCGGGCGGGCCTCAAGCCGGAGGATATCGACCTGATCATCGTCGGCACGGTGACGCCCGACATGCTGTTCCCGAGTACCGCGTGCCTGGTGCAGCACAAGATTGGGGCGACCAACGCATGGGGCTTCGACCTGTCGGCTGCCTGCTCGGCGTTTACCTATTCGCTGACCGTCGGCAGCCAGCTGGTCGCCGCCGGCGGCGTCAAGAACGCCCTGGTGATTGGCGCCGATGTCATGTCGAGCATCATCGACTACACCGACCGCGCGACGTGCGTGCTGTTTGGGGACGGCGCCGGCGCCGTCGTGCTGGCGCCGTCGTCCGACCCCAACGTCGGCATTCTCGACTTCGAGCACATGATCGACGGCGCGGGCGGTTCCGCCTTGTACATGCCGGCGGGCGGCAGCCGCATGCCGGCATCGCACGAGACGGTGGACAAGCGGTTGCACTACGTGAAGCAGGACGGCCAGGCGGTGTTCAAGTTCGCCGTGCGCAAAACCGGTGAGGTTTGCGAGCGGCTGCTGAAGCGCAACAACCTCACCGGCCACGACCTCGATCTGTTCGTGTCGCACCAGGCCAACAAGCGCATTATCCTGTCGGTCGCCGAACGCATCGGCATGCCCGACGAGAAGGTCGTGATCAACATCGATCGCTTCGGCAACACGACGGCCGCCACCATTCCGCTCGCGCTGAACGACGCGGTGGAGAGCGGACGCTTGAAGAAGGGCCACCTGATCATGCTTACGTCGGTGGGCGCCGGATTCACCGTGGGATCGCTGCTGGTCCGATGGGGAATCTGAGGCCCGCTGGAAATATTTCCGGTTTGAGTCACTTGTGCCAAACTGGAACACTTTGGCCAATTTGCCGGACTAAATCACCCTAAGTGACTGTGTAGTAATGGTTTTGTCTACATGTTCTTGTTGGGGACTCGCGAGTAATGTCTCAGGACAAGACAAGATCGATTAAGTGCCAATCGGATAGTCACTAACAGTGACTATCCGGTGGCAATTGGTCAGGAGTGACTCACCACGGGACATCGTCAATATTGCAGGGAATGAGAACGACTACTTGCTGTCTCTGTCCTCTCGAGTGTTAAACTCACCGGGATCTGTCGAAGCGTTCAGCCAATGGGTTGGGCTGGCCGTAGCTTTGTCGAGTAACGCTCATGTTCAAGATCCGATGTCGTTTCGTCGTGATGACAGTTCTGGCGGCGCTGCTAGGCGTCGCTGGATCCGCGTCGGCTCCCCAAGACAAGCTCGATCGCGCACTTCGCGACGGCAAAGTGCTGGGCCAGTCGCAGCGCGTCATCATCAAGGCCGCGCCCGGCGCCGATACGCGTCTGCGTCAACTGCTCGCGGAACGCGGCACGCGAATCGAGGCCGAGCTTCACATCGTCGGCGCGATGACGGTCACGCTGTCGGCCGCCGATCTGATCGCGGTGTGTGAGGAGAGCCCGGCGGTTCGTTCCTGTTCCATCGACGGCGAAGTCACTTCACTCGACAATGGCGACTTCAAGCGTCGCCGCGCGAAGAAGGATCTGGAGCAGGCGCCAACCACGTCCGCCACGAGCACGATGCTTGGCACCCTCGGCCTGTCGTACGCCGGCGCGGGCCTGGAGACCGCGGGCGGGAATGGGGTGACGGTCGCGCTCATCGACTCTGGCATCGACCCCACGTTGTTTGCAGGCCGCATCAAAGAATTCCGAGACTTCACCAAAGGCACCATCCCCGAACCGACTGACCCTTCAGACGAATACGGACACGGCACGCATCTGGCCGGCCTCATCGGCGGCAATCAGATGGATCCGTTGGATGCCGAGTATCAGGGCGTCGCGCCGGGTGTGAGTTTCGTTGGCCTCAGGGTGCTCGATAACAAAGGTGAGGGCTTCACGACGGACGTCATTGAGGCCATCGAGTTCGCCGTCGACAACAAGCCGCGCCTGGGCATCGACATCATCAACCTGTCGCTGGGCCACCCCATCTACGCTCCCGCCGCCGAGGATCTCCTCGTCCAGGCCGTGGAGGAGGCTTCGAGGGCCGGCATCATCGTGGTGGTCTCCGCCGGCAACTTCGGTGCGGACCCCACCGGCAAGCTCGGCTTCGCCGGCATCACCTCGCCCGGCAACGCCCCCTCGGCGATTACTGTCGGTGCCGTGGATCACAAGGGCACCCTGACGCTCGACGACAACCGCATCGCTGACTACAGCTCCAGCGGCCCGACTTGGTACGACGGCTACGCCAAGCCCGACGTCGTGGCGCCCGGACACTACCTGGCATCGGAAGTGGCGGAATTCAGCACGCTAGCCACCACGCATGAGGAGCTAGTCACAGAGGGCCCCTCGGGCAAGAAGTTCATTCACCTGTCGGGTACCAGCTTGTCGACGGCCGTCACCACGGGCGTGGTGGCACTACTGAAGGAGCAGCGGAACAGGCTCGCTCTTGACGAGGCCAACGATCCCACTCCTAACCTCACTCCTAACCTGGCCAAGGCTCTGCTGCAGTTCACGGCCATCCCGCTGAAAGATGATCGCGGCCGGACCTATGGCCGGCTCCGTCAGGGCACCGGCGAGGTGAACGCCGCGGGCGCGCTCGCGTTGGCCGGCGCGATCAAGCCGAACATTCCTACCTTTGATGCGACCGTGCACAACACCGAGGCGACCTGGTGGGGGCCGCGCAAGAAATCGGCACTCATTCAGTCGACGCAGATCGGCGGCCGCACCTACGCCTGGGCCAGCAACATCGTCTGGGGCAACAACATCGTGTGGGGCAACACGGTCCTCTACAACCTGCCGGTTTGGGGCCTCAACATCGTCTGGGGCAACAACATCGTCTGGGGTAACAACATCGTCTGGGGCAATGACCTGACGGTTGGTCACAACATCGTTTGGGGCAACAACATCGTTTGGGGCAACAACATTGTTTGGGGCAACAACCAGGTTTGGGCCAAGAACATCGTTTGGGGCAATGGCCTCATCGGTGTCGACAGTGTGATGTCTGCCGACGACAACATCGTCTGGGGCAACCTTGAGGGCGACAATATTGTCTGGGGGAATCTCGACGACGACAACATCGTCTGGGGGAATCTCGCCGACGACAACATCGTTTGGGGCAACGACAACATTGTCTGGGGTAACGACAACATTGTCTGGGGCAACGTGGTGTTGACGACCGGGAAGGGAGGCAAGTAATGGAGAAGATGCCTTACCAGCCGGAACTCGACCGCGCCGCGGCCGTGCCCTCGTCAACCACCGGTGTTACCACGACCGACTGGCGCTCCGGACTTCCGGTGCTTGCCGGTTCCAACTTCACGCTCCGCGAGCTGCGCCTCGACGACGCCTCCTCGCTGCTGGCGATGCTGACGACCGAGGAAGTGGCGCGATTCATTTCGCCGCCGCCGACCACCGTTGACGGGTTCGAGCGCTTCATCGCCTGGACGCACCGCGAGCGTCTCACCGGCAACTACATCTGCTTCGGCGTGGTGCCGCAGGGCATGGACCAGGCCGTGGGCCTCTTCCAGCTGCGCTCCCTCGAACCCGGCTTCGGTTCCTGCGAGTGGGGCTTCGCCCTGGGTTCCGCGTTCTGGGGCACCGGTGTGTTCGTGGACGGGGCGCGCCTCATCGTCAACTTCGCGGTTGATGTCGTCGGCGCCCAGCGCCTCGAGGCGCGCGCGGCGGTGGCCAACGGCCGCGGCAACGGCGCCCTCCGGAAGATCGGCGCCGTGCAGGAGGGCGTGCTGCGCCGTTCGTTCCTGCGCGACGGCCAGTATCACGACCAGGTGTTGTGGTCGATCCTCGCGGAGGATTGGCGCCTGCAGCGGCTTGATCAGCAGCCGGTCAGCGTTCACTAACAGTCTCTGGTTCGCTACACGTAAAGGCCCGAATGCCTCCAGGGGTGTTCGGGCTTTTTTTATGTGCCGCAGTTGCCGTAGGTTCGAAGGACGCGCCTCGTGAACGTCAGCGATTTCGATTTCCACCTGCCCGACGATCTCATCGCGCAGAGCCCGCCGGCCGAACGAGGGGCGTCACGGCTGCTGGCGCTCGACCGCGTCAGCGGACGCGTGTCGCATCACCAGTTTGCCGACCTGCCGGCGCTGTTGCATCCCGGCGATCTGCTCATCGTCAACGACACCCGCGTTTTTCCAGCGCGGCTCATCGGCCGCCGGTTGCCCGGCGGTGGGGCGGCGGAGTGCTTCCTCGTCCGTCCCACCGGCGCTGCCGGCGAGTGGATCGCGCTGGTGCATCCCGGCCAGCGGCTGCGCGAGGGGTCGCGGATGGTGTTCGAGTCCGGCCAGCTTCGCCTGAACGCCGAGGTGGTGGGCATGCACTTCCATGGCCGCCGCACCGTCCGGCTGTGGACCGAGGATGGCTCCAGCGTGCGCGACGCGATTGATGCGATTGGCCACATGCCGCTGCCGCCCTACATCAAGCGAAGCGATGCGCCCGCGGACCGCGAGCGCTACCAGACCGTGTTTGCGCGCGAGGGCGGTTCGATCGCCGCGCCGACGGCCGGCCTGCACTTCACGCCGCCATTGCTCGATGCCCTCGCCGCCCGCGGCGTTGAGCGCGCCGCAGTGACCCTGCACGTCGGCTACGGCACCTTCCAGCCGATCCGGGTGGACCGCGTCGAGGATCACCAGATGGAGGCGGAACACTACGAAGTGTCCGCCGCGACGGCGGCGGCGTTGACCGCCGCGAAGCGCGAGCAGCGGCGGATCATCACCGTCGGCACGACCTCGACGCGGACCGTGGAGTCGTTGACGATCGATCCCGAGGGCGCGGTGCGGGCGGGGCGAGGGGAGACGTCGCTCTTCATCCATCCCGGCTACCAGTTCCGCCTGGTCTCGGGCGTGGTGACCAACTTCCACCTGCCGCGCTCGTCGCTGATCATGCTGGTGTCGGCGCTGGCGGGACGGGAGCACGTGCTGGCCGCTTACCAGGCTGCCGTCAGGGAGCGCTATCGGTTCTATAGTTACGGGGACGCCATGGTGGTGTTGTAGGAACCTGACGGGGCGGCACTACTTGACGGGGCGGCACTACTTGACGGGGCGGCACTGCTTGACGGGGTGGCATTGCCTGACGGGATCTACCACATGAAACTGCCTTACGAAGAGTTTGATCTCTCTGGCGTGAAGACGTATCCGCTGCGCTCGCGCGCGAGCAAGGTGACAGTGGCGCAGTTCGCCACACCGTACAAGAAGGGCTCCGGCGTGGACGGGTTGCTGGAGTCGCTGCCGTCGCTGCTCGCGGCGAGCGACTTCGCGGCCGTGGTGAAGGCCATCCTCACCGCCCGCCGCGACGGGCGCGCCATCATCTGGGGGCTTGGGGCTCACGTCATGAAGACGGGGCTGTCCCCGGTGCTGGTGGACCTGATGGAGCGCGGCTTCGTGTCGGCCGTCGCCACCAACGGCGCGGGCATCATCCACGACTTCGAAATTGCCTTGTCGGGCGCGACCTCGGAAGACGTGGATGCGACGCTCGGCCCCGGCACCTTCGGCATGGCCGAAGAGACCGGGACTCAGCTGAACCAGGCGATCATCGACGGCGCCGCCGCGGGCCTGGGCCTGGGGCAGGCGGTCGGCAGGTTCCTGGTCGAGCACCGCGCGCCGTTCGCGCGGATCAGCATTGCCGCGACCGCCCATCGCCTCGGCATTCCGGTCACGGCCCATGTCGCGATCGGCACCGACATCATTCACATGCATCCGCTCGCGTCGGGCGCCGCGATCGGCGAGGCCAGCCTCCGGGACTTCAAGTACTTCACATCGTCAGTGGCGAAGCTGGAGGGCGGCGTTTACCTGAACTGCGGATCGGCCGTGGTGTTGCCTGAAGTGTTCCTGAAGGCCGTCGCCATTGCCCGCAACGACGACCGCTCGCTGGACGGGTTAACCACCGTCAACCTGGACTTCCTGCGGCACTACCGGCCGCTCACCAACGTGGTGTCGCGGCCGACCGCGGGCACGGGGAAGGGCTATGCGCTGACGGGGCATCACGAGATCATGATCCCCCTGCTCGCCGCCGCGCTGCTGGAGGGGTTGTAGCGCCAATCAGGTGGATCTTGCCGGGTTCGGTGGCGCTGAAGTACCATCAAAGATTCGTGCCGGAGTAGCTCAGCCGGTTAGAGCACGCGTCTCATAAGCGCGGGGTCGGCAGTTCGAGTCTGCCCTCCGGCACCACCGCATCACCGCAGGGTCACGGCGCCCGTCGCCGTGCCCGTGCCGGCCGCAAACCGTTCCGGGTCAAGGACACTGATGGCGCGCCTCATCGACCGCGTTCGCCGCTATGCCGCGCAGCACGCGCTGTGGAGGGCGGACGCGCGCGTGATCGTCGCGATGTCAGGAGGGTCGGATTCGGTGGCGCTGTTCTTCCTGCTCCGCGAGCTCGCGGCCAGCGGGGATTGCGCGTTGGCCGGCGTCGCGCACCTGCACCACCACATTCGCGGCCAGGCGGCCGACGAGGACGCGGCGTTTTGTCGCGACCTGGCGCTGCGAACCAGCGTGCCCGCCGTGATCGGCGACGCCGACGTGCCGGCGCTGGCCGCGCGCGACAGCGTCTCGCTCGAAGTGGCCGGCCGACGCGCGCGGCAGCGCTTCTACCTCGAGGCGCAGGCCACGCTCAACGCCGCGCGCGTCGCCGTGGCACACACGCGTGACGATCAAGCGGAGACCGTGCTGCTGCGCCTGGTCCGTGGCGCGGGCTCCGCCGGCCTGTCGGGCATGGCGCCCCGCCGCGATCACCTCGTCCGGCCGCTCCTCGAGATCACCCGCGCCGAGCTGCGCGCGTATCTCGACGAGATCGGCGAGCCGTGGCGCGAAGACGCGACCAACGCCGACCGCGCCATTCCGCGCAACCTGATTCGCCACGAGGTGTTGCCGCGGCTGCGCCAGCTGAACGCGCAAGCGGATGCGGCACTGGCGCGCGCTGCCGACATCCTGAGGACCGACGCCGCGTTTCTCGACAGCCTTGCCAGCGAAGCCGCCGCCCGGCTCGTCAGACTTGAGGAAGGCCCGCCTTCGCGGCCGGAGGCGGATGCATCGGGTGCGCGGCGACGAGTCGCGATCGATGCCGCGGAGCTGGGGCGGCTGCCGTTGGCACTGGCGCGACGGGTGGCGCTGAGGGCGCTCGAAACCGCCAACCCGTCCCGCTCGTATGGCTTGGAAGAGGCCCAACTGCTCTGCGAGGCGGCCGCCGGCGGTGCCGGGGCCAGCCTTGCGGGCCTCGACATGGAACGTTTCGGCGCGGAGGTTGTCTTAGTAAAGAGAAGGGTGCCTGGGGTGCCTACGGTGCCTAGGGTGCCAAGCGCCGATCAGTTCGAACTCCAGCTCGGGATCCCTGGCGCGGTGACCGCACCGCATGGGGGCTGGACGCTGACGGCAGCGGGGCCGATGCCGCGGCCCGATGCGATGGCCGCCGAAGCGGGACAGGTGATGGTGGATGCCGGCACCTTGAGCCCCGGCCTCATCGTCCGGCCGCGCCGCCCCGGGGATCGTCTGCATCCTCTAGGCGCACCCGGACGAAAGAAGGTGCAAGACGTGTTCGTGGACCGCAAGATTCCGCGAGACCAACGCGATCGAGAGCCGATCGTGACTGACGAATTGGGCAGGATTGTGTGGGTGGCGGGGCAGGTTCTGGCCGAGCCCTTTCGGGTGACTCCGCTCACTATGACCGTGGTAGTCTTGACCCTGAGGCGCCAGTAGCCGCGCCTGGAGGCAGTGTTGAACAC
Source organism: uncultured Acidobacterium sp. (assembly GCA_964355095.1). GTDB lineage: Bacteria > Acidobacteriota > Vicinamibacteria > Vicinamibacterales > UBA2999 > 12-FULL-67-14b. The sequence continues at coordinate 15,494 of CAYHCX010000089.1, forward strand.
GACAGCAAAGAGCGTCGTTTTCTGGGTGGCGATGATCGTGCTGGTCGCCCTGGTCTGGAACTTCTCGTCGCGCTTCCAGCAGCGGGAGTCGCTCGTCAGCTTCAGCGAGTTCGTCGCGTGGGTTGACTCGGGCCAGGTTGCGCGCGTCAAGATCACCGGCAACGAACTGACCGGCCTGACCCAGGCCAAGGAAAACTTCCGCACCTACGTTCCCTTCCAGTACGAAGGCCTCGTCAATCGCCTGATTGACAAGAAGGTGATCGTGGAAGCGAAGGAGCCGACGGCCTCGCCGTGGGCCGCGCTGCTGCTGTCGTGGGCGCCCATCCTGCTGCTGATTGGTTTCTGGATCTTCTTCATGCGCCAGGTGCAGAGCGGCGGCAACAAGGCGCTGTCGTTCGGCAAGAGCAAGGCGAAGCTGTCCTCGTCCGCGCAGAAGAAGGTGACGTTTCGTGACGTGGCCGGCGCCGAAGAGGCGAAGAGCGAGCTGCAGGAAATCATCGAGTTCCTCAAGGAACCGCAGAAGTTTCAGAAGCTCGGCGGCCGCATTCCGAAGGGCGTGCTGCTGATGGGTCCTCCGGGAACGGGCAAGACGCTGCTGGCGCGCGCGGTGGCCGGTGAGGCCAACGTGCCGTTCTTCTCGATCAGCGGTTCCGACTTCGTCGAGATGTTCGTCGGCGTCGGCGCCTCGCGCGTGCGCGACCTGTTCGAGCAGGGCAAGAAGAACGCGCCCTGCATCATCTTCATCGACGAGATCGACGCGGTCGGCCGTCATCGCGGCG
>CAYHCX010000090.1:0-8907 GCA_964355095.1 uncultured Acidobacterium sp.
GCCGAAGCGCGCAGCGCGAAGATGGATGGCGCAGATGAATACAGCCGCAGATTAGACACAGATTAGACACAGAATTTTCCGGACAATGAGCGGCGCTCGCAACCAACGCGGCGAGCCCGCGCGAGCGCTGCTATTGCCTTAGCAGGCGGGCGCCGCCGGGCGATTCGTTCCGAAGTACTTCGCGCGCACCGCGGCCGCGTCTGGCGCACGGAAGGCGTCGACGTTCTTCATCACCTGCTCGACCTGTTCGACCATGCCGGGACCAACGACCTTGCCCTGCGCGTCGGCGCCGACCTGGCCGGCGATGTAGAGAATGTCACCGGCCTTGACGATGTGCGAATAGGTGGCCGGCGTGCTGAGGCCAGGCGGGTTGATGCGCTCGATCTGCCGCGCCATCACCGCCTGGGCCGTGAACAGGATCGCCGTCAGCACAACACCACGCATCATCGGTCCTCGCCGTTAGAGATCAAGCGTCTGTGTCTACAGATTAGAAGCCCACATCTACAGTCTCAAAATCTGTATCTAATCTGTATCTAATCTGTGTCTAATCTGTGGCTGTAGCTCTTCTCTGCGGCCTATTGCCAGCTCACCCGCGCGCCGACGCGCACCGTCCGCGGCCAGCCGACGGTGCGGATCGGCGTGCGGCCCGTGTCGTATTCGGTGTCGGTGATGTTCTCCACCGCCACGAACGCGTTGAGGCCGCGCACGATGGCCCGGCTGACATTGGCGTCCCACACCGCGTACGAGCCCAGCTTGAACGCCGCGGTGTTGAGGTCGTCGTCGAACTGCTCGCCGCTGAACCGGACCTGCGTCGCGGCCGTGAACCACCGCGGCGCGGCCCAGGTCAGGCCGAAGCCGCCCTGGACGACGGGCACCTGCGGCACGTGCTTGTCCTTCAGCGCCGGCGTGGCCACCGACCCGCGGAAGTGGCTCGAGGTCAGCACGACCTGGCCGTTGAAGCTCAGCGAGTCCGTGAGGCGCGTATCGAGCTCGAACTCGACACCGGTCGCGCGAATGGTGTCGGAGTTCTGCCGCTGGCGGATAACCTGCGTTGGCGTTTGCGACAGCGTGACGTTGGCGATGGCACCATCCAGGTCGTTGTAGAACGCGGTCGCGCGAATCGAGGCGCGCGCGAACTGGGTCAGCACCCCGCCCTCCACACCGGTCAGCGTCTCCGGCTCGAGCTGCGGGTTCGCGTTGGTCACGGCGTTGCCGGCGGCGAAGCGGCGATGCAGTTCGTTCAGGCTGGGCGTGCGGTTGGCGTAGTACGCCGAGGCCTGCACCTGGTAGCGGCCGTGGCGCCACGCCAGGGCGCCGCGCGGGCTGACGAAGTTCACCGTCTTGGTGGGCTGTGCCGCATCCCGCGGTTCGGAGGTCCAGTGATCCGCGCGCGCGCCCAGCTCGAAGGTCAAGCTGTCGCTCGCGGTCACGCTGGCACGCGCGTAACCGGCAGCGACACTCTCGGTGCCACCCGACACGAACGGGCCGGTCGGGGTGTTGACGCCGCTGACGAGGATGTAGCGCATTTCGTCCTGCGACGACTTGGTGCGGCGATAGTCGGCGCCAACAATCATGGTGACGCGGCCCATCGGGCGCGTCCACTGGCCGTTGGCCATGCCGTGCGTCGTATCGATGGTCTGCGCGAACGTCAGCCGTTCGCTGGCGCGACCGGCCGGCACGAATGAGAACGTCTGGTAGTAGTCCTGGCTGCTCGTGGCCGCCTGCACCTGCAGCACGCCGCCGCCGACCAGGCCGCCGGCATCCGCTGAGAACTGCCGCCAATCGGTGTTGTTGACCTGGACCTTGGTGCCGTTGCCGCGCTCCTCGGTGTAGCCCGCGCCGCGCAGCGTCACATGCCAGTTGTCGCGGCGGCGGCCCACGGTGGCGAACCCGGTCTGGTAGTCGCTGTCGGCCTTCTGGTCGGCCACGCCGCGGGCCTCGGAGGCGACGATGTAGGCGCCGTCGGTGCGGACGCCCTCGTAGGCGCCGGTAGCGGACCAGCCATCGCGCTCCGCCGCTCCGAACAGCGACCCGCGGAAGGTGTCGTGCGACCCGCCATCGAAGGTGGCCCGCGCGCGGGTGCGGCTCGGCTGCACCGTCAGCACCTGGACGACGCCGCCCAGGGCGCCGGCGCCGTAGAGATCACCGGTGGCGCCGCGGACCACTTCCACGCGATCGACGGCGGCCTGCGGCACGCGGTTCCAGTAGACCCAGCTGCCAAACGGATCGTTGAGGGGCACGCCGTCGGCGAGCACCAGCGTACGGCTCGCTCCCGACCCGGAGACGCCGCGCAGCGTCACGCCCTGCGTCGTGGGGTTGGCGACCCGCGACGAACTGCGGCGGAAGAGCGTGAAGCCGGGCGTGGAGCGCAGCGCGTCATCCAGCGAGCCGGCCGCCATGTTGTTTAACTCGGCCGAGGTGATCACGGTTGAACTGGCGGCACTCGGCAGGCGCTCGGCGCCGCGGGTGGCGGTGACCACGATCGAGTCGGCGAAGTTGAGCGGGCGCAACACCACGGTGACCGGTCCGGAACCGCTGACCGCCACGTCAACCGGCTCGAAGCCTTCCGACGTGACGCGGAGCTGGGTGGCAGCGGCGCCGGCCTCGAAGTTGCCACCGCCGTCGGTCCGCACCGTGACCGAACGCCCGTCCCGGGTCCGCACGACCACTTCGGCGTCCGGAATCACAGCCCCGGAAATATCCACGACCTTGCCACGCGTGATGGCGGCGGCTTGCGCCGCCGCGGGTGCGGGGGCCTGAGCGAACGCCGGCACAAGTGCGACGAACAAGGCCGACACCAGGCTGCCGGCAAGGACAAAGCGCGACTGTCGGATCATAAGAGATAAACTTTACACCATTACCTCATGGCTGAAGCCGATCGCGTCCTCCTCGAAGGCCCCCATTCCCGGCTCCGGGAACTCCTCCTGTTGCTCCGCGCCGGACGCGACTTGATTGGAGGATTCCGCGCGCTGCATTTCGTCGGGCCGTGCGTCACGGTGTTCGGCTCGGCCCGCTTCGACGAGCATCATCGCTACTACGCGATGGCGCGCGAGGTGGGTGCCGGCCTGGCACAACTGGGGTTCACGGTGATGACCGGCGGCGGCCCCGGCGTGATGGAAGCCGCCAATCGCGGGGCCCGCGAGGCCGGCGGCCGCTCGGTGGGCTGCAACATCAAGCTGCCGATGGAGCAGCAACCCAACCCGTACCTCGATCGCTATGTGCAGTCCCACTACTTCTTCGTGCGGAAGGTTCTGCTGCTCAAGTACTCCTATGCCTTCGTGGTGATGCCGGGCGGGTTCGGCACCCTCGACGAACTGTCCGAAGCCCTCACGCTCATCCAGACGCGCAAGATCCTCCAGTTCCCCATCATCCTGATGGGCCGCGACTACTGGGCGCCATTCCTGGCGATGATCCACACCATGGTCGAGGCCGGCACGGTCTCGGCCGCCGATCTGGACCTGATGCTGGTGACCGACTCGGTGCCGGACGCCATGGCGCACCTTGACAAGTTTGCCGTCGAGCACTTCGGCCTCAAGCGCCGGAAGGAACCTCGCGCCTCGCGGTGGCTGGGCGAGAACCCCCTTGCGGGTTAGTCGCCGCGTTCTTTCCGCGCCAAGATGTGCACGTCCCGTCATGATGTGCCACCCCGTCACGATGTGCCGCCCCGTCACGATGTGCCGCCCCGTCAAGAAGTGCCGCCCCGTCATGATGTGCCGCCCCGTCTGTTAAGCTGTTTCAGATATGCGTCTGGCCAAACTGGCGGTCGCCAGTGTCAGCCCCACGGTGGGCGCGGTACGCTCCAACGTTGACCGCCTGATTGTGGTGGCGCGCGCCATGGGCGAGGCCGATGTCACCATTGGCGCCTTTCCGGAACAAGCCATCGGCGGCTACCCGCCGGAAGACCTGGTGCAGTGGCGCGGCTTTCTCGACGGCCAGCGGCGCGAGCTCGAGCGCTTCGCCGCCGAGACCGCCGGCTCGAACACGGTCTACGTGCTCGGCCTCGCCGTCTCGGTCGGCGGCCAACTCTTTAACTCCGCCGCCGTCGTCCATCGCGGCGCCATCGTCGGGTTGGTACCCAAGGAAAAGCTCCCGACCTACAACGTGTTCTACGAGGGCCGCACGTTCTCGCGCGGTGGCCCCGGCCTGGCGCTCGACGCCGGCGGCGTGCCGCTCGGTGATTACCAGTTCTCGTTCGACTTCGGCGACGTGGCCGTGGAAGTCTGCGAAGACGCGTGGTCGCCGGATGGCCCCATGCGCCGGCGCTGCTATTCCGGCGCGGAGATCGTGGTCAACGTGTCGAGCTCGCCGTATCGGATGGGCATCGACTCCACCCGCCGCGAGATGCTCGCCACCCGCGCGGCCGACAACCAGGCCGTGCTGCTCTACGCCAACGCCGTCGGCGGGCAGGACGGTTTGATCTACGACGGCGGCGGCTTCATCTTCCAGAACGGGCGCCTGGTGTTCGAGGCGCCGCGCTTCGAGGAAGGCTGGTGGTCGTCGGTCGTGGACCTCGACCGCACGCGACGCCTGCGCATGGAGAACACGACGTGGCGCAGCGACTGCGAGGCGTTCCGCCTGCAGCGCGAGACCGTGCCGACCGTCCGCGTGACCGCGCCCACCGCCGATCGCTCCGCGCTCGCCTATCCGTCGCCGGAGGGCGGCAGCTTCTTCCTGCCGGCCAGCCGCGGTCCGGCGGCCGACCCGCGCGACCACGCGCTTGACGACCTGTTCGAGGCGCTGGCGCACGGCGTGAAGAGCTACTACGAGAAGACCGGTGCCTTCCGCTCGCTCGGCATCGCGTTGTCGGGTGGGCGCGACTCCATGCTCACGCTGCTGGTCGCGTGGCGGGCGGCGCAGTTGATCACGGGCGGCACGAAGATCTCGGCGTTCTACATGCCGAGCCGGCATTCGCAGCCGGGCACCAAGCTGGCGGCGCAGCAGCTGGCCGACGAGCTCGGCGTGACCCTCCAGACCATCGCGATCGACGAGGCGACGGACCGCGAAGTGGCCGCCACTACCGAGATGCTGGGCGGCAAGCCACCGACCGAGCTGACGCGCCAGAACATTCAAGCGCGCGTGCGCGGGCAGCGCATGTGGAACTGGGCCAACTCGTCTGGCGCGCTGTTCCTGCAGACCGGCGACATGAGCGAGAAGGCGGTGGGCTACACCACCATCGGCGGCGACCTCGAAGGCGCGCTGTCGGTGATTGCCAACGTGCCCAAGACGGTGGTGATCGCGCTGCTGGAACGCCTGGAGCGGCGATTCGCCTTCAAGGGCGTGGCGGCGACGCTCGACACCGATCCCGGCCCCGAACTCGCGGATGCGCAGGTCGCCGAGCACGAGTTGATGCCCTTCCCCGTGCTCGATGCCTGCCTGCATCTGTATGCCGGGGAGAAGATGTCGCCGCGCGAAGTGGGCGCGGCGCTGACGGCCCTGTTCCCGGACATTGCCGCCGCCACGCTCGCGGGCTACGCGACGCGGTTCACGACGCTGTTCTCGCAGTCAATCTATAAGTGGGTGCAGTCGCCGCTGTCGCTGCACGTGGGCTCGCTCGACCTCGATCGCGAGCGCGCCCTGCAGATGCCGGTGGTACAAAAGAACGAGTGGCACTAATGAACAGGAGGTCAAGAGTTCAGAAGACCAGAAGACATTCCTGTTCTCTTAATCTCTTGACCTCCTGTTAGTCCTTCTCCTGTCATTCTGTGTCGATCATCCCAGTAATCACCCTCGACGATCCCCGTGTCGCGGACTACCAGCACACGGCCAACCCGACGCATCTCGCCGAGCGCTCGCTCTTCGTCGCCGAAGGCCGGTTGGTGGTGCGCACACTGCTGGACTTGCGGCACTGGACGCTCCACTCCATCCTGCTGACTCCGGCCGCGGCCGACAACCTGAGCGACGTGCTGCCCCTGACCGGCGCACCGATCTACGTCGTCGATCAGGACCTGATGAATGCCATCGCGGGGTTCAACATTCATCGCGGCTGCCTCGCCCTGGCGCGCCGTCCCGTTACCGCGACGCTGGATCGCATTGCCAGCGGACCGCTCGCGCGCGTCCTCCTCATGGAGGGCGTGAGCAACCCCGACAACGTCGGCGGCCTGTTTCGCACCGCGGCGGCCTTCGCGGTGAACCTGGTGGTGCTCGGGCCGGCCTGCGGTGATCCGCTCTACCGCAAGGCCATCCGCACCTCGATGGCCGCCACGCTGGTCGTGCCATTCGTGACCGCACCGCAGTGGCCGGGTGCGATTGCCGACCTCAGGACCGATGGCTTCACCGTGGCTGCCCTCACGCCACATCACGAAGCGGTGGCGCTGAGGGATGTCTCGCGGCACGCCAAGCTCGCCCTGCTGGTAGGCGCCGAGGGCGACGGCCTGAGCGAAGCGGCGATGGCCGCCTCGACCTTTCGCGTGCGCATTCCCATGACCTCGGCCATCGACTCGCTGAACGTGACCACCGCGGCGTCGATTGCGATGTACCATTGCTGGCAGGAATAGCGTGGAATTCGTCGAAGAGGTGCTGCGGTTCCTGACCGCGCGCATGCAGATCGAAGCGGAGTGGGCCGTCCAGGAGCAGACATCCTTCACCTGGTGGGCCTCGACGCTGGCACAACGCGTGTGGGTGGCGCCGGCTCGGGAGTTCCAGGGCGTGCCACTCACCACGCTCCACGTGGAAACCGACCTGCTGGCCGGCGTGCCGATGGCGGTGACCACCTGGGCGCGGCTGGCCGGCGTGAACCGGTTTGCGTCGTTGAGCGCCTACGTCGGCGATCCGGCCGCCGGCACCATCAAGCTGCATTCGTCCGTCTCGCTGACCCCCGACAACTGGATGCTTGCCCGCACCGTCGCGCTGCATGCGATGGCGCTGCAAATGGCCGACGCCTACGCGGAGGCCCCTGAGCTCGCCGAAGCCTTCGGCGGTCGTGTCGATGGCACCCCTCACCCGCAGCAAGGCCTGCGGACGACGCCCGATGAGATGGTGGGGATTCTCGACATCTACCAACAGCGCGGCGAGGCGGACTCGCCGTTCACGCCGGAGGAGCTCGCGCAACTGGTGCACGTTGAGCCGCGCCCGTGGCTCCTTGCCGCCAACGACGTCTATCGCGTGGACGCCGACCTGGAGTTCGCGGCCAACCTGCCCGCCCGGCTGGAACTCGACGCCGAAGAGCGGCACCCGGCACTCGGCAGCGGCCTGCAGATGCGCCTGATGCTGCCGGTGGAGCCGGATGCGATGGTGGCCCAGCGCCTGAACGCCAATGAGTGCCTCGAGCCCGACGCGCACCAGCTCGGCGCGTGGTGCGTGGATGACGAGCGCGGGTTGATGTTCACCGGCTTCGTGCCCGCGGCGGCGCACATGCCGGGGCTGTCACGCGCGCTGGTGTATCACCTGTCGGCGAAAAATGAGTGGGCAAGGGCGTTGCTGTTTCCCGCCGGGTGAGCGGGGCCATTTGCGATTGTCGATTGACCGATTGCCGATTGTTTGGTGATTGACGATTTCGAGATTGGGTGAATCTATTTGGTGATTGGCCGTTTGGCGATTTCGTGATTCGTCGGCGTGCGCTCGTCGCCATAGGTTGACTCTGTCGGCGGCTTCGGTACACTCGGCGTATGGAAGTGACCCTGTCGGCGGACCTGCAGGCCAAGCTCACCCGCATCGCTCGGGACCGCGGAACCGACGCCGAGGCTGTGGCCCGCGAAGCGATTGAGCAGCTGGTCGACTACGACGACTGGTTCGTGCGCGAGGTCGAGAAGGGGCTTACGCAAATCGAGCGTGGCGAAACCCTGAGCCACGAAGAGGTCGGCACGCGCCTTCGCGAACGCCTGGCGGACCAACAACCGCGGCCCTGATGCAGCTTCGCTGGACCGAAGACGCTGCCGGGGAGCTTGAGCGAATTGCCGGCTGGCTTCTGGCGCATACCTCCACATCATGCAATCGCGCGGTCACCAAATCGAATCGCCAAATCGTCAAGTCATGAAATCACTCAACAATCGGCAATCGGTCGATTGACAATCGTCAATGCTGCTCTCCCCTACACTTCCCAATCCAGCGATCGACCGACAGCCCTCTTCCATCCCGCGTACAACTTCTCGCTCTTGGCCTTGTCCATCGACGGACGGAACTCGCGATCGAGCGCCCAGTTCGCGGCCACGTCGTCGAGGCCATTCCAGTAGCCCACAGCGAGACCGGCCAGATACGCGGCACCGAGCGCCGTGGTCTCCGCCACCACCGGGCGGCGCACCGTCACGTTCAACAGGTCGGCCTGAAACTGGAGCAGGGTGGCGTTGGCGGCGGCGCCGCCGTCCACCTTCAGCGTGGTGAGCGGCAGGCCGGATTCCAGCTGCATCACTTCCAGCACGTCGCGAGTCTGATACGCCATGGCATCAACAGCCGCGCGGGCGATGTGCGCCATCTTGGTATTCCTGGTGAGGCCCACGATCACGCCACGGGCCCGCGGATCCCAATACGGCGCGCCAAGGCCGACAAACGCCGGCACCAGGTAAACACCATCCGTGTCCGGCACTTCAGCCATGAGACGCTCGACGTCGGCCGAGGAGTCAATCGCCTTGAGGCCGTCGCGCAGCCACTGCACCGCGGCGCCGGCCACGAACACCGAGCCTTCAAGCGCGTAGGTGGTCACGCCGCCGATCTTCCACGCCACGGTGGTGAGGAGGCCCTTCTCCGACGGCACCGGCTTGGTGCCGGTGTTGAGGAGCATGAAGCACCCGGTGCCGTAGGTGTTCTTGGCGGAACCCGCCTCGAAGCAGGCCTGACCGAAGAGCGCCGCCTGCTGATCGCCAGCGTCGCCGGCCACGGGAATCGCGGCACCGAACAACGACGGATCGGTGTGGCCGTAGACCTCGCTGGACGACTTCACCTCCGGCAACATCGCGCGCGGCACGTCCAGCAGCT
>CAYHCX010000090.1:9007-14543 GCA_964355095.1 uncultured Acidobacterium sp.
ACCTCGCTGGACGACTTCACCTCCGGCAACATCGCGCGCGGCACGTCCAGCAGCTTCAGCAACTCGTCGTCCCACTGCAGCGTGTGGATGTTGAACAGCAACGTGCGGCTGGCGTTGCTGACGTCGGTGACGTGGACCTTGCCGCCGGTCAGGCGCCAGATCAGGAAGGTGTCGATGGTGCCGAACAACACCTCGCCCCTGGCGGCGCGGGCCCGCAGGCCATCATGCGAATCGAGCAGGTGCTTGATCTTGGTGCCCGAGAAATAGGCATCGACGACCAGGCCCGTCTTCGTGCGAAAGGTCGGCTCGTGACCATCGGCCTTGAGGCGATCGCAGATCGGCGCGGTCACGCGGCTCTGCCAGACGATGGCATTGGCGATGGGCTTGCCGGTGACCTTGTCCCACAGCACCGTCGTCTCGCGCTGATTGGTGACGCCGATCGCGGCCAGGTCCGCGGCGGTGATGCCGGCGCGGCTGATGGCGTCGCGCGCGGTCTGCAACTGCGTGGACCAGATCGCCTCGGGGTCGTGCTCGACGTGCCCGGGTCCCGGGAAGATCTGCGGGAACTCCTGCTGCGCCGTCGCCACGGCCTTGCCCGATCGATCGAACACAATGGCGCGGCTGGACGTGGTGCCCTGATCGAGAGCCAGGATGAACTGCCCTGCCCTGAGCGCGTCCCCGCTCGCTTGCGAGTGGGGCTGAGTCGAATGGGTCATCGGCCGGCCTCGGGAGCGACGTGATGCTTGTTGATAAAGACGTCGTAGAGCCAGGCACCGAGAATTGCCCCAACGCACGGGGCCACCACCGGGACCCACCACCAGCCGCCACCTGCCGTGAAGACGCCCGGCCCCCAACCCGCCAGGGCGGTGAACAGGCGCGGACCAAGGTCACGCGCCGGGTTGATCGCGTAGCCGGCATTGAAGCCGAACGCCACGCCGATCGCAACCACCAGCAAGCCGACCAGAGGCGCCGTGAGCCAGGCCGGCGGCGCGACGTTGCGCTGGTCGGTCACCGCCAGCACGCCCGCCATCAGCAGCATGGTCCCGACCACCTGATCCACGAACCCTCCGGCGAGCGACAAATACGGCTGCGGATAGGTCGCGAAGATGCCGGCCGTGGCCGCGGCGCCCTCAATCATCCGCGTGCCGCCATCGAACGCCGTGAACGCCTCGCGATAGGTGAGGAAGACGAGGGCGGAGGCGGCGAAGGCGCCAGCCGTCTGCGCCAGCGCGTAAGGGAGAACCTTGCGCCAGGGGAAGGTGCGGTGAACGGCGAGGGCAACCGTGACGGCTGGGTTCAGGTGCGCGCCCGACACGCCCGCCGACATGTAGATGCCGAGCATCACGCCGAGGCCCCAGCCGATGTTGATGGCAAGGTAGGACCCGTTGGCGTCTTTGCTGAGCACCGTTTGCGCCACGACGCCGGCGCCGAACGCAATCAGGATGAAGGTGCCGAAGAATTCCGCCGCGGCTTCCCGCGCTGTGCCTTTGAGCATGCGGGATGATAAGACGAAACCGGGTTCCTTTTTCTGGTGAATCCCGTGGAAAAAGGAACCCGGTTTCTTATTCGGCCTGAACACCCCGCGGAGGCGCTGGAGGAACAACTGCGGTGACTGCAACTCGTGGCACACGTCCACCATGATCGCCAGGTCGATCAATCCGGGCGGCAACGTGGGTTCGTCCATATGGCCCAGAAGGGGGGTGACGTTAGCCAGCCCCTCCGCCTGGATACACAGAGGGCGAGAACCAACGCGGCCGTCCGGGTTAACATGTGTGCTTCCCTATTATCATGACGTTGTCCGCACGAGCGGCATCTCCGGGTGATGTCCCGGCGATTGCCCGAATCTACAACGAAGGCATCGAAGACCGCGTCGGCACCTTCGAGACCCGTCCGCGCACGGTGGATGACGTGCGCGCGTGGTTCGACAACGTCCACCCCATCGTCGTGGTGGAGGCCGAGGGCGGGCGCGTGGTCGCGTTCGCCTCGACCTCGACCTATCGCAGTCGCGACTGCTACGCCGGCATCGCCGAGTTTTCGGTCTACGTCTCGCGCGCGGTGCGCGGGCAGGGCGCCGGCTTCGTGGCGATGGAGGCCCTGATCGCCGCCGCCGCCAGGGCCGGCTTCTGGAAGCTGGTGTCGCGGGTCTTCATCGAGAACACGGCCAGCCGCCGGCTGATGGCGCGGGTCGGGTTCCGCGAAGTCGGCATCTACGAAAAGCACGGCAAGCTCGACGGGGTCTGGCGCGACGCGGTGATCGTGGAGCGCGTCATCCCCGAGAACCTCCGCTGATGAAACGAACGGTTCCGCAGATCATCTCGCTCATCGCCATCGTGGTGGGCTTCACCCTGTTCATCATCACGATTATGGGGCTGGATCGCGACGAGACGCTGCTCGAGGCGCGCGCCATCGGCCTGGCGCTGCCACTGGTGCTGCTGCCCAGCGTCGGCTGGCACCTGCTGCGCGCCGCCGGCTGGTGGGTGTGCTTCCCGCCCGAACATCGGCCGTCGTACTGGCGCGTGTTCCGCGTCCGCCTGGCCGCCGACGGCGTCGGCTACTTCACCATTCGTGGCGCGGCCAGCGAACCGCTCCGCGTGGTGCTGCTCATGGGCCAAGTGCCCGCCGTGGTGTCGGCGGCGGCGTCGGTGCTCGAGCGCACGGCCATGGGCATCATGAGCGTGGTCGGCGTCGGCGTGTTCGCCGCGGTGGCGGTGTCATCCGACATGTTGCCGGCGGCGTGGCAGGGCGTGTTCCGCGGCATTGCGATGACGGCGCTCGTGGTCCTGGTGCTCTCGCTGCTCTTCCTGATGCGCACGGGCCGCTACTTCGGCCCGCTGGTCGAGGCCATTCACCGCCGCACCGGCTGGCGCTGGGCCGGCGGCCGCACCGTGAACGCGATCAGCGCCGTCGAAGACCTGTTCCTGAAACTGGCGCGGACCGATCCCCGCCGGATCGAATTGCTCGTCGCCTTCAGCGTGGCGTGTTACGCGCTGATGGCGATGGAGGTGTACCTGGTGTTCTGGGCCATCGGCCAGCCCATCTCCCCATGGGTCGGGACCATCGTCGAAACCTTCACGCGATCGGCCAGCGTCGCCGGCGGCGCCATCCCGGGCAACCTCGGCGCGCTCGAGGCGTCCAACGTGGCGGTGGTGAAGGCCCTTGGCCTGGTGGGGGGCGGGACGCTGGCGCTGTTCCGCCGCGTCCGCAGCCTGATCTTCGCCACCGTCGGTCTGGCCATGTACCCGCGCGATACCGTGGCCCCGCCGCTCGATCCTGACACGCCGTGATCGTCGCGCAACTGATCGCCGCCATCCAGGGGTGGGCCACCGAGTGGGGTGGCCTCGGCCTCTTCGTCATCGCGGTGCTCGACTCGTCGTTCCTCTCGTTCCCGCAAGTCAACGACCTGCTGATCATCGTGCTCAGCACGAAGTTCCCTGAGCGGATGCCGTACTACGCCGGCATGACCACGGCCGGCTCGCTGCTCGGCTGCCTCATGCTGTTCACCGTGGCGCAGCGCGGCGGCGAGGTCGTCATCCGCAAGTGGCTTAAGGGATCGCACGTCGATCGCGCCCTGCGGCTCTACCAGCGGTTCGGCCTGCTCGCGGTGGTGGTCCCGGCCCTGCTGCCGCCGCCGGTGCCGTTCAAGGTGTTCGTGGTGCTGGCCGGCGCGGCCTCGGTGGCGCCGTGGCGCTTCGGGCTGGCGGTGTTGATCGGCCGCGGCATCCGCTACTTCGGGCAGGGCTACCTCGCCGTGGTCTACGGCGAGCATGCCATTGAGCTGATGAAGGCCCACGGCGCCGAGATCGGCATCGGCCTCGCCGCGCTCGCGGTGCTGGCCGGGGTCGCGGTGGTGCTGATTCGCCGGCGAAGGCGGGCGGCAGCGTGATCGAGCTGCTGCCGCTGCGGTCCGTTCACGTCGACCTGGTGCTGACCGACAACGCCGAGGCGCTGGCCCGGCTCGACCACTACCTGCCCCTGCTCGCCCCTGACGAACACGCGCGCATGGCGCGCTTCGTGTTCGAGCGCGACCGGCATCGCTTCCTCCTCGCCCGCGCGCTGGTGCGGACCATGCTGTCCCGATACGCGTCGGCGGTGCCACCCGCCGCCTGGCAGTTCACCGCCAACGTCCACGGCCGGCCGGAGATTCTCAACCGCCCGGAGGACGTGCCCGACCTGCGGTTCAACATCTCCCACACTGACGGCCTGATTGCGTGCGCGGTCACCATTGGGCGCGAGGTGGGCGTGGATGTCGAGCACGCGGGCCGCCGCCTGACGCACGACGTGGCAGCGCGGTTCTTCGCCCCCGCTGAGGTGGCCGCCCTGCAGGCGTTGCCGGAAGACGAGCAGGCGCGCGTGTTCTTCGATTACTGGACGCTGAAGGAGGCCTACATCAAGGCCCGCGGCTTCGGCCTGGCGCTCCCGCTCGGCGACTTCGCCTTCCATCTCTCGCCGGACCGGGCACCGGCGATCACCTTTGAGCCGTCGCTGCAAGACGACCCGGCCACGTGGCAGTTCGAGCAGGGCTGGCCCACGCCCCATCACCGCCTGGGCCTGGCGATCCGCCGCACCGGCGCCGACCTCCCGGTCCGCATTCGCACGGTCGTGCCGCCACCCGCGCCGTGAGACTCTGGGCCACCAGCGACCTGCACGTCGGTCACGAAGAGAACCGCCGCGCGGTGGAAGCCGTGCCGGCGTTTCCGGACGACTGGCTGATCGTCGCCGGCGACACCGGCGAGACGCCGGCGCACCTGGATTTCGTGTTGCGGATGCTGGGGCCGAAGTTCGCCCAGGTGATCTGGACGCCGGGTAATCACGACCTGTGGACGCCCAAGACGCGACCGGCGCAACAGCGCGGGGTCGCGCACTACCAACGGCTCGTCGCGCTGTGCCGGAAGCACGGCGTGCTCACTCCTGAAGATCCGTACGCACGGTGGCCGGGCGACGGTCCGCTGCGCGCAACTGTCCCGACCTTCCTGCTGTTCGACTACTCGTTCCGGCCCGACCACATCGCCCGCGAGGACGCCGTTGCCTGGGCCGCGGCGTCAGGCGTGCGCTCGGCCGACGAGGACCTGCTGGCGCCCGATCCCTATCCCACCTGCGACGAGTGGTGCGCGGCCCGCGTCGCCGCCACCGAGTCGCGCCTGGACGCGCTGCCGCCGGATGCGCGGCTGATTGTCGCCAACCACTACCCCCTGCGACGCGACCTCGCGGTGCTGCCGCGGATTCCGCGCTTCTCGATCTGGTGCGGCACGATGCGCACCAACGACTGGCATCGCCGCTACAACCTCGAAGCGGTCGTATCAGGGCATCTGCATCTCCGCTCATCGCGCCAGATTGATGGCGTCAGGTTCGAGGAGGTGTCGCTGGGCTATCCGAAGCAGTGGAACCAGAGCCGCGGACTCGAGCACTACATGCGCCGGATCCTTTAGGGACAAATACTTTGGCCGCAGATTACGCAGATTGCGCCGATTCAGCAACGGCGGCTGGCGCGCAGTCGCATTGAGACTCGGGCCCGCGGAGCGGCCGTAGGCCGCTGCCA
>CAYHCX010000090.1:14643-16264 GCA_964355095.1 uncultured Acidobacterium sp.
CCAGCCAATCTGCGGAATCTGCGTAATCTGCGGCTAAGACAACCAGGCGCGCCCGGCTTCGCCAAGGTTACGGCGCGGGAACCCTGATCACACCTTGAGCAGACGCTCGGCGGCGGCCCGCAGCGTCTCGTCGCGCTTCGCGAAGCAGAACCGCAACACCGGGCCGCCGGTGTCCTGGTAGAGGAACGCCGACACGGGAATGGACGCGACGCCGTGCTCGACGATCAGCCGGTGCGCAATCTCCTTGTCGGTCTCCTTGGAGATCGCCGAGTAGTCCAGCAACTGGAAGTAGGTGCCACTGCACGGCAGCGGCCGGAAGCGCGAGCCGGCCGTCAGTTGCAGAAACAGGTCGCGCTTCTGCTGGTAGAACCCCGACAGGTCTTTGGCGCCGGGATCACGCCGCACGAAATCCGCGAACGCGATCTGCGACGGCGTGTGCACGGTGAAGGTCACGAACTGGTGCACGCGCGTCACCTCCGCAATCAGCGCCTGCGGCCCAACGCAGTAGCCCACTTTCCACCCGGTGGTGTGGAACGTCTTGCCGAATGAGCTGATCACCAGCGAACGCGAGCGCAGGCCTTCGTAGCGCAGCAAGCTCTCGTGCCGGCGGCCGTCGAAGATGATGTGCTCGTAGACTTCATCGCCAATCAGGATGATGCCGGTGCCGTCCACGATCGCCTGCAGCTGCCGCATGTCGTCCGCCGACCACATCGCCCCGGTCGGGTTGTGCGGCGTGTTGACGAGGATCGCACGGGTGCGCGGTGTGATTGCGCGGCGAACCTCGTCCCAGTTCACGGCGTAATCCGGATAGCGCAGGCTGACCAACACCGGGACACCGCCGCTCAACCGGATGACCGGCACGTACGAGTCGTAGCACGGCTCGAACAGCACCACCTCGTCGCCCGGGTGCACCAGGGCGGTCAGCGTCGCGTACAACCCGGCGGTGGCGCCGGACGTAATCAGCACTTCCGTCGCCGGGTCGTAGCGCGGGCCATAGATCTGCTCGACCTTGGCCGCGACGGTCTCGCGAAGCGCCAACACGCCGGGCATGGGCGCGTACTGGTTGTGGCCCTCGCGCATGGCCCTGGCCACCGCGTCCACCAGGGCCGGGTCGCAGTCGAAGTCGGGAAAGCCCTGCGACAGGTTGATGGCCTTGTGCTCGTTGGCCAGGCGGGTCATCACCGTGAAGATGCTGACCCCGATATCGGGAAGCTTGGAGGTGACGGGAACGGCCGATGTCATGACGTTCCCGCCATTCTGACACGGCCGATACCTTCGCAACATCAGGCGCGGCGGCGACATCGAGTTGTCGGTCCCGGTGTACTGGGAAGACACCCTCGACCCGGTCACCAAGGCCTTCAGGTCCGCCGCGGAGATCACCAGGCTCTACAGCGACAAAGGCGTCGTGCCATCGGACGATGTGACGGTGTATTGCCAGGTGGGCATGCGGGCGTCGCACGACCTCTTCACGCTGGCGTTGATCGGCCACGACCTGACCAGGCTCCGGAACTACTACGGCGCCTGGGAGGAATGGGGCAATAGGGACGATACGCCTATCAAACAGAAGTAGGGGTCTGACCCCTACTCAGCGGCGTGTCTAGAAGAAACAGCCACAGATTAG
>CAYHCX010000091.1:0-16162 GCA_964355095.1 uncultured Acidobacterium sp.
CCGGCGAAGGCAAGAACGTCACCCACCAGCAGAAGAAGCTCAACGACGAGGAAATCAAGGCGTTCCGCACCCGTTTCGGCATCCCGATTTCGGATGACGACGTCAAGGACGCGCCGTTCTACCGTCCGGCGCCCGACAGCGTCGAGATGAAGTACATCCAGGAGCGCCGCGCGGCGCTGCACGGTTCGGTGCCGAAGCGGGTGGTCCGCACCGCACCGATGCCGACCGCGTTGGGCGATGCCTTCGACGAGTTCCACCAGGGCACCGGTGATCGCACGGCCTCGACGACGATGGTGTTCGTGAAGATGCTGTCGAAGCTCCTCAAGGACGAGCACATCGGCAAGTTCGTGGTGCCGATTGTCCCGGACGAGGCGCGCACGTTCGGCATGGAAGCACTGTTCCGCCAGATCGGCATTTACGCGCACAGCGGCCAGCTCTACGAGCCGGTGGACCGCGACACGCTGCTGTATTACAAGGAAGCAGCCGACGGCCAGATCCTCGAAGAGGGCATCAACGAGGCCGGCGCGATGTCGTCGTTCATCGCCGCGGGCACGTCCTACGCGACGCACGGGATCAACATGATCCCGTTCTTCATCTTCTATTCGATGTTCGGCTTCCAGCGCGTCGGCGACCTGATCTGGGCCGGCGCCGACATGCGGATGAAGGGTTTCGTGGTGGGCGGCACCGCCGGCCGCACCACGCTCAACGGCGAAGGCCTGCAGCACGAAGACGGCCAGAGCCACGTGCTGGCGCTGCCGGTGCCGACCTGCCAGTCGTACGATCCCGCCTTCGCCTACGAGCTGGCGGTGATCATCGAAGACGGCATCAAGCGCATGTATCACGATCAGGAAGACGTGTTCTATTACCTGACCGTGATGAACGAGCAGTACCAGCACCCGGTGATGCCGGAAGGCGTGCGGGAAGGCATCCTCAAGGGGATGTACGTCTGCAAGCCGACCAGCAAGCCCAAGGCCAAGCTGCGCGCGCAGTTGTTCGGCAGCGGCACCATCCTGCTGCAGGCACTCGAGGCGCAGAAGATTCTCGAGGAGAACTACCACGTCGGCGCCGACGTGTGGAGCGTCACCAGCTACGTGAACCTCTATCGCGACGGCCACGCCTGCGACCGCTGGAACCGCCTGCACCCGACCGAGGCGCCACGCGTGCCCTACGTCACCAGGGCCACCAAGGACGCGCCCGGCGTGTTCGTGGCCGCCTCCGATTACCTCAAGACGCTGCCGGACGCGATCGACCGCTGGCTGCCGCGGCCGCTGCAGGCGCTCGGCACCGACGGCTTCGGCCGCAGCGACTCCCGCGCCGCGCTCCGCAACTTCTTCGAAGTGGACGCGCGCTTCATCGTGCTGGCGACCCTGCACTCCCTGATGGAGGACAAGCAGGTGGAACCGAAGGTCGTGGCACAGGCGATCAAGGACCTCGGCATCGACGCCGAGAAGTCGAACCCGGCGGTGAGCTAAACGTGGCCGATTTCATTCTCCCGAATCTCGGTGACGGCGTCGCCCAGGGCGACGTCCTCAAGGTACTGGTCAAGGTCGGCGACACCATCAAGGTCGATCAGCCAGTGGTCGAACTCGAAACCGACAAGGCGACCATCGAAGTGCCATCCGACGTGGCCGGCACGGTGAAGGAGATCAAGGCCAAGGTGGGCGACAAGCTCAAGCCTGGGCAGGTCGTCCTCGTGATGGCGAATGGTACTGGTGGCACGGTTGCCGCCGCCGCTCCAGAGCCGGCGAAGGTGGAAGCGCCGAAAGTCGAGGCGGCGCCTGCCGCGGCCGAACGTCCTCGTGCGTCGGTCGTTGATATCGCGGCGGGTCGCCCGGCCCCCGCGCCGGTCGCGGCGCCGGCACCGGCGGCCGCGTCAGTGCTGACGTCGGCGCCGGCGGCGCCATCGGTCCGGCGTCTCGCGCGCGAGATCGGCGTGGACGTGAGCCAGGTTGCGGGCACCGGTCCTGGTGGGCGTATTACCCAGGACGATGTGAAGGAATTCGCGAAGCGGGTGATGAACAGCTTCGGCAGCGGCGGCCAGGCGGCCGCGGCGGCGCGTCCCGCGGGTTCCGGTCCGGCGCTGCCGGACTTCTCCAAGTGGGGCGAGGTCGAGCGCAAGGCCATGTCGGGCATTCGCCGCAAGACGACGGAGCACCTGAGCCACGCGTGGAACACCATCCCGCACGTCACCCAGTTCGACAAGGCCGACATCACCGGCCTCGAGCAGATGCGCAAGAAGTACCGTGGCGAGGCCGAGAAGGCCGGCGGCAACCTCACGGTCACTGCCGTCGCCGCCAAGGTGATCGCCACCGCCCTCAAGGCGTTCCCGCAGTTCAACGCGTCAGTGGACGCGGCGGGCGAGGCGATTGTCTACAAGAAATACATCAACGTCGGCCTCGCGGTCGACACCGAGAACGGCCTGCTGGTGCCGGTGATCCGCAACGCCGATCAGAAGAACCTGATCCAGCTGTCGGTGGAGATTCAGCAGCTGGCTGACAAGGCGAAGGCGCGCAAGCTGACGCTCGACGACATGTCGGGCGGCTCGATGTCGATCTCGAACCTCGGTGGTATTGGCGGCACGGCGTTCACGCCGATCATCAACTGGCCCGAAGTCGCGATTCTCGGCATCTCGCGCGGCGTGCTCGAGCCGGTGTGGAACGGCACGACGTTCGAGCCCCGCCAGATGCTGCCGCTCTCGCTCAGCTACGATCACCGCTTGATCGATGGCGCGGACGCCATTCGCTTCCTGCGCTGGGTCGCCGAAGCGCTCGAGAATCCCTTCACGCTCGCGCTGCGCGGATAGCACGGTCGGCTTGGGGCTTGTGGCTTGGGACTTGAAAGAGCCGGCCACCGGCTCAAGCCCCAAGTCCCAGGTCTCAAGCCTATGTCCAGACACATTGCAGTAATCGGCGCCGGCCCCGGCGGCTACGCTGCCGCATTTTACGCGGCGGACCTGGGGCTGCGAGTCACCCTCATCGACAACGAGAAGAACCCGGGCGGTGTGTGCCTGTACCGCGGGTGCATTCCGTCCAAGGCGCTGCTGCACGTCGCCAAGGTGCTGGATGAGGCGAAGCACGCCAGGGACTGGGGCATCGACTTCGGCGCGCCGAAGATCGACGTCAACAAGCTCCGCGACTACAAGAACCGCGTCGTCGAGAAGCTGACCAGCGGCACCGGGCAGGTGGCGAAGTTCCGCAAGGTGAACTACGTCCAGGGCTGGGCGTCGATCGTCGATCCCAAGACCATCCAGGTAAAGAGGACGGATGGCCGGGAAGAGACCATCACCGTTGACTGCATGATCGTGGCGACCGGCTCGACGCCGACGAAGATCCCGTCGCTGACCATCGACTCGCCGCGCGTGCTGGATTCGACCACCGCGCTGGAGCTGCCGGAGATCCCGAAGACGATGCTCGTCGTCGGCGGCGGCTACATCGGGTTGGAACTGGGCTCCGTCTACGCCGCGCTCGGCACCAAGGTGTCGGTGGTCGAGATGACGCCCGGACTGCTGCCCGGCGCCGACCGCGACCTGGTCAAGGTCCTGTCGCAGCGCATCGAGACGATCTACGACAAGGTCATGGTGTCGACCAAGGTCACCTCGCTCACCGACGTTCGGAACGCGGGGGCTTCAGCCCCCGCGGGCATCAAAGTGACGTTCGAGGGCGAGGGCGCGCCGAAGGAAGCGACCTACGACTACGTGCTGGTCGCCATCGGCCGGCGTCCCAACGCGACGATCGCCGGCCTGGACAAGACCAAGGTCAAGGTTGACGCCAGGGGCTTCATCGAGACCGACGGCCAGCGCCGCACCGCCGAGCCGACGATCTTCGCCATCGGCGACGTCGCGGGCGAGCCGATGCTGGCGCACAAAGCGTCGCACGAGGCGCGGGTCGCGGTGGAGGCCATCGAGGGCCGCCAGGTGGTGTTCGAACCCGCGGCCATTCCAGCAGTGGTGTTCACCGATCCGGAAATCGCGTGGGCGGGCCTCACCGAAGCCGATGCCGAGAAGCAGGGCATCAAGGTGGACGTCGCCAAGTTCCCGTGGCCGGCCTCAGGCCGCGCGATTGCCATCGATCGTACGGACGGCATGACCAAGCTCCTGATCGATCCCGCCACCGAGCGCATTCTCGGCGTCGGCATCGTCGGATCGGGCGCGGGCGAGTTGATCGCCGAGGGCGTGCTGGCGATCGAGATGGGCGCCACGGCCTCAGACGTGAAGCTCACCATCCACCCGCATCCAACGCTGTCGGAGACGGTGATGGAGGCGGCCGAGATGTTCTTCGGCCAGGCGACGCACGTCTACAAGCCCCGCCGCAGATCCTAGAATCAACAGGAGATCAGGAGGTCAGAAGAATCGAGAGCCTGGGCGCCATCAACAATCACAAGTGCGCGGCTTGTCCTGAGCGAGCGGGCCGCACGTTACGTGTGACCTGCGAGTCGAAGGGCATCGGCCTGTTCGTGCGCGTGGTAGGAACTGCGGACGAGCGGTCCGGCCTCGACGTGAACGAAGCCCAGGCCGAGGGCAATGCGCTTGAGTTCCCGGAACTCGTCCGGGTGGTAATACCGCGTCATCACGGCGTGATCGTTCGACGGCCGCAGGTACTGACCCAGCGTGAGGATCGAGACACCGACATTGCGGAGATCCTTGAAGACCTGGACCACTTCCTCGTGTTCCTCGCCGAGCCCCATCATCATCCCGGTCTTGGTCGGGATGCCGGGCGCGAAGTGCCGGGCGCGGTCGAGCAGTGCGAGCGTGCGCGCGTACTTGCCGCCCGAGCGCACCGCCCGATAGAGGCGCGGCACGGTCTCGGTGTTGTGGTTGAGGATGTCGGGCTTCGCGTTGAGCACGATTTCGAGCGGGCCGGCCTCGCCCTTGAAGTCGGGGATCAGCACTTCGACGCGGCACTCGGGCAGGCGCTGCTTGATCTCGCGGATGGTGTCCGCGAAGATGCCGGCGCCGCCGTCGGGCTGGTCGTCGCGATCGACCGAGGTGATCACCGCGTACTTCAGGTTCATCTGCCCGACGGCCTCGCCGATGCGCCGCGGCTCGTCGATGTCGAGGGCGGCGGGCTTGCCGTGCGCCACCGCGCAGTAGGTGCAGGCGCGCGTGCAGACGTCGCCGAGGATCATGAAGGTCGCCGTGCCGTGGTGCCAGCACTCGCCAATGTTGGGGCAGTGCGCGTCTTCGCAGACCGTGTTGAGCGTGAGGTCGCGCATGATGCCGCGCAGGCGGAGGTAGTTCGCCGACCCCGGCGCGCGGACCTTCAGCCATTCCGGCTTGGGTTCGCGCCTGGCCGCCGCAACCTCGGCGGAGGTGGCGGGCTTGATGAAGTGCAGCGGGGCTTCGACCATCTCGGATCCAGTGTAACTGAAAGGCTCCGAGATCGTCCGTTTCGTGTCCTTGGCTTTGTAACTTCGTGTCGTTCGTGGTTAAAGTCTTGGTATGGAGAACTTAGCGATCACCTGGTTAGGCCACTCGTCATTCCGGCTGAGAACCCCCGGCGGGAGAGAGGTCTTGTTCGATCCCTGGTATACGGGTAACCCGTCGTTCCCTGAAGCGGCCAGGCCGAAAAAGGCCGACCTGATCCTGGTCTCCCACGGCCACAGCGATCACATTACCGACGCCGCCGCCATGGCCAAGTCCACTGGCGCCACCGTCGTCGGCAACTGGGAGATCTATTCGTGGCTGGGCACCAAGGGCGTCCAGAACATGGAGCCCATGAACAAGGGCGGCACGATCACGGTGAAGGGACTGCGCATCACCATGACCGATGCGCGCCACAGCAGCAGCTTTGACGACGCCGGCATTGTCTACCTGGGCGAGCCGGGCGGCTTCATCGTCAAGCTCGAAAACGGGCAGACCATCTACTTCGCCGGCGACACGTCGCTCTTTGGCGACATGAAGATGATCGGCGAGCTCTACCAGCCTGACATCGCGTTCCTGCCGATCGGCGATCGCTTCACGATGGGGCCCGACACCGCCGCCATGGCCGCGAAATGGCTCGGCGTGAAACAGGTGGTGCCGATGCACTACGCGACGTTCCCGCTGCTCACCGGCACGCCGGAACAACTCGAGCAGCAGCTGGCGGGGTCGGGGATTGAGGTGTTGAAGCTGACGCCGGGCGAAACGGCCCAGTAGGACGCGGTGTCTCGTGCTATAAATGCGGCCTCATGACAAAGACATGGGCCGTCCTGCTTGGCATTGCCCTGTCGGCGGTTGCCGCCATCGCGCAGACGCCGGCTGATGCGCGCCGGTTGCTGGTTGCGCGCGCCAAGTCGCTCGAGCTGAACACGCCCTACGTGCCGCCGCCCGGCGACCCGCTGGAACACTACGCCTCTGGCTACGCGAAGATCATGTGCTCGGCCGTCTTCGTTAGCGGTCTCGATCCGGCGTTTGCCGCTGAGAACGTCGGCTACTTCACCGCGCCGTACGCCGAGCGCGCGAAGCTCGGCACGCCGAAGGTCGATCGCGCCAGGCGCACGGTCGAAGTGACCATGCCGAATGGCACGGTGCGGGTGGCCAAACAGGTCGGCAGCCAGGGGTGCGTCACGCTGCCGATCGGCAAGACCGACGTATTCTTCACGCCGTCCATCGTCAGGAGCGCGCTGCCCGACCCGAAGACGCAGCCGTGGCCGATGGGCGACGTGACGCCGACTGGCGCTTTGCCCGCCGGGGTCGACCTGGCCAGGGTGCAGCAGGCCGTTGACGCGGCCTTCGACCCCGCCGGCATGACCGCCGCCTTCGTCGTCACCTACAAGGGGCGCATCATCGCCGAACGCTACGGCGACAACATCACGCCGGGCACGCCGCTCGAGAGCTGGTCGATGGGGAAGAGCCTCAGCGGCACGCTGATGGGTGTGCTGATCAAGCAGGGCGTCTATACACTCGAACAGCCGGCTCCCATTCCCGAGTGGCAGACGCCCGGCGATCCGCGCGCGAAGATCCGCATCATGGACATCCTCCACATGTCGAGCGGGCTTCGCATCCGCGCGCCGCTGGATCCGGACTACGACGAGAACGGGCCGTATCCCGATCACCTTTACCTGTATACGGGCAGCATTGATTCGTACCAGTACGCCGCGACGCGTCCCCTGCAGTGGCCACCGAATACGGTCGGTCGGTATCGAAACACCGATCCGGTGCTGACCAACTACCTGATTCGTCTGGCGGTGGAGAAGCGCAAGGAGGACTACCATTCCTTCCCGCAGCGCGCGCTGTTCGACCGGCTCGGCATCCGCACGATGGTGATGGACACCGATCCCTACGGCAACTTCCTTACCCACGGCTACGAACTGGGCTCGGGTCGCGACTGGGCGCGCATTGCCAACCTGTACCTGCAGGACGGTGTGTGGAACGGCCAGCGGATCCTGCCGGAAGGCTACGCCAGGTTCGTGCGCACGCTCGCGCCCGCCTGGGAAGCCGACCAGCGCCCGATCTACGGCGGTCTGTTCTGGATCAACGGCGACAGCACGTTCCCCGCTCCGAAGGAAGCGTTCTATATGTCGGGCGTCGGTGGTCAGACGGTCCTGATGATCCCGTCGCACCAGCTCGCGATCGTCCGGCTCGGGCACTACAAGGGGGCGGCGCCCGGCGGTCGCGCGCTGCGCAAGGCGGTCGGCATCCTGATGGAGGCGATTGGGCCAGCGTGATCGAGCCAGGGCGAAATCCGGACTATTTCTTGAGAAGACCGCCGACCAGGTAGGCGACAAAGGCGTCGCCGATCTGATCGGACGTCGCCGGGCCTTCGGGAGCAAACCACTTCGGAATCCAGTTGATGGCGCCCATCATCGCGAACTCGATCAGCTTGGGGTCGCCGGGCTTGAGCAGCCCCTCGTCGATGCCCTGCTGAATGATCGCGCGCACGCCCTGGTCGAACTGGTCGCGCTTGGCGATCACGCGCTTGAAGAGCACCGGCGACAGCGCTTCCGGGTCGAGGGTGAGGGCGGTGCCGTGGAGTTCGTCGAGGATCAGGTGCACGAAGGCGAGCACCAGCTTGCGCAGCTTGGCGTCCGGGCTGGACGTTTCCGCCTGCACGTTGGCCATCAGCGTGAGCAGCAGGTCCAGCGAGTAATCGTGGCAGGCGAAGAGAATCTCTTCCTTGTTCTTGAAGTAGTAGTAGAGGTTGCCCTTGGTCATTTCCAGCGCCGAGGCAATCTCGTCAACGCTCGCGCCATGATAGCCGCGCCGGCGGAACGCGGCGGCGGCGCTCTTGAGGATTTCAGTGCGGCGATCCGATGCCGATGTTGACTTGGCCATAGGGGCCTCACGCAAGGGTCTGACCCCGCGCTGGTTTCGTACAAACGACTGACTTTCATAGCATACATTTGAACGAGCGTTTAAGAACGTGTAAACTGCCATGGTGGAACACACCGTGACGACCCCGTCTGTGACCTTCGAGACCTCTCCCGCCCAATACCAGCACTGGAAGTTGACCGTGGACGGCAACGTCGCGACGCTCGCCATGGATGTGAACGAAGACGCCGGCATGCGGCCCAGCGATTACAAGCTCAAGCTCAATTCCTACGACCTCGGCGTCGACATCGAATTGGCCGACGTGCTCCAGCGGCTGCGCTTCGAACACCCCGAGGTCCACGCGGTCGTGCTCACCAGCCTCAAGCCGCGCATCTTCTGCGCCGGCGCCAACATCTTCATGCTCGGCAGCTCGAGCCACGCCTTCAAGGTGAACTTCTGCAAGTTCACCAACGAGACGCGGCTGGGCATGGAAGACATGAGCGCCCACAGCGGCATCAAGTTCCTGGCCGCCGTGAACGGCATTTGCGCCGGCGGCGGCTACGAGCTGGCGCTGGCCTGCGACGAGATCCTGCTGGTGGACGACGGCAGCGCGTCGGTGGGGCTGCCGGAGACCCCGCTTCTGGGCGTGCTGCCCGGCACCGGCGGGCTGACCCGCGTCGTTGACAAGCGCAAGGTGCGGCGCGACCTCGCCGACGACTTCAGCACGCTGGTCGAAGGCGTGCGCGGCAAGCGCGCCGTGGAAGGCCGCTTCGTGGACGCCGTGCATCCCACCAGCAAGTTCCAGGAGGCCGTCGCCAGGCGCGCGAACGAGCTGGCGGCGCAATCCGACCGGCCGCAGGCGGGCCCCGGCGTCACGCTCGGCCCGCTCAACCCGTCGATCGACGGCGACACCATCCAGTACAAGTACGTGAAGGTGTTGATCGATCGCGCCAAGCGGCGGTGCGCGCTGACCATCGCCGCGCCAGACTCGCCCCAGCCCGCCACGCCGGATGAATTTCTGGCCGCCGGCGATCAGTCGTGGGCCATCCGCGCGTTCCGCGAACTCGACGACGCGCTGCTGCGGCTGCGGCTCAACGAGCCGGAGATCGGTACCGTGGTGCTGCGCGCGACCGGCGACCCGAACGCCGTGCTCGCGGTGGATGCCTCGCTCGACGCCCACAAGTCCGACTGGCTCGTGCGCGAGATCGTCAGCCTGATCCGCCGCACGCTGAAGCGTGTGGACCTGACCTCGCGCAGCTTCTTCGCGCTGATCGAGCCGGGCAACGCGTTTGCCGGCACGCTCTTCGAACTCGCGCTCGCCGCCGATCGCGTCTACATGCTCGACCATCCCGACGAGCCGAACTCCATCGCACTGTCGGTGATGAACGGCGGCGCCTATCCGATGAGCAACGGCATCACGCGCCTGCAGGTGCGGTTCCTTGGCGAGCCCGACTCCGTGGGCACGGCGTTTTCGCACGACGGCCCGTTCGACGCGCAGGAAGCGCTGGCGGCCGGTCTCGTGTTCTCGGCCCCCGACGACATCGACTGGGACGACGAGGTGCGCATGGCGCTCGAGGCACGGGCGGCGTTTTCGCCCGACGCACTGACCGGCATGGAGGCCAACCTGCGCTTCGCCGGCCCGGAGACGATGGAGACCAAGATCTTCGGGCGCCTCACCGCCTGGCAGAACTGGATCTTCCAGCGGCCCAACGCGGTGGGTGAGCGCGGCGCGCTGATGACCTACGGCCGCGAAGGCCGGCCGACCTTTGATTTCACGCGGACGTAAGCCGCAGATGTGATGACGCCGAAGACCAGGGCCGCAGACTTGTCCGCCGGAGCGCTGCCAGCGCGACGGTGGATGACGCAGATGACGCAGATCTAGTTACGAGGGCGCGTCCATGATTTCCGCCGAACGCATTCCCAATAACGTCAACCTGTCCGACAACAAGCGGCTGCTGCGCGCGCTCGAGCACTGGCAGCCGGCCTATCTCGATTGGTGGCGCGACATGGGGCCGCCCGGCTTCCAGGACAGCCACCAGGTCTACCTCCGCACCGCCGTCAGCGTGGACGCCGCCGGGTGGGCGCACTTCGACTATGTCAAGCTGCCCGAGTACCGCTGGGGCATCTTCCTGGCCGAGCCGACCCACGACCGCCGCATTGGCTTTGGCGACTTCAAGGGCCAGCCGGTCTGGCAGGAAGTGCCGGGCGAGTTCCGCAACCAGCTCCGCCGGCTGATCGTCATCCAGGGCGACACCGAACCCGCCAGCGTGGAGCAGCAGCGGTCGCTCGGCGCGCACTGCCCGAGCCTCTACGACCTGCGCAACCTGTTCCAGGTGAACGTCGAGGAAGGCCGTCACCTCTGGGCGATGGTCTACCTGCTGCACTCGCACTTCGGCCGCGACGGCCGCGAAGAGGCGGAGGCGCTGCTCGATCGGCGCAGCGGCAACGACGACACCCCGCGCATGCTCGAAGCCTTCAACGAGCCGATCGACACCTGGCTCGACTTCTTCGCCTTCACGATGTTCACCGACCGCGACGGCAAGTCGCAGCTGCTGTCGCTGTCGGAAAGCTCGCTGGATCCGCTGTCGCGCACGACCCGCTTCATGCTGACCGAGGAGGCGCACCACATGTTCGTCGGCGAGACCGGCATCGCCCGCATCATCGAGCGCACCTGCCAGCTGTTGCGCGAATCCGGCTTCTCCGGCGACGTCCGCCGGGCCGGCGGCATCGACCTGCCGCTCGTCCAGAAGTTCGTCAACTTCTGGTTCAGCCAGAGCCTCGACCTGCACGGCAGCGAAGTGTCGAGCAACGCCGCCGCCTATTTCTCGAACGGCCTCAAGGGCCGCGCCGAAGAAGACAAGTTCGCCGACGACCACGTGCTGGCGGCCAACATGTACGTGCTCGACATGATGGACGACAGCGGCCGCATCATCCGCGAGGAGGTGCCGATGCGCAACGCGCTGAACGAGGTGCTGCGCGACTGGTACGTCGGCGACTGCCAGGCCGGCGTCGATCGCTGGAACAAGCGCGTGCTCGAGGCGCACGGCATGTCGGACCGCATCGTGCTGCCGTCGCGCAAGTTCCACCGCAAGGTGGGCGTCTATGCCGGCAAGCACTTCGATCCCTACGGCACCCCGCTGACCACCGAAGAGTGGGAGCGCAAGAAGTACGAATGGCTGCCCTCGCCGGAGGACAAGCAGTACCTCCATAGCATCCAGGCCACCCCGGTCTACAAGCCGGGCCAGTTCGCCAACTACATCGCGCCGCCGCAGCGTGGCATCAACCGGCAGGCGATCGACTTCGAGTACGTCCGTACTGAGGCCTGATCACGGACGGGCCACGGAGACACAGAGACACAGAGATCAATTCTCGAAATGCCTGTCAGCCCGACGCATGGACACGAACAACATCTCGTATCGAATCCTAGACGGCATCGCCACGATCACCGAGAAGCGAAAGCCGGACTTCCATGGACGTTAAGACGGTGGCGGTGCTCGGCGCCGGCACGATGGGCCACGGCGTTGCGCATGCCGCGATGGCCGCCGGCTACGCCACGGCGCTCTACGATGTCTCGGCGGCGCAGTTGGACAAGGGCCAGGCCGCGATCGACGCCGTGATCCAGAAGGGCGTCGAGTTGGGCAAGGTCACGGCTGATGAGGCGGCGTCAATGCGCGCGCGCCTCCGGCTGTGCACCGTCGTCGCCGACGCCGTGCGCGACGCCGACATCGTGATCGAGGCGGCGCCGGAGAAGATCGACCTCAAGCTGGCGCTCTTCCGCGAGGTGGACGCGGCGGCGCCGGCCCACACCGTGCTGGCCTCGAACACCTCGGCGCTCAGCATCACCGAGATGGCCGCGGTGCTGGCCAACCCGGGCCGCATGGGCGGCATGCATTTCTTCAACCCCGTCCATCGCATGAAGCTGATCGAGGTGGTGAAGGCGCTTGAGACCACGCCGGAGACGATCGCGGTGATGCAAGCGGTGTCGGCGAAGATGGGGAAGGAGACGGTGCTCGTCAAGGAATCGCCGGGCTTCGTCACCTCGCGCATCAACGCGATAATCGGCAACGAGGCGTTCTACATGCTGCAGGAAGGCGTGGCGAGCGCGCGCGACATCGACAAGGCGCTCAAGCTCGGGTTGAACCACCCGATGGGGCCGTTCGAACTGGTGGACCTGGTGGGGCTCGACACCCGCCTGAGCATCCTGCAGTACCTGCACCGGACGCTCGGCGAGAAGTTCCGCCCCTGCCCCCTGCTCGAGCAGTACGTCCGCGACGGACGGTTGGGCCGCAAGGCCGGCAAGGGCGTCTACGACTACTGAATGATGATCGTGCCCTTCAGGCCCGCGTCGTTGGGCAGGTTGTGGTCGTGAAACCCGCAGGTTCGGGCGATGTTCAAGTTGCCGGTGGCTCGTGACTGCCCCGGATTCAAGAACCCAGCGTCGTTAACCTCCGGACACTGAGAATGCTCCGGATGCGGATCCGAGACCATCTCGTGCGACCGATTGTGGTTATTCACGAACGTCACGCGGCCGCCGCGGACGATCGTCACGCTGGACGGACTCACCGCGCCATTACTGCCGATGGTGATCGTCGCCGTTTCGCTGACCGGTGTCGGGGTAGGCGTGGGCGTGGCCGTGGGCGTCGTTGGGGTCGCCGATCCGCCGCCACCGCATGCCGCCGCTGAGACGGCGACAATCGCCGCCATGCACGATCCTGTCAGTAAGGTCTTCGTCATTCGTCGAGGCTCCATCAGAAAAACTTCCTCGACAGGCAGCACGCCGAGGTTGCTGTTTCCGACCACCGACGGCTCGAGGTAGATTGCGCGCCCGGGTGTGGTTCGCCCTGTTGATCCCGCCGGCGGGAGGCTACCGGCGATTCAGCCGGCGCTGGGCCTCGGCGTAGCGCGCCGAGCCTTGCGGCACCTTTGCGTACGCCTCCTTGGCCTTGACCGGGTCGTTCAGCCGGCGCTCGTAGAGCTCGGCGAGGCGGAACCACACGTCCATCGGATTGTCGGGGAAGTGCGCGGCCAGATCCTCGAGCACGTGCGCGGCATCCTGGTGCCGGTTCATGCCGCCGAGCATGGCGGCCAGCCGGTTGCGCGCCGCCATCGACTGCGGCGTATCCGGAAACTGCTCGATCACGGTTCGCAGCGTCACCATGACCGCCGGCACCTCGATCTTGATGACCGGATCGATCTCGCGCAGATCCTTCCGCTCGGTCTCGATCCGCAACTTCGTCTGCAGCGCCAGGTTGGCTTGCGGGGTTCCGGGAAAGTCGCGCGCGACTTCCGCGAGCAGCTCGCGCGACTGGATTTGCGCGCGAGGCTGGCGCTGGCGGCCGAGCATTTGCGATCGGCGCAGCTTGCTGTCGGCGGCCCGCCGGTCCCCGGCGAAGCGGCTCTCGAACTCCACCAACGCCGCCATCGCATCGTCGAGGCGGCCGGTCTTCTCGTGGAGATCCGCCGCCAGCAGCGAGGCCTCGGCGCCGGCGCGTGAGCCGGGATAGTCCACGATGATCTGCTTGAGGTCGGCGAGCGCCTGGTCGTTCAGGTTGTTGGCGGCCTTCGCGCGGGCCACTTCCAGCCGCTGCATGGCCTCGACGTCGCGAGAGGCGGCCGGCGCGGGTGCCGTGGCCGCCGTCGCCGGCTTGGCCGCCGGTTTGGCGGGTGATGCCGCGGGACCGGCCGGCTTCGCCGCCGTCCCGCTAGCCGGAGCCGGCGGCCTGGCGGAGGGACCAGGCGTCGCGGCCGCTGGCGTTGCCGGTGGCGGAGCGGCGAGTGTGCCCGCCGCGGCCGAGGCATCGGGCGCCGGTGGCGGTGCGGCCGCTTGCTGCGCAGTGTCGGTCGCGACGCCGCCGCGGCTGGCGAAATACGCGCCCAGGCCGGCGGCAATGGCCGCGATCATGACCACGCCCATGCCGGCGCCGAAGACCCAGGGCTTGCTCACGCCCGACTGCAATGCCGCCGGTGGGACCGAACCGGAGGCCAGGGCCGTACCGGCGCCGGATGGGATGACCGGTGGCGCGCCGGATCCCGAGGCGACTTGCGTCGTTCCCGACGGGAGCACGACGGTCGGCGCATCCGGATTGCTTGAGGCGATGGCCGCCGGCACCGCGATCTGCCGCGAGCCGGAATCGCGGCGCAGCCGCTTGAGATCGGCACCGAGGTCGGCGGCGGTCTGATAGCGCAGCGACCGATCCTTCTCGAGCGCCTTTGAGACAATGCGATCGAGCTCGCCGGGCACCGAGGCGTTGAGCGTGCTTGGCGGCGCCGGGTCGCGATTGAGGATGCCGTCGAACACCACCGCGGTGGTGTGGCCGGGGAAACTCTGCTTCCCGGTGGCCATCTCGTACAGCACGACGCCGAACGAGAAGAGGTCGGTCCGCGGGTCCACGTCATCGCCGCGCGCCTGTTCCGGCGACATGTAGGCGATGGTGCCGACCGTGGTGCCGGCAACGCTCGTGAAGTGTTCGGGCACGCGCGTTTCGTTGGTGGCGTCGAAGCGCCGCGCCGAGCGGCGATAGTCGGGCGACAGCTTGGCGAGGCCGAAGTCGAGCACCTTCACCGAGCCCCGCCGCGTGATGAAGATGTTGGCCGGCTTCACGTCGCGGTGGAGGATGCCTTCGGTGTGCGCCGCGTCGAGCGCGTCGGCGACCTGCGTGGCGATGTCGAGCATCAGCCGCAGGTCGAGCGGCTTGCCCGACAGGCGGTGATCGAGCGGCTCGCCGTCCAGCAACTCCATGACGAGATAGAGCTGGCCGTCGTGTTCGTCGAAGCCGTAGATCGTGCAGATGTTCGGGTGGTTCAGCGAGGAGGCGGTGCGCGCCTCTCGCTTGAAGCGCTCGATGGCCTCTACGTTGTCGCTGCTGGCGGCCGGCAGCACCTTGAGCGCCACCTGGCGGCCAAGCTTGAGATCCTGTGCGCGGTACACGACGCCCATGCCGCCAGCGCCAAGCTGGTCCACGATGCGGTAGTGCCCGAGGGTCTTTCCAATCAGGGAATTCGGCACGATGCGGACGTTCATCGTATGCCTGTAACGCCTTGACAGGGAAGGGGGTGAGCGGTACAGTTAATTATCTGAAACGTCGTTCCGCATAGTGGAATCAACTCCAGAGCCCTCACCTCGGCCGGCCGGCGCCCTCACCTCCATCGACAAGGCGCTCGAAGTCTGCGAAGTGTTGAGCGGCGTGCCGCGCGGCATGAACCTCTCGGACCTCGCTCGTGCCCTCCGCCAGCCCGCATCCACCGTGCATCGCCTGCTTGGCGTCCTGAAGCGCCGCGGCTACGTGCGCCAGGATGACGAGACTCAACGCTACGGGCTCACGCTGAAAATGCTCGACCTGAGTTTTCGATCGCTCGGGCAGTCGGAGCTGCGGCTGCACGCCTACCCGATCATGCGGGAGTACGTGCTGCGCACGCCGTATCGCGGGTTCATCGCCATTCCCGCCAGCGGGGAAGTGACATACCTGTGGAGCACGGGCCCGGACGAAGTGGCCATGCGCACCGTGTACGGCAAGGAAATGCCGGGGCACTGCGCCATCTACTTTTCACCGCGGCAGGCGACGCGCCGGCTCAGTTGCCTGCGGCTCGCGGCATCCGCCGAACTGACCCGGCCCGAAGTGACGGTCGTGCGCATGGGACCGCCGCCGATGGAGCCCGACGCGCTGCAGCGGCTGTTCTGCACCTGCGCGCCGGTGAGGGACTACACCGGAGACGAAGTCGCCCGCGTGGGCGTCTTCGGCCACGGCGCCGACGACCGGCCCATACTGACCGAACACCACCGCGGCGCCTGGGATCTGGCGCGCCGCATCTCGATGCGACTCGGCCACATGCCCCCCAGCGCGCTGGAGAGCACCGCGTAGCCTTTTCACTTCTCACTTCTCACTTCTAACTTCTAACTTCTAACTTCTAACTTCTAACTTCTAACTTCTAACTTCT
>CAYHCX010000092.1:0-15987 GCA_964355095.1 uncultured Acidobacterium sp.
AGAACGAGACCGTGCCCGGTCCGCTCTACAACCTGCCGCACGCCCAGCTCTGCCCCGGTAACGACGCGCTGCAGAAGCTCCAGCAGCAGTTCCGGTAAGAGATGATTTGGTGATCTGGTGATGTCGTGATTTGGGTGGGGATTTCGGGATCTGGTGATTTAAGGATTCGTCTCGGGTTCGAAACACCAAGATCGCGAGACCTGCGGCAGCAGCGCCTCGGTGGGTCCCACAATGCGGTCAAGACCTGGCGCCCGTGCCTCGCCCGGCCTCGCGCCTTCGGCCGACGCCGCGAGTCGCATATACTCCACTCGTGCGAGCCCACGAGTGGATCGACCGCCGCAGCCTGGCGTTGCACGGCGCCGTCGCAGCCAAGTTGGCGGCGCAGCCGGAGCTGCTGGACGTGGCGCGCGCGAACCTCCGGCGCTGGTTACTCGTCAACCCAGCTGACTCGCTGCACGAGTGGGCGCGCTTGCTCGACACGACGCCGTTGCCGGCCCTGATCGAGTTGATGCAATCCTCCGGCGAGCGAGCCACTCGCCTGCGACAATCCAGTCCGTTTGCCGGACTCCTGACACCGCAAGAGCGTCAGGTCATTCTTCGCCGCTATGAACCGCGCCGCGCTTGAGCACATCGTGCGGGCGTCGGCGGCGGTGTCCGATGAACGGGAGATCGTGATCATCGGCAGTCACGCGGTGTTGGGACAATTTCCGGACGCACCAACCGCTCTTCTGATGTCAATGGACGCCGACGTTTATCCGCGCCACGCCCCCGACAAGTCTGCCCTGATTGATGGTGCGATTGGCGAATTGTCGGCGTTCCACGAGGCGTTCGGCTACTACGCGCATGGCATCGACGACACGACGGCGACTCTGCCAACCGGCTGGGGGGACCGCCTTGTGCCGATTCAGAATGAGAACACCGGCGGTGCCATCGGCTGGTGCCTCGAGGTCCACGATCTGGCGCTCTCAAAGCTGGTCGCTGGGAGGGACAAGGACCTGGACTTTGTGCACGTGCTCGTGCGCGAGCACATGGCAGTGCCGAGTGTGCTGAACGAGCGCCTGAAGACACTCCCGGTGTCGGGCGATCAACTGGCGGTGGTGAACGCGCGCCTGCACCGCGTGACGTCATGATCGGCACCCCGCTCGCCCACCACGGCGGGCCCCGGTAGTTCCGGCCGCGACGCGGCTGATGCGCACATTCGTGAGCACCGGCGGAAGGGCGAGGTCGTCACCGGCCTGCTCTGCATCTCGTCGGACTCGAAGGACGTGCACGACCAGAACGAGACGGTGCCGGTGGGACCACACGCTCTGCCGGGCCGTAGTCGCGGTCTATCTGCGCGCCCAGGCTTGGTCGGATGCTTGAACTGCCGATGGCTGCCCTTGGTTGCGACCTCGCGCCAGCCGTCCGCCTCGATGAGCTTGATGGCGTCCCGGACTTTGGGCACGCCCCCGATTTTATCGTGAAGCCGGATGCGCTCAGTAGAAGTCGTCGTACTGCCGCTGTTCGTCGGACCGCGTGTCGATCTGGATACCGAGCGTCTCGAGCTTCATGCGGGCGACCTGCTCGTCCAGCTCGGCTGGCACGGGGTAGAACCGCGCCTCCAGCGCCTGCCGGTGGTCGAGCAGGTACTTCGGCGCCAGCGACTGCAGCGCGAAGGTCATGTCCATGATCTCGGCGGGGTGCCCCTGCCCCACGGCGATGTTCACGAGCTCGCCGTTGGCCAGCAGGTACACACGACGGCCGCCCTCGAAGGTGAACTCCTCCACGTCGGGCCGCACCACCCGCGCCGCCGTGGCGGCCGCGCGCAGCGCCGGGATGTTGATCTCGCGATTGAAGTGCCCGACATTGGACAGGATGCACTGGTCCTTCATCACCGCGAAGTGCGGCGCGTCCACCACGTTGAGGCCGCCGGTGGTGGTGACGACGAAGTCGGCCTCCCGCACCGCGTCGATCATGCGCATCACGCGGAAGCCCTCCATCCGCGCGTCGAGCGCCTTCGTTGCGTCCACTTCCGTGACGATCACCTCGGCGCCCAGGCCGCGCAGGCGCATGGCCACGCCCTTGCCCACCCAGCCGTAGCCGGCGATGGCCACCACCTTGCCGCACACCGTCAGGTTGGTGGCCACCAGCAGGCCCTCGATGGTGCTCTGGCCGGTCCCGTACCGGTTGTCGAACAGGTGCTTCATCAGCGCGGTGTTCACGCCGATGCAGGGGAAGCGCAGGCCCTCGCGGCGCTCGATGGCCTTGATGATGCTGACGCCGCCCGTGGTTTCCTCCGAGAGCCCGATGATGCCCTTCAGCAGGTCGGGGCGCTCCTTGTGCAGCGTCGACAGCAGCTGCGCCCCATCGTCGATGATGAGGTCGGGCTTGTGATCGAGCGTGTCGTGGAAGTGCCGGTGATAGGCCGCCGGGTCTTCGCCCCGGCGCCCGAAGCAGGTGAGGTGCCGCTGCAGGTAGGCGACGCACGAGTCCTGCGTGGACAACGGGTTGCTGGGGCACATCACAACCGTGGCGCCGCCCGCCTTGATGGTGAGGCCGAGGTTGGCCGTCTTGGGTTCCAGGTGCAGGCAGATGGCGACGGTCAGGTCCTTGAACGGCTGCTGCCTGGCGTATTCGGCGCGGATCCGCTGCATGACCGGCATGTGCGCAAACGCCCAGTCGACGCGCTGTTCACCGAGTGTGTAGGTGTCCATGATGAGCGCGCCCAGTGTAGCGCCCGCGGCGGCACGCTGTCACGAACGCCCGCGTGCCGCTGCCGCCAGCACCATGATGAACCGATCGTCGGTGGCGACGTAACGGGCCACGGGCGCAAGCCCGGCATCCGCCAGCACTGCCAGGAAGGCGTCGCGCGCGTACTTACTCGACCAGTTCATCTCGACGCGCTCGCCTTCGCGCCAGTGCACGGGTTTTCCGGCGACCTGGAGCACGAGGTCCCGTGCCGGCAGGAAGTGCTTGCGCAGCCCTCGCGCCGTCAATCGCCCGCCCCAAGGTCAGGAGGCCCCTATGAAGGCACTCGCCCGGAATGTCCTGCTCGGTGCCGTTGTCGCGTCGGCGTTCGTCGTCACCGTGTCGGCCGACGGCAAGACGATGACCGTCACCAACAACAACAAGGGCACCAACGCCCAGGGCCAGGCCACCAGCACCGTCGCGGTGTACGAAAAGCAGTAGCGGTCGCAGGGCTCCACCACGGGGGTTCCACACGCTCAGCCGTGCAGAACCCTCGGCCCACGCATCGGCAGACTTCAGAACACCACCTTCAGCGTGATCTGCCCCCGGCGGCCGTCGTTGAACAGATCCGCCTGCCCATAGCGCGGGTCGTACGCGTTGACGCCGTCAGACGTGGCCCGGATGAGCGCGTCGTAGTCGTAGCCGTTGGCCAGGTTGGTCCGGCTCAGGTTGATGGCCGACGATGGCCGCGGCGACCCCGCCCCACGATTCAGCCAGTTGAACACGTGCGTCGTCGTCTTCTGGTTGAAGAGGTTCAGCACGTTCAGCTCGACCTGCAGCCTCCGGCCGCCGCCCAGTGCCACGCGATGCGACAGCAGGAGGTTGGTCTGGGTGAAGGTGGGCGTGCGTCCCATGTCGCCCCGGCCGTTGACGAACACTTCCGTCTGGTTCGTCGTGTTCACGTAGGTGCTGAGGGGCGTCCCGCTGCCGCCATGGAAGTACAGGCCCACCTGCGTCCCGATGGGAAACACGTACGCTCCATACAGCTTCATCACGTGCGGCCGGTCGGTGGCCAGCCGGCCGAGGATGTTGAGGTTCCCGCGCGAGTCCCACATCAACTCGTCGATGTTCCAGTTCCGCCTGAGGCTGCCTCCCGGGTTAGCCACGCTGTAGGCCTGCGCCTGCTGCGTCTTCCAGCCGACGCCCGTCGTGGGCGTGCGGATCTCGTCGGAACTGGCCAGCCCGCCGTAGTTGCCGTGCAGGCGGCTGAACGTGTAGTTGGCGCTCGCGAACCAGCCCTTCGAGAGCCGCCGGCTGAGGCCCAGCTCGACCGCGTCGTAGGTGCGCCTGACCCGCGGCGCCTGGAACGGCGCCGTCAGCCCGGTCGTGGCCATGATCGGCGCGCTGCCCTCGCCGGGGTTGGCGATGTAGAGCACGGTGTTGCCCGAGACGAGGGAGCCGACGTCCTCGATGACGCGCTTGAGGCTGTTGTGAATGTAGTGCGCCGTGAACACGGTTTCGGCGCCGAGCTGGTACTCGAGGCCGGCGCTGGTGCTGTCCTGGTAAGTGGGCTTGGTGAGCGGGTCAACCTTGTCGAAGGCGGGCACGGCCTGGTCGCGGTACGAGCCGGGCACGATCCACAGGTCGGCGCCGGGCATGTTGTTGAGGCTGAGCGAGGACACCTCGAGCGTGTCGAGCGACCGGTAGTAGGTGCGCCAGAAATCGGAGCCGAGCGCGCTTCGCGCGAGCTCGCCCTTGGTCCAGTCGTAGTAGCGCCCCCAGCTCCCGTAGACCTTCATGCGGCCATCGCCGGTCACGTCGTAGCTGGCGCCCAGGCGCG
Source organism: uncultured Acidobacterium sp. (assembly GCA_964355095.1). Lineage (GTDB taxonomy): Bacteria > Acidobacteriota > Vicinamibacteria > Vicinamibacterales > UBA2999 > 12-FULL-67-14b. The sequence continues at coordinate 4,508 of CAYHCX010000092.1, forward strand.
GGGCCATCTTCTCGGCCATCCCGAACTGGAGCGCGTACGGCTGCTGGTCTGGCCGATAGGTCGGGATCGATTCGGTCTCGGCGCGCAGGCCGAGATTGAGGGTGAGGTGGCTGTTGACGGTCCACTCGTCCTGCACGTACAGCGACATCATGTCGGAGCGCGCGGCGCCCCCGTAGCCGCGGTCGGTGACCTCGTAGTAGCCGTATGGGCCCCGCCCGGTGGTGCCAGCGAACGAGAACGCGCGGTCCCAGTAGATCAGCACGTAGCCGCCGGGGTAACCGTAGCGCGCGTCGGCCAGTGATCGCTGGTAGCCGGCGCCGGCCTTGAGCATGTGCAGGCCCCCGGCCCTGAACGTGCCGGTGTAATCGATGGCGACGTCGGCGCGGGTGGTCTTGTCGAAGTCGGCGATGCCCGCGCGCGGGGTGTTCTGCGTGCCGACAGGGCCTTGCAACGCCGGCGGCACCGGGGCGAAACCGATGCTGGACGTCTGGTAGGTGACGCTCGTGACGGCGGGGATGCCGGTGTCGGCGTAGTTGTCGAGGAAGTAGCCGCCCCGTAGTGTGAGGAGCGAGGCGTTCGACAGCACGATGTTCACGTTGGCCGTGGCGCTGGTCTGGGTGGTCTCGAACCCGCGGTCGAGGTTGGCGGCGTTGCCCGCCAGCGAGCTCGACAGGCCGTTGGGCGCCGCGCTGTTGTAGGCCGGCAGCGTGCCCGCCGACGTGGTGGGCGTGTACAGCGCCGAGGCGTAGGCGTTGACCCGCGCGCTCGTGTGCGAGACCTTGCCGAACGCCTGCATGTAGTCGAGTTGCTGCGCGATGCTGCCGGGCTCGGTGCCGCTGCTGAAGCCGTACTGGTTGGTGCGGCGGACCAGGCGCGGGGAGAACGACCCGAAGAAGAACAGGCGGTCCTTCCGCAGTGGGCCGCCGAGCGAGCCGCCCAATTCGTGCTGGTGCTCCGGCTGCTCGGCGTCCTGCGTGTAAGTGACGGTCTTGTCGTCGACGGGACTGAGGACCAGCCGCCGGACCGGCGCGGCGCTCGTCGCGCTGCCCTCGTAGTAGTAGTGAGCCTCGCCCCGGAACGTGTTGCCCCCGGCCATGGTGACCGCGCTCACCACGCCGCCCATGGCGCCGCCGTACTCCGCGGAGATGCCGGCCGTCTTCACCTGCACTTCCTGCACGTACTCGAAGACCGTGTCCTGCCGGGAGCGGCCGTTGAACAGGCTGCCCGTGACGACGCCGTCGATGGTGAAGGTGTTTTCGGCGCCGCTGGCGCCGTTCACCTGGAACCCGTCCTCGAGCACCCCCGCGTTGACCGACGGCGCGGTGGCGGCCAGCGACTGGAAGCTGCGCGTCTTGGGCAGCAGGGCCATCTCCTCGGCGCCGACGTTGTGCGCCACCGTCGTGGCGCGCAGGTCGATGAGGGGCGATGCCTCGGAGGTCACGCGCACGGCCTCGGCCAGGCTGCCCACCTCGAGCGTGGCGTCGAGTTCAAGGGTCTTGCCGAGGAACACCGTGACGGCCGGCGCCTCGCGCGCGGCGAAGCCGGCCAGGTCGAAGCGGACGAGGTAGCGGCCGGGCTCGAGGTCGAGCACCCGGTACATGCCCGCGTTGTTTGTGACGAGCCTGACCGAGCGGTCCGTGTTGAGGTTCGTGATGATCACCGTGACGCCGGGCAGCACAGCACCGCTGGCATCGACGACGGTGCCGCTCAGGCCGCCGAAGCGCTCCTGCGCGTGCAAGGCGGTGGCCGCAACGAGGATGAGGGCAAGGATCAGGATGCGAACCACGGCAGTAATACTAGCAGTGCAATTGTCGCGCCGAAGGCCGCAACGCGCCGGCCTGCTCTACCTCTCGCCCGACTCGAAGGACGTGTACGACCAGAACGAGACCGTCGCGGGGCCGCTCTACAACCTGCCGCACGCCCAGCTCTGCCCGGGCAACGACGCGCTGCAGAAGCTGATGCAGCAGTTCAGGCAGGGGCAACCCCGAAGGACGCTAGACCATTCCTGGCACGGCCGTCGGGTCGATGCCCTTGAGCGCGACCTTGGCGCTGGCCGCCAGGAGGTGTCGATCGTTGGAGTAGACACGGTCGAATCGCTCCGCCCTGGCGGTGACCAGGTGGAGGGCATCGAGCGATCGCAGGAACACGGACTTGTCGAGGCGAAGAAACAGGGCATGGACCTGCTGCAGCAGCGCCTCCGTGGGTCCCACCAGCTTCCAGAGTCCTTGTTCCACGTCGTGCTCGAACTGACCCTGCAACCCCTTGAAGACCGTCCTGTCCACGGCCCCTTCGCGGAACTTGCGATGAAAGGCGGCGGACACCTCCGCGACGGCGATACCGGAGCTGACGACCATGCCGGCGTGTCGTGCCAGTCGCCGGACCGCTTCGCGGCCTGGTTCGTTCAGGTAGAACTTGGCGATCAGCGCCGAGTCGAAGTAGGCCGGTACGATCGCATCAGTCGCCGCCACGATCGGCCTGCCTCAGCGATCCCGGTCGTCGCTGACCAGATCCTCGACCGGGGTGCCGGCCACCGGCCGATCGATGGCCGCCGCGAACTTCTTCAGCGGCTGCCATCGCTCGAACCGGTTGACGGCCGGCTCCTCGGTGACGGGCGTCAGCGTCGCGACCGGGGTGCGCCGGTCCCGTACCAGAATCGACCCGAACTTGCGGGCGCTGCGCACCCAGGCTCCGGTGTTGCGGTGCAGCTCCCGGATCGAGATCTCCTTCATGTGTGACATTGTCACACCTTCCAAAAAATACTGTCAAGGCCTGGCCGCGGATCGGCGCGCGCCCTGCTGCTCTCGCGGGCGGCTCGCGAACGGGGCGTCTCACGTTCAGAGTTCATTCGCCAGCATCTGGCCCTCGTGCTCGAGCAGTACCGCCCGCATCCGAAGCCGAGAAGCGCGGGCATGGTCCGCGGGTTGACGGAGCGCGGCGACCAGCGCGAGCTGTTCAGTGCCGGCCGGTAGCGCAGCAACGCTCATCGACTATCTCGTCGAAAGCGCGCCAGACCACCGGCTCTTTCGTGCCGCCATCGACCAGGCGCGCACAACGCCACGAGCGCCAGGCACTGGTCACCCAGTTGCATTCGTCGGACGGCGGAGCGCTTGCTGCTGGCACTGGTCGGCCGCGCCGAGGCCCGCGCGGCCGGCCGCGGACGAAGGATGCCATCGCTGGCGCGAAGCGCACGGTGTCACCAGCCACTCGACAAGAAGTTGGCGACCGCGGCGAAAAGGCGGTGGGCCGCGAAGCGGGATGACGGGGCGTAGCGTCGCCGGTCACGCCACGTCGACGAGCGCGCGGGGGTTTCTCGCGGCGACCATCAACAGGGTCCGCGCGGCCCCCGACGGTGCGCGCCGACCCTGCTCCCATTCCTGCAAGGTCCTGACGGACACGCCCAGCAGCGCCGCGAACTTCAGCTGAGACAGGCCCGTCTTCTCGCGCACACTCGAAACCGATGGCAAGTTCGTGATCCGGCCATGCTGGCCACGCGTCAACTCCGCAATACCGCCCAGAATTTCCCGGCCGATGTTTCGCTTAGTCGCCATCGAGCGCCTCCTTAATCTTCCTGAGAACTGGCACCAGCGGAAGGGGAGGTCGTCACCGGCCTGCTCTATATCTCGCCGGACTCGAAGGACGTGCACGACCAGAACGAGACCGTCGCGGGGCCGCTCTACCACCTGCCGCACGCCCAGCTCGCCAGGCCCGGAAATGTGCCCCGCGTGGTATGCCTTGAGAGCGGCCGCCGGTCGGCTCTGGGTCCGGGAACGGGCGCATGGCGCGGCTACCGCCAGCTCGACAGTTCGTGCTCCGCCGCGATGAACGCCAGCGCCGGCCAGGCGCTGGTGCTGACGGCACGTTCGAACTGCGCGCGCGCCCCCGCGCGGTCGCCCTCGACGAGCTTGAAGACCCCCACCCCGTACGCAAGCGTCGTCACCTCGATGTCGGAGAGGTTCTCGCGAGGCAGGTCGGCTTCGCGCAGCTGGCCTTGGTAGAAGCGGAGGCGGTTGAAGTAAAGGCGCGAGCTGCCCTCGATGGGAAGGTCCGGCGTCACGCGCGCCGCCAGCGCGCGCGCCGACTCGTGCTGGCCCGCGCGGCGATACGAGAGATAGAGCCAGTCGATGGCCGCGATGCCCTTCACCACATCGTCGCCCTTGAGCGCCAGGTTGCGCGCATAGTGGGCGGCGGCGCGGTCGTAGCGCCCGTCGAGGTAATCGAGAAGACCGAGGTAGTAGTAGGCGTCGACGAGAGACGCGTCGAGTGCGACGGCGCGCTCCAGGTCCGCGCGCGCCAGGTCGAACTGGCGAATCGACAGGCGCCGGTGGCCCCGCTGCTGCAGCGCCAGGGCGTGACGATCGCGGCCCGCGAGCACGCGGTCGTAGACGGCGATCGCCTCCCGATGATTCCAGACGGCGGCCCAGGCATCGCCGAGGGCCATCAGGGCGTCAACGCTCCCCGCTTCGGCCTCGACGCGGGCGCGGGCCTTGGCCACCGCGCCGTTGGTGTCTGGCTGCGCGTGGTACGCACGGCCCGAGGGCGAGGTGTATTGGGGGGGATCCTGTCGACCCGAGGTCGCCACCACCGACGCCAGCAGGCAGCCCCCCACTGCCGCCGCCGCTCTCCCGAATCCCTTGCTCATGGTGCGCCCCCAGTCTTGGTGTTGCCCGGCAGTGTAGCGGATTCCTGTCGCGCTCGGCCGGGCGTGACAAGAACCCGGCTTACCCATCGAGGCTCCGACGCACCACGTCGAGCAACTGGTGGATGGAGTAGGGCTTCTGCAGGAAGTTGCGTCCTTCCTCGATCACCAGCTCGCGGCCGGCCAGATCGGCGCTGTAGCCGCTGGTGAAGATCACCTTGAGCCCGGGCCGGCTCGCCTGCAACTGCTCGGCAAGCTCCCAGCCCTTCACCCCGCCCGGCATGACGAGGTCGGTGAACAAGAGGTCGATCGCGCCGGCGTGGCGGCCGCCCACGCCGACCGCGTCGGCGCCCGACGAGGCCTCGATCACGCGGTAGCCGTACAGCTCGAGGACCGCCACGGTCAGCCGCCGCACGTCCAGCTCGTCCTCGACGACCAGAATCGTCTCGCCGGCGCCGCGCGACAGCGCCGGGGCCGCGCCGGGGGCCACATCGTCCGGCGCCGCATCGCTCGCCGGCAACAGCACCTCGAACGTCGTGCCCGTGTCCACTTCGCTCCGCACCGTCACCGAGCCCCGGTGCTGCCTGGCGATGCCAAACACGGTGGCCAGGCCGAGGCCCGTGCCCTTGCCGACGCTCTTGGTCGTGAAGAAGGGTTCGAAGATATGCGACAGGTGTTCGGGCGCGATCCCACTGCCCGTGTCGGTGACGCGCACCGACACGTAGGGCCGTGACGACGCGTCCGGAATGCGCTCGGCCTCCTCGGGGGTCAGGCTCCTGGGCCCGGTGGCGATGACGAGGCGGCCCCCCTCGGGCATGGCGTCTCGAGCGTTCACCGCCAGGTTCATCAGAACCTGGTCCAGCATTCCCGCGTCGGCCCTGACCACGAGCGGCGCCGGGTGCAGGTCGAGCTGAAGCTGCACGTCCTCGCCCAGAATGCGGTGGAGCATCCGCGACAGGCCCCTGACGCTCTCGTTCACGTCGAGCTGGCGGGGCTGCATCACCTGGCGCCGCCCAAACGCAAGGAGCTGGCGGGTAAGGCCAGCCGCCCGCTCGGCCGCGGCCCCGATCTCGCCAAGATTGTGCCGGATCTCGTCGGGCACGGAGGGCGCCATCAACGACAGCTCGACCTGCGTCATCATCGCCAGCAGGATGTTGTTGAAGTCGTGGGCCACGCCGCCGGCGAGCTGGCCGATGGCCTCCATCTTCTGCGCCTGGCGGAACTGCTCCTCCAGCGTTTGGCGATCGGTGACATCGCGCGCGTTGACCACCACGACCGGCTCGCCCCGGTCGATCATGCGGCGTCCGATGACCTCGAGCGTCCGCCAGGCGCCGTCCGCCCGGCGGAACCGAGCCTCGATGTGCCGCGCCTGGCCCACCTCCGCCTGCGCGCGCGTCATCCCCGCCCTGACCTTGGCGACGTCGTCGGGGTGCACGAACTCGAACACCGGGCGTCCCGTGATCTCGCCCGGCGCGTATCCCAGGATGTGCCGGCTCGACGGGCTCTGGAACCGGACGATGCCGTTGGCATCGACGACGGTGATGAGGTCGTGGGCGTGCTCGATGAGCGATCGGAACCGTTGCTCGTTGGCCCGCATCGCCTCTTCGCTGCGCTGCAGGCGCTGCTCCACTTCGCGCCGCTCGGCCTCCAACCGCAACTCCCGCTCGAGCTGCCGGTAGCGGTCGCAGAGCGCGCCGAGCTGGCGGACGAGCAGGCCAAGCACCTCCTGGTCCTCGGCGGAGTAGCCGCCGGGCCGGTTGGCCACGCCGATGATCCCGATGGCCGCGCCGGCCTGCACGATGGGCATGCCGAGGAAGCAGCGGAGCGGCGGGTGGCCGTCGGGCACGCCGCCGGATCGCCGATCGGTCGCCGGGTCGTTCGCGATCACCACCTCGCCGGTCCTCAGCGCGTGGCCGAAGAGGTTGTCGAAGCTCGTGAAGGCGACGTAGCCCTGCTCGGCGTACGCCCGCAGCGCCCCCTCGAACAGCTCGCGGTTGACGGTATCGTGCCAACCGAAGCCCTCGTGGGCCAGCACGCGCAGGGGACCCCCATCCATCATCACGCCGACAAAGCCGTACTCGCTCTCGGTCTGCCGCAGGGCCTCGCGCAGCAGCGCGCCCATCGCAACGGACCAGTCGCGCCGCTCCAGGTACGCCGTCAGTCCCTCGGACACCGCCGCCAGCAGCTGGTTCTTGCGCTGCAGCGCCTCGTCGGCGCGCCGGCGCGCCGTGATGTTCTGCTTGATGGCGATGAAGTGCGTCACCTCGCCAGCGGTGTCCGCGACCGGCGTGATCGTCTCCTGCTCGTAGTAGCGAGTGCCGTCCTTGTGGAGGTTCACCACCTCCGATTCCCAGACGCGCCCGTCCAGGATGGTCGTCCAGAGGGATTGGTAGAAGGCGTGGTCCTGCACGCCCGACTTCAGGATGCGCGGGTTGCGTCCGACTGCTTCGTCGGCCGCATAGCCGGTCAGCGCGCACCAGGCGGGGTTGACCCACTCGATCGTGCCGTGGCGATCGGCGATCATGATGGCATTGCCGGCCGCGTTGAGCGCGGCCGAACGCAGAGTGAGGGCGTCCTCCGCCCGCTTGACGCTGCGCGCGCTGACGATCCCGATCGCCGCCACGATCACGGCAACCACCGCGGCAACGAGAGTGAGCATCCCGAGCGTGGATTCGACGTCCTGCACCACGGCGCGCTCGATCGCCGCTGACTCGGCGGTGGTGACCGCCACCAGGTGGTCGATCGCCGTGCGGTGCCTCTGGTAGGCCGCGGCGAGCGGGCCGTCGATGATTCGCCCCAGCGCCTCGGCGTCGCCACGCCGGGACGCGGGGACGACCTCGCCTTCGATGGTCGCAAGCAGCGCCTCCGCCGACGGCGCGACCTCGTCCAGCAGCACGCGCCGCCGTCCGTCGTTTTCGGCCAGCGTCGCCGTCCAGTGCCGCACGCGCTCGTCGTACTGCGCCCGCAGGCTGGCGAGGCGTTCGCGGATCACCTGCTGTCTCCCGGCCGGGGGTGTCTGCCGGAGTTCGTGCGCCAGGAGGTATGACTCGATGGCGTAGAGGGGCGGCGGAAGGATGTCGGCCGTCAGCGCCTGGCTGGCCACCGCGTCCCGATAGAGGCTACCGCCAACCTTGATGTGTTCGGCGGTGACGAAGGTCAGCTCGATGAACACGCCCAGCCCGACCACGCCGGCCCCGGTGATGAGGGCCAGCTTGGCCAACGTGGGCACGCCGCCGGGCCACAGCCTGCCTGGGCGGGGGGGGAGCATCGAGGGCGAGTCTAGCCGAAAGCGCCAGGGCAAGAAGCACCATATTCCAACCCTGATGCGCCACGGCCAGGCGCTTACCTAGCGGGACCGCCGCGGCGTCCGCCTCACTGCAGCCCTGGGATGCCGAAACAGCGCAAGTTGGTCTGGAGGTTCTCGAGCCCGGGCAGCGGGGCCGGCGGACACGGCGCCTCCTGCTTGGGCGGCGGCGGTGCTGGCTTGGGCGGCTCCTGCTTGGGCGGCGCCTGCTTGGGCGGCGCCTCGGCCGGCGGCGGCGGAGGCGCCGCTTCCTCAACGGCTTCCACCATCACGCTGCGGTAGGCCACGACGTCGGTAATGCGGCCCGTCTCCGTGACGCCAGCGTCGGGCAGCGTCACCTTGAACCGCACCGGCCCGGGCTCCTTCGGTGCGGTGAAGCCGATCACCACCTCGCCCGATGGCGAGAGCGTCCAGACATCCCGGTCGAGCACGCCGCGACTCACGGTGGCCTCGACGACGGGCCCGATCTTCAGGCCCGGCGGCGCCACGACCTTCACCCCAATCCCCAGCATGCCGCCCGGGATGATCGTCGTCGAGCTCTTCAGCTCGATCCGGATGTTGCGGCGCGCGGTCGCGTCCGCCTCCGCCTGCTCGCGGAGCCATTCCTCGTCCGCGCGGTCCCGGTCGGCCCGCTCCTGCTCGGCGCGCTCCCTCGCCTCGCGCTCGCGCTGCAGCCGCGCCGCCTCCGCGGCCGCGGCCTTCGCCTTTGCCGCGGCGCCTTCCTGGCCCAGCTGCTTCCAGCGATCCGTCGAGGGCTTTGAGGGCGGATCGGCATCAGTGCCTGGCGCGTCGTCGGCGCCAATCCGCTTCGCCCGCTGCCGACGCGCGCGCCCGGCCGCGGCGGCGGCAGCGGCCTTGGCTGCGCCCAAGTCATCGGCATCGGCCGGTGATGGTTGGGCTCGGCTGTCACCGGGGCCCGCCGCCGTGGCCGCAGGGGTCGCGGGCTTGACGGCCCCGGCGTGCATGCCATTGGCGAGGGCCAGGTAGTGGTCCTCGCTGTTCTTCATCGGTTGCAGCAGGGCATCGAAGAGCGCCTTCTCGATGCCCACCATCGCGGAGCTCCGGTCGGGCCACTCCTTGAGGTACTCGCGGACCGCGTGACCGAGAACGAACTCGAGGTTGTAGGGATTGAGGCCATGCTGGCGCGCGTAGGAGGTCAGATCCGGCGCCAGCGTTTCGGGCGACGCATCCGGGCGCCCCCTGAGAAACTCCCAGAACGAAGTGCCGGTGGCGGGATCAAGGAAGCGTCTGGTGGCGCCTGCCACCAGGGGATCCATGACAAAGGTCTTTATCAGGTCGGTCGCGGTGCTGGCGATGTCCTGGATCGTCAACGCGGAAAAGACGCTTCGCACGGCGGCGCCAGCGGCGGCGCCTCCGACGCGTGCGACGAAGCTGCCGATCTTGCCGATCACGTACCCATAGGCCAGGCCGAAAGCCTGGGTGTGGATCTCCTGGCTCACGCCTCTGGCGAAGGCGGCCAGCGCCGCCACCCGGCCGCCCTGCGCGTAGGCGGCATCGACGTCGCGCTTGATCGCCGTGAGCCTTCCGCTGAGCGCGAGCGCCGTCATGACGCCGTCCACGCGGTCGATCCGCGACACGCCCGGCGCGCGCGCGTCGCCCCCGGCGGCCGCGGGCCGGCCCGGCTCACGGCCCGACGAGCGCTCCCTTGACGATGGACGCGGCGCGTCCGCCGCCGCGACGCGGGCGGCGGCGTCGAGCCTGGCGCGAAACTCCGCCGCCATCCGCGCCATCTCACCGCGGCCCATCCTGAGGTCCGCCAGATTGCCGGCGTCATGGAGGAACGTGTTCGTGAGGTGTTGAGGCTGCTGCACCAGGCGGTCCCGCACCGCCGGATCCATCCTGGTGAAGGCGGCCACCAGGCCCTGCTTCCGCGAGTTCGCGAGGTCCTCCCTGAGGGTCTTGATCGCGTCCCCGCGCTCGGCGCTGGGCATCTTCTGGTACCCGTCGAGCCAGTCGGCCGCCTGGCGGCTTCCCTCCCGCGCCAGACGCTGCTGGCGAGCCAGCAGTTCGCCGCTCGACATCGCCGTGGCGACGTCGATGCTTGCCACCTTCACGTCAAACGCCTCCCGAGCCGCGCGATCCATGAACGCCCGGGCCTGACGATCCTGTTGGGTGAGGAGCATCCGCACGGTCGCGCTCGACTGGTCGCACGGCGCCGGGCATCGCTTGTCCAGCTCGACCCGCACGGGATGATCGGGGTCGAGCGTCCGGATGGCCGCGACGGGGTCGCGTCCCGGCGCCGCGTAGATCGCGCGCGCGAGCGCCACCGTCTGCTGTTCGCCCCGCGTCAGCACGCCGCCCTCGACGCGGCCAAGCGCGTCGGCCGCGCGAAACACACGCTTGGCGTCCTTGGCGAGCGATCCGAATTGTGCCTGCTCACCGGCAATGGTGCCAAACGCGCTCTCGGGCGTGACGGCGGGCGCCGGCCAACCATTCCTTGAGTACAGCTCGTCAACCGGGATCTTCGGCGCAAGGCGTCCGTCGGGTCGCCGCGCGTAGGCCGACCCACGATCGTACATGTCGCGGCGCACGGCTTCGCCAGCGTCCCCGACCGACGCCTCGGGATCCATGGACTGGACCGAGATCAGGCGCTCGAGGTCGAGTTGGTTGCGGACGAGATCGCCGGTGGTGGTCGGCGCGTTGCGCCCTTCGGGGATGGCGGCGTGCGGGTAGATCTTGAACCAGTCGGGGATGCCCCGATCCCGGATCAGCTCCCGGGCAGTCTCGCGCGCCTTGAGCGACGTCTCGAGGTCGGCGCCCCGAAACTGAAAATCCAGGTCCGAGCGGTTGGGCACGAAGCCGGGACCCTGCCGCCCAGCCGTGCCTCCGACCTCGACAGACACGATCCGGGCGCTGTCGGCCGGGGTCATGCGGTCGAGGGTCCCCTGCATGATCTCCTCGGCGACGCGCTCTCGCACCCTGAACGACGTGCGGGCAGCCGGGCTCGCGGGATCCAGCCCGTCGATCACGAGGCGAGACGCTTCGGGATTGGCCAGAATGAGGCGGCTCGCCTCGTCGACGCTTCCGCCATTGAGCGCGTCCTTCAACCGCGCCTCGAACTCGTGGCCGGCTTGCACCGGAGTCGGGCGTGGCTGGGTGTCGACGTCCGCGCGCCACACGACCAGCGCGATCGCAAACGCCGCAACCACCGTGCGCGTGTGACCCATGCCGACCTCCTGCCGTCAAGGCGGGCGCTTGATGGGGACGGCAACGCCCGCCACCGGCCCAGAATGGAGATGAGGCCAGAGTCTACCAGAAACCGACGCCGCGGAGTCCCTCAGCTACGGCCGCGGAATGCCGAAGCAGCGCGGGTTGGTTTGCAGGTTCTCGAGTCCCCCGCCGGCGCGCGCATCCGCCAGTACCTGCTCACCGAGCGCGGCCGTCGCGCGCCCCGCCCCTGCCGTTCGATTCGTACGACGATCGCGTGTCGGGACACGACTACTGAAAATACGGCGACTGAAATCGTCGAGCTGTCGGTGAGCAAGCCGGAGGTGTGTCGAGCGATTGCGCGAGGCGATG
>CAYHCX010000093.1:0-3757 GCA_964355095.1 uncultured Acidobacterium sp.
GCTGCCGCGCGCTGGCGGCCACCGCCGGCAAGCAGCTCGACGCCCGCGTGGCGGAGGAAAAGAAGTAGCGGGCCAGGGTCAGCCAGCCAGGGCCAGCCAGTAGGGCACCCCTTTAGCGGTGCCCCGCATCACTCGTATCGCAGCGCCAGGATCGGGTCCACCTGGCTGGCTCGCCGGGCCGGAATCATGCCCGCCGCGGCCGACACCACCGACAGCAGGATGACGGTCGCAGCGGCGATCCACGGGTCGTTCGGCTGGATGCCGTAGAGCTGCGACGACACGTATCTCCCGAGCGCGATCGCTGACGGGACGCCGACGGCGAGCCCGACCACCAGCAGGATCAGCACTTCCTTCATCACGCTCCACACCAGCCCGGCCGGCTCGGCGCCGAGGGCGAGGCGAATGCCCAGTTCCTTCCTGCGGCGCACGACGATGAAGGACATCACGCCGTAGAGGCCGACCGAGGCCAGGAGCGTGGCGAGCAGGCCGAAGCCCGCCGACAGCAACGCGATCAGGCGATCGGTGAGCAGCGTTTCATCCAACTGGCCCTGCAGCGTCTTCAACTCGTAGACCGGCATCGCCGCATCCAGGCGCTTCACCTCGTTGCGGATCACGCCAAACGCCCCGCTCGACCCCTGCGTCGTCCGCAGGTAGAACGAGACCCCGCCGTTGCCCCAGTTAGGAATGAACACCTGGCGCCGCACGCCCTCGCGCGGGCCCTCGTAGAGCGAGTCGGCGACCACGCCCACAATCTCGATGTTCAACTTGGTGCCCGGACCGTCGCCGAAGCCGATGTGCCTGCCGATGGCGCTCTTGTCCTTGAAGAAATGCCGCGCGAACTTCTGGTTGACAACGGCGACGCGCGATTCCTTGGCGGCGTCAAGCCGCGTGAAGTCGCGGCCGTCGAGGAACTTGATGCCCATGGCCTCGAAATAGCCCGGCGACAGCGAGTTCATGAACGCCTGCATGTCTTCGCCGTCTTGCGCCTGGTGGCCGTCCACCGACATGGTGCTGTCCCACTCGTCGCCCGCGAGCAGCGCCACCGCGGCCAATCCAGCCGACTTCACCTCGGGCGACGACCGCAGCCGATCGAGCAGTTCCTGGTAGAAGTTGAACGTCTGCTGGCCCTCGTAGCCGTTGAGCGCCGGCGACAACCGGAACGTGACGAGGTTGTCGAGCTGCATGCCGGTGTCGGTGGTCTGCAGGTTCTGCAGGCTGCGCACGAACAACCCGGCGCCGAACAGCAGCAGGAAGCTCAGCGCCACCTGCGCGGCGACCAGGCCCTTTCTCAGGAACAGCGAGCCGCCGGATCCGGCGACGGCGCCGACGGTGTCCTTGAGGGTTGTCCACTGATCCGGGCTGCTCGCGCGCAGCGCCGGCAGCAGGCCGAAGACGATGCCGGTGACCAGCGTCAGCGCGAAGGTGAACGCGAGAATCCGCAGGTCCGGCGTGGGCTGAATCAACAGCGGCCGCTCTTGCGGGATGAACGCCAGCAATCCGCCGGTGAGCACCACCGCCAGGAGGAGGCCGAGGGCGCCGCCGATGAACGAGAGCAGCACGCTTTCGGTGAGCAGCTGACGCACCAGCTGCCCGCGCGTGGCGCCGAGCGAGAGGCGCACGGCGATCTCCCGCTGGCGCATGAAGCCACGCGCAATCAGCAGGTTCGCGACGTTGGCGCACGCAATCAGCAGCACCAGGCCCACCATGCTCATCAGCACGATGAGCGCGGTGGAGAAGTCGTTGCGCAGCGACGAGTAGCCCATCGCCGCCTTCTCGACCTTCAACTGGCCGGTCATGAACCGCTCACGCAGGTAGGGCGACCAGTCCTTGGCGCCGGGCAGCGTCATCTCGTGCTGGCGAATCTGCGTGAACAGACCCTGCAGCGGCGCCTGCGCGCTCTCCACGGTGTAGCCCGGCTTGAGCCGCGCGAACACCTGCACCCACCGCGTGCGCTCGTCGTTCATGCGGACCCATTGCCATTCGGGGACGATCACCGGCTTCATGAGCAGCGGCACGCGAATCTGCGGCGACCGCGCCGGGTCGATGCCGGCAAAGCCCGCGGCCGACACGCCGACGATGGTCATCGGGTAGTTGTTGACGAGGATCTTCTTGCCCACGGCGGCCGGGTCGCGCGAGAAGCGCGTGTTCCAGTAGTCGTAGCTGAGCACGACGACCGGGTGGCCGGAGTAAACCTGGTCGTCTTCCTGCGAGTTGAACAAGCGGCCCGCCGCCGGTCCCACGCCGAGCATCGAGAAGAAGTTGCCCGACACCATCTCCGCCTCGACGCGCTCGGTCTGGTTGTCGATGCTGACCGACGCCGCCGCCAGCCGACGGGCCAGCACCTCGGCCAGCGGCTCCGCGCGCTTCTGGAACTCCTGGTAGATGGGGTAGGAGTGCGCCCGCGACCCTATGTTGCTGCCGGAGTGCGGGCCCTGCTGGAACAGCATCACCACTTCGTCGGGGTTCCTCACCGGCAGCTTGCGCAGCAGGATCTGATCGATCAGCGTGAAGATGGCCGTGTTCGCGCCGATGCCGATGGTCAGCGACAGGATCGCGACAATCGAGAACAGCGGGCTCCGGAACAGGCCGCGGATGGCGAGTTTGAGGTCGTTCATTCCGGCAAGTTAGACGAGGGGGACGGCCGTGGGGTTGGGATGGTTGCGCGGGCTGTGGCATCGTAGACCCATGACGACCTCAATCGTGCCCGCAAAGGCCCCCCTGCGAATGGCCATCCTCGCCCTCTGCGCACTGGCGGCGACGATGCATCCAGCGCTTCTCGGGCAATCCAGGGCACGGGCGCGCGCGCTCGGCGTCCCATTTACGGGCATACCTGGCCCTCTCAACGCCATCACGGATGTGGCGGGTGTGGAGGTGGGTCACGTCACGATCATCGACGGCACCGGTCCGCTCGTGGTCGGCAAGGGCCCGATCCGCACCGGCGTCACCGCGGTCTTTCCGAAAGGCAAGACGTGGGAGCCCGTCTTCGCCGGCTGGTTTGCCGGCAACGGCTTTGGCGAGATGACCGGCGCCCCATGGGTCGTCGAGGGCGGCGTGCTCGGCGGGCCGGTGATGATCACCGGCACCTACTCGGTGGGCGTGGTGCGGGATGCGGTGAACAGTTGGTACCACGAGGTACTGAAGCGGGAAATCCCCTGGCACCAGCCGGTGGTCGGCGAAACCTCCGACGCGTTCTTGAACGACGGTCTTGGCCAGCACGTCACCAAGGCCCACACCTTTCAGGCGCTTGACGCCGCACGGCCGGGGCCGGTTGCCGAAGGCAACGTCGGCGGCGGCACCGGCATGGTGGCGCACGGCTTCAAGGGCGGCATCGGGACCTCGAGCCGCCGCGTCTCGACCGCCTACACGCTGGGTGTGCTGGTGCAGGCCAACTACGGCACGCGCGAAAGCCTGACGATTGCGGGCGTGCCAGTCGGGCGCGAAATCGTGGGCGCGGAACGCGTCCGCGGCAACCAGCCGCCCGCCGACCGTGACGGATCGATCATCGTCATTGTGGCGACCGACGCGCCCCTGCTGCCGCACCAGCTGGAACGCCTAGCGCGCCGGGTGCCGATGGGCATTGCCAGACTTGGAGGCTCGGCGTCCAACGGATCGGGCGACATCTTCATTGCCTTTTCCACGGCCAACCCGGGCGCGGCGGCCGAGACGGGCGTCACGCCGGTCACCTGGTTGCCCAACGGCGACCTCACTCCTTTCTTCGAGGCCACCGTCGAAGCCACCGAAGAAGCCATCGTCAATG
>CAYHCX010000093.1:3857-15673 GCA_964355095.1 uncultured Acidobacterium sp.
CTCACTCCTTTCTTCGAGGCCACCGTCGAAGCCACCGAAGAAGCCATCGTCAATGCGCTCGTGGCCGCGGAGACCATGGTGGGGGTGAACGGCAACACGGCACCGGCGCTGCCCCCAGGCCAGCTTCGGGCCGTGCTCGCCAAGTACAACCGGCTCGCGAGCCAACCTTGAACCCCCGGCGCCCGTCTGACGTATTCAGAAGTTGAGAGTCACGAGCATGGGAGGCCGGAATGTCGTTCTTGAAACGCTTGTTAGGGCAGGGTGAACCGCCGAAGCAGCGCGTACGGGTCTGCGTCGAATGTGGCATGCCGGTGGCAGACCACAAACAGTGGTGCTCAATTCTGCAGGGTCAGAACGAGATGAAGCTGAAGGCGGCCGAAAAGCAGTCAGTGTAACGGCGGTCCGCTTAACGACCTTTCCGTCCTAACCAGCAGGCCGTGCGGGCGCGGCTGGCGGCGTCGTTCCGCTACTTCATTTCGCAGCGCCTGATCCCGAAAAAGGGCGGCGGGCGCATGGCCATCATCGAGATGCTGAAGTCCACCATGCGCACCCGCGAGTACATCGAGAGTGGGGAAAAGGAAGGCCGATCGCTGCTCGACGCCATGCGCGACGGCGCGTTTGACGGCATGCAGTACTTCGACGGCGAGCTGGAGAAGCTCGTGCGGGACGGCTTGATCGCGCCGGGCACGGCGTACCTCTACGCCACCAACGCCGGGAACCTGAGGGTGCAACTGGCGAATGTGCCGGACGAAGACTCCCTGATCATGCGGTAGTGCTCACAGGAGATCAGAAGAAATACAAACAGGAGATCAGAAGGGTAGAAGAAAACAAAACACTGTTTCTTCTGATCCTCCTAATCTCCTGTTTCATTATGTTCTTCTCCTGTTAATCCGATCGGAGCGCTTGCATCACATCCACCCGTGATGCTCTCGCCGCCGGCATCAGCGACGCCAGCACCGCCGCCACCACCAGCAGGATGGCGGCGCCAATCAACGGCAGCGGCCCGGGAAGGTTCAACTCCCCGATGAACCCGCCCGCGAATCTGGCGAGGGCCAGGCCGCCCAGCACGCCGGCGATCACGCCGGTGGCGGCAATCACCGCGCCTTCGCCGAGAATGCGGGTGAGCAGGCTGGCCGGCGTTGAGCCGACGGCCAGCCGCACCCCGAACTCGCGCGTCCGCGCGCTGACCGAGAAGGCCAGCACGCCCGCCACGCCCACCACGGCAATGGTCAGCGCCACCCCCGCGAAGCCGCCGAACACCATGGCGTTCAGCCGGTTCGGCGCCAGCACTTCCGCCCGCACATCGTCGAGCGTCGCCGCCTGCTCCACCGGCTGCTCGGCGTTGAGGTCCCTGATCACCTTGGTGATGGTCGGCACCAGCGCATAGGGATCCGTCCTGGCGTGCACGAACAGGCGGCCCTGGAACATCTCCTGCTCCATCGGGTGATACACCGTCACCGCCGGTCCCGGCACCACGTTCTCGTCGTCGAGGTCGGCGGCCACGCCGACAATGCGGCGCGGGCCGGTGCTGACGCCGATGAACTTGGTTACCGGATCGGTCCACATGAAGTGGCGGTTCACCGCGTCCTGGTTCGGGAACATCCGCTTCGCCAGGCTCTCGCTGACAATCACCACCTTCTCGCCGTCGCTGCGATCGTCGGCGTTGAAATCGCGGCCGGCGACGATCGGCACGTTGAGCGAGCGGAAGAATCCGGGCGAGACCGTGCGGAACTTCGCTCGCGGGTCGTCTTCGCCATCGGCCTTCTTGTAGCCTTCGACCGTGAACTGCGCGTCGAAAAAGCCGCCCGCGTCGCGCCACGGGACGACGGTACCGACGGCGACCTGCTCCACGCCGGGCAGCTGGCTGGTGCGCCGAATCACTTCCCGGTAGAACGGCAGAATCTGCGCGGGCGGACGTTCGTAGTTGACCGGCACGTTCAGCACGAGCACGTTGCGGGTGTTGATGCCGGGCGACGATGACTGGAGCGCCATCAAGGTGGTGACCAGCATGCCGGCGCCGGCGACCAGGACGAACGACGCGGCGATCTGCGTGACCGCAAACAGGCGAAGCCGCCGGTTGGTTCCGGTCGTGATGCGGACGCTGCCGCTCGACAGGCCCAGGCCGTTCGTCGCCTCGGCCGATGGCAGGCGGGGCACGAACGCCAGCAGCACGGCGGCGATCAGCGCCAGGCTGACGCCGACCCACAGCAACGTGGCATCAACGGTCAGGTCGAGGGCGCGAACCGAGTAGCGCGACGCATAGCGCGCCAGCACCGCAACCATGGGCCGGGCGATCACCACACCGAGAATGGCGCCGGCGCCACACAGCAACAGGCTTTCAGCCAGCAGCGTGCGTCGCAGGGCGGCACGGCTGGCGCCCAAGGCAGCGCGAACCGCCAATTCGCCTTCGCGCCGTACCGACCGGGCCAGGATCAGGTTGGCGACGTTTGAGCACGCAATGATGAAGATCAAGGCCGACGCCGCCAGCAGGATCAGCAGGACGGTCCGTGCTGGGGAGGTGATCTGGTCGCGCAGTTGGACGGCGCTGATCTGGAAGTCGTCCTTGACCGGGTAATCTTCGCGGTGCTCCGTCAGCATGGCCCCGTGGGCCACACTCAGCTCGGCCCGCGCCGACTCGAGGTCCGCCCCCGGCGCCAGCCGGCCGAACAGCTCCGTCATGCGATGCACCCGGCCGTCCACCATGGTCGCGTCCATGTGGTGCGAGCTGGTGACGACGTTGGCGATGAGCTCCGTCTGCGCGGGGTAAGGGATGGAAGGCTCCAGCACGCCGACGATCGTCACCGCGCGATCGCCGAGCTTGATGGTCTTGCCGATCACCGAGGGATCGCTGTCGAGTCCCGTGCTCCAGAAGCGGTGCGTCAGTACCGCGGTGGGCGCCGCCGCCGGACCGTCATCGGTCGCGTCGAGCAGGCGACCGGCCACTGGCCGCAGTCCCATCACGTTAAAGTAGTTGCCGCCCACCACGCCGGCCCTGACGACACGGGGTTCGCCGAGGCCGACCATGGTGAACTCGATGGTGGAGAAGTCACCGAAGCCCGCAATCGTCTTCACCCGCGCGCGCAGATCGCGGATTTCGGGCACCGAGAAGTTGGCATTCTCGGAGCCCCGGCCTTTCGCGCTCTGGCGGATGTAGATCAGCCGCTCCTCGTCGTCGTTGACCAGCGGCTTGAGCAGGACGCCGCGGACCAGGCTGAAGATGGCGGCATTGGCGCCGATGCCGAGGGCGAGCGTGAGGATGACCGTGACGGCCACACCCTTGACCCGCCCGAGTGACCGGATCGCGACGCGGAGATCGGTGAGGATGCTCATGACCGCCGGCAATATTCTCTCAACCGCCACCATCTGGTTGCACGAAATTTCGTTTTCAGTTAACGTGCAACCTTGAGGTTGCATATGGACTCCGACCGCATTGAGAAGACCATCGTCTTGAAGGCATCGCGATCGCAGGTGTGGCGCGCCTTGACCAGCGCCGGCGAGTTTGGTTCGTGGTTCGGCGCCAGGATGAACGGGCCGTTTGTCGCCGGCGAGCGCGCGACCGGCCGCATCACCATTCCAAACTACGACCACCTCACCTTGGAGTTGCTCATCGACCGCATCGAACCGGAGAGCCTGTTCTCCTACCGCTGGCATCCATACGCGGTGGAAGCCGACGTGGACTACTCGAGCGAGCCGATGACGCTGGTTGAGTTCCATCTTGCCGACGATCCCGGCGGCATCAAGTTGACCGTGATCGAATCGGGCTTCGATCAGATTCCCATGGCGCGCCGGGCGACGGCGTATCGCATGAACGATGGCGGCTGGGCCGCGCAGATGACGAACATCGCACGGCAGGTGACGGGCGCCGGGCAATGACGCCCGCAGCCTCGAGCCGGCAGGCGGGCGTGCGCGATACGGCGCCCATCTTCGCCGCGCTCGGTGACCAAACGCGGCTGGCCTTGATGCTGCGCCTCGGCTCCGGCGGCCCGCATTCGATCGCCCAGCTCGCCGCCGAATCGCCGCTGACGCGCCAGGCCATCACCAAGCACCTCGAGGTGCTCGACGCCGCCGGGCTGGTCCGCAGCGATCGGCGCGGACGCGAGCGCATCTGGAAAGTGCGGGCCGATCGGCTCGACGAAGCGCGGAAGTTCCTGGACCAGGTCTCGCGCCAGTGGGACGAGGCGCTCATCCGGTTGAAGCAGTTCGTGGAGAAGGAATGACCGGGGATCGAGGTGCGCCCCGTCAAAGAGCTCGAACCGAGCCGTCAGAACACGAACTTCGCGGCAAGCTGGATCACCCGCGGATCACCGGCGGTGGTAATGGTTCCAAACGCCGCTGAGCCAAAGACGCCATTGGGCGCACCGAGCGGCGGCGTGTTGGTCAGGTTGAACGCCTCCACTCGAAATTCCAGCGCCTTCGTTGACGCCAGAGGCACGCGTCGAATGATCGCAACGTCCAGGTTGCGGTAGCTGGGGCCCCGCACAGGATTCCTGGAGCTTGACCCCACGGTGAATTGCGGCGCGATACTGAAGGCCGCCGTGTTGAACCATCGGTTCACGGACCGCTCATCAGCCGGCAACGCCGGATCGCCCTCCAGATTGGGCCGCTGCGTGCCGAATCCCGCGAACGCGTTGTTGTTGGTCGCCTGCGTCACCGCCACCGGCACCCCCGACTGCAGCGTCAACACGCCGGTGAGCGTCCAGTCGCGAACGATCGCGCCCAGCATGCCGGACGGCTGATAACGGCGCCCGGCTCCGAACGGCAGGTCCCACACCGCCGACGACACCAACACGTGCGGGATGTCGCCGGTCGAGTAATCGCGCTCCAGTCGCCGGTTGAAACTGTCGGCCACCGGGTAGCTCGCCACCGGTCCGGTCAGGATCGACGCATCAAACACAGACGAGGCATCGTCCACCAGCTTGGAGCGTGTGTAGCTGACCAGATACGAGAGACCGTGCGCGAAGCGCTGTTCGACCTTCACGTATGCGCCGTGGTAGCGCGTGGTGCCGACGTTGTTCCGATACAGGCTCACCGTCGTGTACTGCGGATAGGGCCGCAGCAGTTGCGCAACGGGGATCGTCGGATCACCGAGAGACGATGAGCGCGGAATCAGACTGAAGTAGGGATTCGGCACGCGCTGGAGCAGCGCGGCGCCGAGCGCGAGTTGCTCGACGCTGAGCTGATTGAGATTGGTGTCGGGCACGCCGACGCGCGTAATCGCCGAGCCGACGTAAGCAGCCTCGATCGAAACGTTGGCACTCAGCTCCCGCTGCACGGAGGCATTCCACTGCTGTGCGTAGCCGGACCCGAGGTGGCGATCGACGGCGAACACGCCCTGGCCGAGGCCGGCCGTTGGCGTGAGCGGGATGGGCGCGACGCTGGGGCCATTCGCCAGCGTGAACGCCGGCGTGATGTTGTCGAGCGTCCGCTGGGAGACGGTCTGGAGGAACGGGAAGACCGGAGTCGTGAACGGCGTCGTGATGCCCGCCATCTCGGATCGGCCGGAATCACATTGCCCAGGAACGGAGTGCGAGCCGAGGCGCCCGTGGCGGGGTCGAAGGTCGTGGGTACGCGGCCGGCGATCGGCTCAGTGAAGATGCCGCCACGCTGCAGCGAGGTCGGCACCGTCGAGATCACCGTGCGGCCAATGGTTTGACGCTGGCCCTGGTAGTCCACGAAGAAGAAGCTGCGGTCCTGACGGAGGGGGCCTCCCATCACGCCGCCAAACTGCTGGCGCCGGAACGTCGGCTTCACCGGATCGGCCGACGCAAAGAAGTTCCGGGCGTTCAACGCCTCGTGGCGCAGGAACTCGAAGACGGAGCCCTGCAGGCGGTTGCCGCCCGTCTTGGTTGTGAGGTTCACCACGCCGCCGTTAAAGCGGCCGAACTCCGCGGGCGGGCTGTTGCTTTCGATCTTGAAGTCCTGGATGGCGTCGACGTTAGGGAAGAACGCAACTTGCCCGGGCTCCGGCTGCAGCACGGAGATGCCGTCGAACAGGTATTCATTGGTGCGCGGGCGCCCCCCGTTGATGCGGGGCAGAGACGAGGCAGGCGGCAGGGCCACGCCCGGGGCCAGGGCCGCCAGCGTGATGAAGCTCCGGCCGTTGAGCGGGAGCGTCGTCACCTTCCGGTTGTCGATCACCTGGCCGAGCCCCGAGGCTTCGGAGCGCAGCAATGGCGCATCGGCGGTCACCTGGATCGCCTCGGCAATGCCAATCTCGAGACCGAGGTCGAGGCGGATGGTCTCGCCGGTGGCTGCCCGCACGCCGCCGCGTGTCAGTGGGCGGAAGCCGCTCACGACTACGGAGATCTCATAGAGCCCGGACGCCAGGCCGCCGACCGCGAACCGGCCGTCCGCGTTCGTGGTGACCTGTCGGACCCGTCTGGTCGTGACGGATGCGGCAGTGACCGCGACCCCGGGGAGAGGCGCCCCGTCGGGATCGGAGACGATGCCGGTGATTGCTGCAGATCCGACTTGGGCTCGCGCGGACTGGGCCAACGCCAGCAGCACAACCCCCACCACGATCGCCCGCGACCAGGCCCTGAGGAATGGGGTGGTTGACGATCTCAACACCAGGAGGACTCTATGTCAGCTTTAATCGAGAAACAAATCGACTCAATTCGACTTAAATCGCTATCGAATGGCCGGCCTCGTCCGCCGCACCTGATTGCTCAGCCGTGGCGTGCCTGACTCTCCAGTTGCTTGATGACGGTCGTCAAGGCCCGGTTCACGGGGCATTCGATCCCGTAGTCGGCGCCGAGGGCCACCACCGCGCCGTTCAGGTGATCGATCTCCGTCGTGCGTCCCTTCTGCAGATCCTGCAGCGTCGACGCCACGGTGGTGGACGTGGCGAAAACCGAGTCGATCAGCGCCATGAAGTCTTCCTTGAAGATCACGCCGTCGGCCGCGGCCACCGCGAGGCACTCGTCGATCACCAGCCGCTTGACCGGCGCCAGGCCTGGCGCCGTGATGCCGCTGACGAGCGATCCGGTCATGGCGGTAATCGGGTTGATCACGCAGTTGAAGATCACCTTGCGCCACATGTCGCGCTTCATGTCGGGAACGACACGGCCGTCCAGGCCACTCTCTGTCAAAATCGCGGCAACCGCGGCGGCCCGCTCGTGTTGCTCGACCAGCGTGTAGCCGGCCACGGTGTACTCGATCACGCCCGGACCGCGGAGCACCGCTCCGAACTGGGTAATGGCGCGAATGGTCGCCGCGCGATCGCCCACCAGGTCGCGGACCAGGCGTTCGGAATAGAGGCCGTTCTGCACGCACAGGATGGTTACGGACGGATCGAGCAGACCGACGATCGGGGTCACCGCCGCAACCGTGTTGTTGACCTTGGTGGTCAGGATGATCAGCGTCCCGGGCTCGATCGCGTCGAGGTGGGTGACCGCCTTGACCGGGAAGGTGGCCGAGGTCAGCGCGCCCTCCACGCGCAGTCCCTGTTGCTGAACGGCGCGAACGTAGGCCTCGGTGCCAACCAGGGTGACATCGTGGCGCGCCGACAGCTTGAAGCCGTAGACGCTGCCCACCGCCCCCGCGCCCAATACCACAATCTTCACGCGCGCCATGGTACCGCACCTGCGGAAACGGTGATCCAGCGGCGGATCTAGACCTGCGGGAACAGGCGCGGAAACAGGATCTCGAGGCTGCTCGTGGGAAAGCGCAGCGAGACGGGACCCTTCGGTGTCGTCGATGCCAACAGCCCTTCGTTGACGAGCGTGTTCAGGACGCGACGCGCAGAACGCTCAGGCAGTCCGGTAACTCTCGGCGCTTCACCGCGATCGATCTCACCGCGCTGCATCACCACGTCGAGCAGGTATTCCGCCTCGGCGGGCAGCTGCCGCTCGCGCACCAGCGAGCGCAGGCGGCGCGAGAGCGTCTCGAGCTCGAACAGGCTCGACATGAAACGCACCTGGTCGTTGGCTACCTGGAGAAACCACGACACGAACTCGACCAGCGCCTTCTGCGAAAGGGGGCCGCGCCCATCCAGGTCATCCTGCCGCGGGCTGTCCGCCAGGTCCATCATCTGCCTGTATTCGCCACGGCCCTCGAGTCCGCGCGCGAGTCCGCGCGAGATCGACCACAACCCGCTTGCCGCGATCCCGGCGTGCCACGCCATCGCATGGCTCATCAAGCGGCTGACCCGCCCGTTGCCATCGGGAAACGGGTGAATGAAGTTAAACCGGTGATGGCTGATGGCCATGGACACGACTCTGCCGGCCTTCCCCATCGTCTGAAACTGGTAACGCTCCGAAAAGTAACGCATGAAGTCGGCGACGCGCGCGCTCGACGGCGGCACGTGGCGTCCAACGGCAACGTCGTGTTCTGGCCGCGCGCGCCATTCACCGGGAGTCATCGTGAACTCCCGCCCGTCGCCCCGCACCACCAGCATGGGCGGTTCCGCATTGCGATAGAACTCGCGGTGAAGCCACCGAATGAAGTCGATCGATGCGGGTTCCGGCACCTGGCCGGTCATGCCGAGCCGATCGATCTCGGCCTGCACGCGCACGTGCGAGGCGGCTTCGACCTGCAAGTTGCGGCGCGCCACGTCCGGTTCGAAGTCACCGGCCAGCGCGCGCTCGATGTCCCGCGGCCGCGTATTGTGCCCTTCGATCAGGTTGCTGTAGTACGAGTTCATGATGCGCACGACGGCGGCCAGATTGGCGGCCGTGAGGGGATGCAGCCGGCTTCCCAGAGCGGCCGCCGACGAGACGAGTTCCGCCACCTGATCGGTCAGTGACTCAGGGTGCGTCTCCAGTCGGGCCGGCTCAATGCGCTGCGTAGACTCTGTCATTTTGGCCGATTAATAAGACATCAGTATACGCCATATACAAGTCATAACAGCATGTTGTGTCCTTGTTTGGCCGATTTATTGGCCGATCTAGTGGCCGATTTATCGACATTGTGACGTTCACAAACCAAAATTCCAAGTTGGCTTCAAAACCGAGGGCCAACTGCCTCAGCATTAGCGCCTTTTCCCGGCGTTTCTCCGCCCTGCGCGCTACTTCACTTTCAATTTTCAGGAACCGATCAACGGCCGCGAATGCCGTGCGGCGTCACGCGGCCTTACTCGCTTCAATGACGGCTTTCTGCCGTCTCGGCCACTCAAGCTGGCTGTTTGTAGGTCAGGCGCTTCCCGGCTGCGCCTTGGACCAGCATCTCGGCCCGTCGCCCGTCACTCACCGTGCGCGAGTTGTAGCGGAACGAGAACTCGTCCCCGTACTTGTTTAGATGGCCCTTGCCGACGTGGTGATACACGCCGGTAATACCGCGCTTGAGGATGCCGAAGAAGTCTTCGGCGCTGTTCGTGTTCACTCTGCCACGGGCGTACTCGCCTTCGGAGTGCTTGACCGATTCGTGCGAGAAGAAACGACGGCCGATGTGTTCATCAACCGGAGCCTCATCGGTGTAGAGACGCGAGTTGTCGAGACCGCGGCGGTCGCGAACGTGCCCAGCATCCACAACAGGACGCCGGAGATGAAGCCCGCATACGGACCAAACGCGGTGCCGATGTAGGCGTACGGCCCGCCGGTCAGCGACACCCGGCTGCCGGCGTCGGCGATGCAGAGCACGATCAGTCCCATCGCAACCGCGCACACCAGGTAGGCGATCGGCGCCGCCGGCCCGAGCGAGCCGGCGACGTTGGCGGGCAGCCGGAAGATGCCGCCACCGATGGTGATGTTGATGATCGCCGCCGCGAGTCCGAACGTGCCGATGGCGCGGACCAGCGAGTCGGTCCCTTGGACTGCGCTCAGGGCAGGCGGCGTGGGTGAAGACATTGCCCGGGATGTTATCGTGTCCCTTGTGATGCGACTTTGGGATATTTCACCGGCCGTCTCCGCAGCCACTCCGTGCTTTCCCGTCGATACGGCGTACTCGCAACGGTGGAACGCGACGATTGGTCCGGCGTGCCCGGTGAATGTCAGCGCCATCACCATGTCGCCGCACCTCGGCGCGCATGCCGACGCGCCGCTTCATTACGGGCGCGACGCCGCCGCGATTGGCGACGTGGACCTGGCGCCATTTCTCGGTCCGTGTCGCGTGATTCACGCGATCGGCAAGGGCCCGCTGATCACCCCAGGCCATCTGGAGCACGCGGCCGCGGGCCTGCCGCCGCGGGTGCTGGTTCGAACCTGCAGCAAGGCGCCGACCGCGTGGTCACCGGACTTCTGCGCATTCGCGCCGGAGACCATCACCTGGTTGGCCGGCCTGGGCGTCCGCCTGGTCGGGATCGACTCGCAGTCCGTGGATCCCGCCGACAGCAAGACCCTCGACAGCCACCAGCAGTTGCTGGCGCACGACATGCGCGTGCTCGAGAACCTCGTGCTCGATGACGTGGACGCCGGCGACTACGAGTTGATCGCACTGCCGCTCAAACTCGTGGCCGCCGACGCGTCACCGGTTCGAGCCGTGTTGCGATCGATCTCATGAAAACGCGAACCGATTGCCAGGCCCGCGATGCCGCCGATCCGCTGGCGTCACTGCGGGCCCAGTTCGCCCTCGCGCGCGTCGACGCGGAAGGGGTCATCTACCTGGACGGCAACTCGCTCGGCGTCCTGCCGGCGGCCACGCCCGGCCGGGTCGCGGCCGTCGTCGAAGAGGAGTGGGGTGTCGGCCTGATCCGCAGCTGGAATGCGGCCCATCGACTCGGCGGGCCTCGCTCAGGGCAGGCGGGCTGGATCACGCTGTCGCGGCGCATCGGCGACAAGATCGCGCGGCTGATTGGGGCGCGGCCCGGCGAGGTGGCGGTCGCGGATTCGACCTCGATCAACCTCTACAAGGTGTTGAGCGCCGCGATGGCGATCTCAAAGGGGAAAAATCGTCTCTGAGCGCAGCAACTTCCCCACGGATCTCTACATTGCGGACACACTGGCTCGCGTCAACGGCGTCGACCTGGTGTTGGTGGACGAACCGGAGATCGCGGCGAACCTGGACGGCGCCGCGCTCCTGATGTTGACCCACGTGAACTACCGCTCGGGCCGCATGCATCGCATGGCGGAGGTCACCCGTGCCGCACACGATGCCGGAGCACTCGTGATCTGGGGCCTGGCGCACTCCGCCGGCGCAGTTCCAGTTGACCTCACGGGCGCCGATGCCGACTTCGCCGTCGGCTGCGGCTACAAGTACCTCAACGGCGGTCCCGGCGCGCCGGCGTTTGTCTGGGCGCATCCGCGGCACACCGCCTGGATGGATCGCGAAGGTTGGCGCCAGCCGCTCTCCGGCTGGCTGGGTCATGCGGCGCCGTTCGAGTTCTCGCCGGACTATCGTCCCGCGGCCGGCGTGGCGCGGTTCGTGTGCGGCACACCGCCCGCGCTGTCGCTCGCGGCGCTCGAATGCGGCGTCGACACGGTGCTGGCGGCCGAACCTCACGGCGGGCTCCAGGCGGCCCGCGACAAGTCGATCGCCTTGACCGGCCTGTTCATCGAGCTCGTCGAGTCTCGCTGCGCGGGTCACGGCCTGACACTGGTCACCCCGCGCGACGCCGCCGGCCGCGGCAGCCAGGTCAGCTTCGCACACGCCGACGGTGGCTTCCCGATCGTGCAGGCGCTGATCACGAAAGGCGTGATCGGCGACTTTCGCGCCCCCGACATCCTGCGCTTCGGCTTCACGCCGCTCTACACCCGGTTTGTCGATGTGTGGGACGCCGTCGATCGGCCGGAACAGATCCTGTCAACACGTGAGTGGCGCGAACCGGGGTTCAACATCCGCGCCGCCGTGACCTGACACGAGCCTTGGCCACAGAGACACAGAGGCACCGAGAATCTCTTTTAAAGTTCAAACCAGAATCTGATGTGTTCAATCGGTGGCCT
>CAYHCX010000094.1:0-15612 GCA_964355095.1 uncultured Acidobacterium sp.
GCCGACCAGTGAAGATAGGGCTTCAATGGGGCCGCTGATTTCTCAGCGGAACAACGCGACCGGGCGATCAATCCGGCGCTGCCGGACGCGGCTTCAATGGGGCCGCTGATTTCTCAGCGGAACAACATGGCTATCGCAGGGGTTGGGCGGAAGCGATCGGGGCTTCAATGGGGCCGCTGATTTCTCAGCGGAACAACCAGCTTGTTGAAGGCCGCCGTCAGCGAGTGCATCGTGCTTCAATGGGGCCGCTGATTTCTCAGCGGAACAACGCGCCCTCCGCCGTCGCACCGTCCGTACCGGCGTGCCGCTTCAATGGGGCCGCTGATTTCTCAGCGGAACAACACAGCCAGCACGTCCCGGTCTTGTCTACGTGTCGCGCTTCAATGGGGCCGCTGATTTCTCAGCGGAACAACCGATCCGCACAATGGCATCTTGCCGGTAGCATCCTGGCTTCAATGGGGCCGCTGATTTCTCAGCGGAACAACAGGAGACAACTGACGAAGGATCGCCGCGCATTCGAGCTTCAATGGGGCCGCTGATTTCTCAGCGGAACAACGGTCCGTCGCTATCGAACTGCAGGCTGACCAGGATGGCTTCAATGGGGCCGCTGATTTCTCAGCGGAACAACTCGAGCCGGTCGACGGCCTGTTCCTTGGCGTCGGCGCTTCAATGGGGCCGCTGATTTCTCAGCGGAACAACTACGCCATGAAGGACCAGATCCAGGCCGTCGTGCTTCAATGGGGCCGCTGATTTCTCAGCGGAACAACTCGTCCAACGAATGTTCATCTGTTCGCCGTTGTAGCGCTTCAATGGGGCCGCTGATTTCTCAGCGGAACAACGGCACCATCAACACGTTGCCGGAAGTGAGCCCGTTCCTGCTTCAATGGGGCCGCTGATTTCTCAGCGGAACAACGCGACGGCCGAGCCCGCCCAGGCGTCGCTGGGCCGGTCGCTTCAATGGGGCCGCTGATTTCTCAGCGGAACAACGCCGGTGTCCGTACAACTCCGGCAGTGCAGACCGCCGCTTCAATGGGGCCGCTGATTTCTCAGCGGAACAACATCGGGTCTGTGGAAAACCCTCCAGGCGGGCTGCGCTTCAATGGGGCCGCTGATTTCTCAGCGGAACAACGGGGCACCGCAATCGTTCACATGCATAGCAGCGACGCTTCAATGGGGCCGCTGATTTCTCAGCGGAACAACTCTTTATATCCTTGGTGAACATTATATAGAGATCATTCGCTTCAATGGGGCCGCTGATTTCTCAGCGGAACAACCGGTATGCCTTCCAGGTGTTGATCACGTCCGAAAGGCTTCAATGGGGCCGCTGATTTCTCAGCGGAACAACGTGAGCGCCGCGCCCGCGGCGACCGTAGCCATCCCGCTTCAATGGGGCCGCTGATTTCTCAGCGGAACAACAAGTGCCAGGTGCACTGGCAGGACGAGATCAAGGCGCTTCAATGGGGCCGCTGATTTCTCAGCGGAACAACTGGACTACTATTGGCACCCCGACCGCGAGGGCGTGGCTTCAA
This sequence comes from uncultured Acidobacterium sp., assembly GCA_964355095.1. Taxonomy (GTDB): domain Bacteria; phylum Acidobacteriota; class Vicinamibacteria; order Vicinamibacterales; family UBA2999; genus 12-FULL-67-14b. The sequence goes on from CAYHCX010000094.1 coordinate 1,530, forward strand.
TGGGGCCGCTGATTTCTCAGCGGAACAACGCACGGTATCTGTCGTAAGTGTGCGGACCAACTGGCTTCAATGGGGCCGCTGATTTCTCAGCGGAACAACCGCTGCCCTCGACCGGGAGCGAGAGGCCGTAGTCAAGCTTCAATGGGGCCGCTGATTTCTCAGCGGAACAACTAAAACGAATGATGGGATAGGTGCTAATTTATTAGTGCTTCAATGGGGCCGCTGATTTCTCAGCGGAACAACAGCACCGCTCGTAAGTATCCAGTTTTCAATGACCTGGACGGCCCGATGCGAGCGGTGCGGCAACAGTCGAACCACGAGACTTGTATCACGACCGACCTTGGCGGACAAGTGCCTTCCTTTCAATGGGATATCAGGCATCGAGCGGTCCCCCACCATTTCACTGTGCCCCGCCGCTCGCAGCCACGGTCAGCGGGCGCTGCATGCGGTGCGCCTGGCTGCCTCAGCGCGTCTCAAACCCAGGGTAGTTCGGAATCTCGCCGGAAATATAGCGCGCCAGCAACCGAACCTGCACCTCGAGCACCCGCCGATAGCTGATGCGGTAGCCGAAGACAGGATGCGTCACGAGCTGATCCATCCGCTGCTCGTATGCCCGGATGAAGCCCGTGCGACCGCGCTGGCTCATTGTTACCGCATCACCGGCGTGAATGAAGTCGTCCGGCGACACCATGCGGGTGTTCAGCGCCGAGAGGACGGCGGAGTCCGCGACCAGCGGCCGGAACCCCTCCATTAGATCCAGGGCCAGGGCGGCACGCCCAAACCGCGGCTGGTGATAGAAACCGACGAACGGATCGAAACCGACGGCGTGGCAGACGATGGTCAGATCTCGCGTGAGCAGGCTGTAGGCAAACGACAACAGCGCGTTCACGGGATCGCGTGGCGGCCTCCGGTTTCGCGTGGTGAAGTCGAACGCCTGCAATCCGTCCGCGTCCTCGGTCTTGATCATCCCGGCAAAGGCACCAAAGTAGGCGGCGGCCGCCGAGCCCTCGACACCAAGCAGCGATTCCAGTGAGCCCACCTCCTGCGCCTGATTGGCCAGCCGCTTCAGTCGGTCCAGGATGATGGCAGGCGGCTCGACGTGATTCCGTTGAAGCAGGGTCCGCTGATTCCGAATCTTCGTCGACACCAGGTCGCGCGCCAGCGTCACACAAAACAGCTCATCGTCTGCGCGTCGAAACTGTTCACGCCGAAGGAACACGTTCTTGAGCCCCAGTCCGGTCGTCATCCCATAGAACCAGCCACCCATCGAGAAATGCGCAAGCGGCTTCTCCGCGTAACACAGCGCCTGCACGGCGGCGCCGCTCATCGACATGGGGCCGAAGAGATTCACTTGGGAGATCTCGTTGAACCGCGCCTCCTGGATGACTTTGCCCTTCTCCTTTACCTGCAACCGTTCGCCAGACTTGCCAATCGACAGCTGGTAGCCGGTCACATAGAGGGGCCGCAGGTCATCCCGGGCCGGCAGCAGTCGCCTGACCTCCGCCGGCTCGTCATCCATCACTCGCGCGTCGTCCGAATCCGTTTCGAACAATTCGATCTGTGCCGCCTCAACGTCCTCAGGGCTGAACCCCGCCGCGGCTATCGTCTCGTCGGGCAGGCAGATCGTCACCAGCGAGCAACGCGGACACTTCGGGCTGTCGACCAGTGGCGCCGGAATGCGCCCGGCGCGCGCCAGCGTCCGAGCTCCCTCGACGTTGCCGCGGATCTGCGAGACAAGGGCATCGGTAATGGGCACCCGCACGCGTTGGCGGGTTTCGTAATAGAAGAGCAGCCCCTCGTCGCACTGGTAGCCGTTGTCGCGCAGGACGATCGCCTGGGCGGCGATCTGGGCCAGGTCCGCCGGCCAGGCCTCCGGACCGCTGTCGGTCTCTTTCGGTGACCCTCGCTTGTAGTCGACGGGCTTGACCTTCCCCTGGTCGGCCTCGACCAGGTCCAGCTTCGCTATCAGCCCCAGCGTGTGGCTCGACAGCATGATGCCGCGGGCCTTGAATGTCTCACCTTCGATATCTTCTTGCGGCGGCAGCGCGTCTTCCCGCTCGTCGCCCTTCTGGTGCTTCTGAGCGCCGTCAACGGTGTCGCTGCTGTGGCGGAACACGCCTTCCACCCACTCGTAGAAAAACAACCGCGGGCAGTAGACGAACTCGTTCAGCATCCGCGCGGGCAGGTACTCAGGGAGTTCCACGGGGCGCCGCAACGACGCCTTGGCCGGAATCGGCTGGACGGGAAATATCAGAGGACGCGGTGCGGGCTCGGCACTCATCTAATGGAATGTCCTCTCGACTTCACACTTGACCGTTCCGTAGGAACGGCCGCTGAACCTTGGTTGAGCGACGCTGACCGCACCTTCGGAATGGTTGAGACGCTCCATTAGTCTTCTCCAGCTGCGTGGCGCGCGGCGCGTTCTTCTTTCGCCTTGCCGGTACGGTTCTGCCTGTTCACCACCGTGCCGTCGATGACGATGCAGGGGGCGTCGATGGGGGCGTAGGCGCGACCGAGCGCGGTGATGACGCGGTCGCCGCGGCCTTCGGCGGGGCCGAGATCGACGAACAGCACCTGGTCGTCCTTGTGGTGGATCACTTTGCCGAGGGCATGGCGGCAGCGGACCAGGTCGGTCTGCGTGAATTGGCACTCGAAGACCGAATACTGCAGGTGGTCGCCGAACCCGAGCATGGTCTTGTGGACCCGGCGCAGGCGCAGGTCGTTGGAGATGTCGTAGGTGACGAGGAACGTGTTGCGCATGGCGACCGCCTGTTCCGAAGTCGAGTTGCTGTGTGCGTTGTCGGCCTCTGGCGCCCCCACCTTTACCTGACCGCGGACTGGCGCCTGAATGTGACTTTCTGTGAGGACCCGAGCCTAGGCAATGTGTCCTTGTAATAAGGACACATTTGGTGGATACTGTTCCTGTCATGGGTCTGGATCAAGTGTTGGTCGAGAGGCTCAATGCTGCTCTAGTGGCCGAAGCGCCGGCCCCGTTGACCCGGCGCGACGTCCGCCTGCCGTCCGTCCCTCGCAAGGCGCACGCGGTGATCGGCATGCGTCGTGCCGGCAAGACCTCTTTCCTCTGGCAGGTGCTGGCAGAGCGCCGGCGCACCGTCCCCGCCCATCACGCGCTCTACCTGAGTTTCGACGATGACCGGTTGGCGGGGATGGGTGTCGAGCAGTTGGGCCTGCTGCTGGAGGAGTACTACCGGCGCTTCCCTGAACTGCGCAGCAAGGCCACGGTCTTGTGGATGCTGGACGAAATCCAGTTGGTGCCCGGTTGGGAGCGCTTCGTCCGCCGCGTGCTCGATACCGAGCGCATGGACGTGGTGGTCTCTGGTTCCTCGGCCCGGATGCTGAGCCGCGAGGTGCACACATCGCTGCGCGGACGCGGCATGGAGACGGTGATCCGGCCGTTCACCTTTCGCGAGTTTCTCCGGCACCGCGACCAGGAACCGAAGCGACCGGTGCGGGAGCTAACCAGCGCCGAGCGGTCACGCGTGGAGAAGCGTTTCCTGGAGTATCTGCGGGAGGGCGGCTTCCCTGAAGCGCAGGGCCTCGACCTCATGCTGCGGGTCGAGCTGCTTCAGAGCTATGTCGACACCGTTCTCTTCCGCGACATCGTCGAACGTCACGGTGTGACCCAGGTGGCGGCGCTGCGATGGGTGACGCGGCACTGCCTGCGCAACCCGGCGGCGAGCTTCAGCGTGCACCGCTTGCACCAGGATCTCAAGGCCCAGGGGCACGGCGTGGCGAAGGACGCGGTGCACGCCATGGTGGCGCATCTGGTGGACGCGTTTCTGATCAGCACGGTGCCCCTGTCGACGGAGTCGGAGCGGCGGCGCAACTCGAATTCGCGGAAGGTCTATCCGGTCGATGCCGGCGTCATTGGCGCGTTCGATCGCAGCGGCCGTGCGAATCTCGGGCACGCCCTGGAGACAGTGGTGTTTCACGAGCTGGACCGGCGCAAGGCCGAGGTTGGCTACGTGAAGACGGCGGACGGCCTGGAGGTGGACTTTCACGCGCGCTTCCCCGATGGTGCGGAAGACCTGGTCCAGGTGTGCGCGGATCCCGGGGAACCGGGCGTGCTGGAGCGCGAGCTGCGAGCGCTCGGGGCGGCGGCGAAGGAGCACCCGCGCGCCAGGCGCCGGTTGCTGGTGTTGACGCACGATCAGGTGCCGGCGCGGATGGAAGCCGGAGTGGACGTGCTGCCGGTGTATCAGTGGCTGCTGGATGGCGCGTGATCACCGGGTTCGCCATCGCCCTCACGACTGGCGAATCAGATTGAATCAGATAGGATGATCGGGTGAAGAAGCTTTCCGCAACCGCGGTGGCCAGGAATTTCAGCGCCGTGCTCGATGCTCTCGAGCGCGACCGGGAAGAGATTGTCCTGGTGCGCAATGAGCGGCAGGTGGCGCGCCTGGTGCCTGAGGCGAACAAGTCGAGGCCGACGTGGCGGGCGGCGACAGGCCCCGTACCGGCTGCGCGAGGCGCAAGTTAATCAGGCGCCCGAGCGTGTCGGATCAGCGGGACACCGTCTGCGCTACTGGTGCTTCCAAAGCGATCGCCGTCGGGTGCCCTGTGTAGCCCAGCACTTCAATCCCGATGACGGCCCCAGCCTGGTCCTTCATGACGATGACGCCATGTTCGTTGTCGCTCGAACTGACCTCGGACGACGGCTTGCCGAACCAGACCGTGAGCGTCTGTCCTTCACGGTCGTGAATGACCTTTACGGTGTCCATACGACGGCCCCCTGTTTGACGGCGTCCGTGGGATAGGCGGTGATCAGCAGCCCGGCACCGGGACGAATCACCACGCACAACAGCCGCTCCTGAAAGGAACCATAGCACAGCCACACCAGCGGGTCCCATCGGCTCACGCGGATCTCGGACGGGGCTGAGATGGCGGTCATGACGTCGGCCTGGCGCCCGTCAAGGACGGGATGCTTTGCGACGATGGTGTCCCACCGATCAGCCGGGCAGGCGATCGTGGCTCCGGTGGGTGTCGTGGACGAAATAGCCGATGGCATGCCGTTGCCGCAACGATGAGACGCAGGGATCTATGGATACTCTACGCGACAGCGGCGAATGTTCTCGAACACTTCTCGCCCATCGCGCAGCAGGCCCGCGTCGGCTTGCCGAGCGCCCACCTCGATCTGTTCGCGAATCTCGGCGAACACTTCTTCGCCATCACGGAGTTGACCGGCTTCGGCCTGATCGATGCCCAACTGAATTTCGCGACGAATCTCGTCGAGGGCGGCGTCACGGTCGTGCTCACGCCGTTCGAGCAGGATCAACGCAGTCAGGGATGGATGATTGGGCACGGCTGTTCCCCTCCTTCTGCAAGCTGGTTCTCGTCGATCTCAACCTGACGTCTGTGGAGCTCATCAAGGTGCCATCCAGGGACCGGTAGCGTGTCCTTCTCTGCGGGCGCCAAGCTGTCCCAGAGCTGCTCGATGATGTTCAGCTTCTCTTCCAGAGGAAGAGCTGCCAAATCTGGTCGTGGCGTCATCGATGACCTCCGTAGGCGAGTCTAGCATCGTCAGGCGAGTAGTCCTTGCGTCGTGCGCCGCACCTCGGCCGACGCCGTGGCTCAGGAACTACTCAACTGCAGGCTCAAACTGACCGAGGCCGAAATGCGCCGAATGTCCATAGCTGGGAAATAGCAATGGAGTGGGCACAGGAAAGGCCACTTCGAGGTACAGACCGACCCGGTGTGCAGATTCATTCTGGGCATCTGATCTGACATGAACCTTGCTAATGTCCCAATTGCGATCGGCGGCTCCGAACCGGGACACTCGAGCCGCGGACGGATCAGTCTCGTTCTCCCTTAGGCACGCCCGCAGTTGATTTTGGGGAGAGTCCGGTTCGCGAACTCGCCCCTCAGCAAGCTTCTTCCGGTACCAGTGCCGAGGCGGCACGAAGGGGGTGGTAGAGCGCCACACGCGTGACGCCGAACGTTCAGGTAGGTCGCGTTCGAGACGCAGAAGGACGGGCCGCACTGGGAATCGCCCTCCGGCCCACCGCATTGCGTCAACCCCCATTAATGCGTTTACTTCCTCCTGGGTGAAGCCAAACGCGCACCAGACCCGCAGTCGCGACAGGCATAGTCTCGATTCGTCAGGGGTCGGCAGGTAGAAAGCATGTTGGTGCGAAGCATCGTCCCCCGCTGGCCGGTCATGTCCACTCAACGCGAACGACGACGCGCGGTGGCGCCGAATGGCCTCGCGGCGAAACAGGTCGGCAATAGAGACCGTGAATTTCGCCGGAACTGGAATCCGGCACTGGAGGGAGAACTCCAGAAAGCGGCCCACAATGCGACGGCTCGCAACGGCTCGCCCGACCGGCCTCGCGTGCCGGACGATCCAGCGCTCCGGCCATCCGGTCGGCATGCGATACGAGAACCACCCGGCCCCGTCTGGCAAAGGCTGCGATGCGTCGAGGAGCGCCTGGACGAGGTGCTTCTGGGCGCTGTCTGTTGCAGTGTTGTCTGCTCGTCGCTTCCAAAGGTCCGCGGCCTGGAACGTGGCGGGATCCGGACAAAACACGTCGCGATACGCCGAGCCGATCTGACGACACGGCTTCCCATCCTGGACCGAGACTTCGACGGTAGCCTGCGTGTCGCCGACGGCGTCAACCACCTCCACTTCGCACACCGAGTCCGCCCGTCCGAGGTACCCGATATAGCTGGCGATATCGCCAACGAGGGAACGGACTGTGTGAGCGAGGGTGTCGTTCACCCCAGACAGCTGCCAGCGGATCAGAACATCGCCGCCGAGGCCGACGAAGTGGTTCTCATGTCTCGCCGGCTGGTACTCGGCCCTCGCGTTCGCGTCCTTGTCTTTCTTGAAATAGGGCTGGTAGTGAACAGTTCGCGAGAAGGCAACCTTGGGGAGAACGAAGGTGGGCAACTCACGACCAAGCGCCTCCAGCGTCTGAATCAGCTCAGTGCTCGCTTCGCGACCCGGGTTTGCCTGAAACCACGCGGCCGCGATCGCCCGGAGCAGCCGCCATGGGCTTGGCGGCCACTCGGCTTCAGCGATCCGGGCGGGGTTTTGCCCCCACGGGTGAGCGTAGTACCGGCCCCAGGGGAATGCAATGCGGAGCGTAAACATGACTTAGCTTCCGAATTCCAGAGTGAGCGGGCAGCGGCTAGCGGGCAGGCCAGCCTTCGCGATCAGGTGTTGAAGCGACCCAGGCGTGGGCTTGTCGCCATTCTTCCCAGCGGCATCCTCAACGATCTGCTCGAACGGGAAGCTCACGTCTGTCCCGCCATTCCATTTCGTCCTGTACGTGACTGACTCCAGCGCCAGGTCGCACTCGGATCGCAGGCGGTATCCGTCGCTCAGCTCGTTGAGGAACTTGGCGACCTTCCAAAGGGAAAGCGCAACGAGCAGATGGCGCCGATGTGCACAGGTGTCGATACGTAGCTCCGCCGTACGGTCGTCTTCGTTCGTTCCCGGCTTAGGCCCAACCGCCAATCCAGCCAGTAAGCCAATATCGAGGGCGAATTTCGCGTGAATCTTTTCAGCGACGATGCGCTCCTTACGGAAGATTGCCTGCCCGGCGTCTCCGGTACCGATAGGATCGATGCGGACACCGGGCACCCCAACGGGCTGCGCGTTCAGGCCAACGATGCATGCGGTCAGCGCACGCCGCGAGCGAAGTCCAACGAAGGTCAGATCGCCTTTGAGCGAGATCTGAAAGCCGTGGATCAACGCAAGAGGGTCCAGCTCCATCGCGAGACGGAAGATACGCGGCACGTTCGCGGCAGGGATGTTGTCCGCCGAGCCGTCGAGTTCCCGTTTCACGTAGTCAACGAGCTTCTCGCCCTTTTTTGCGTCGCCGTTTGCGTCGCGTAGCTTCGCCTTCATGACGTACTCGGAGGCGAACCGATGTCCGTCGATCGTCGATGCCGTCATGAACCGGTCCCCCTTCATGACGTGGATGTATGGAAGGCCGGCGAGTTCGGGCACCAGGGCGCCCGTGTACTTGTCAGCAACCGCAACCTCTTCCAGCCGGTTGGCCATCGAAGCTTCAGACTCGATGAGGCAAATCTGGCCGTTTTCCCCGGACGGGTCTGGGTACAGCACGGGGCCGATGTCCGGGAAGCCGGTGGGCTGGATCCGGGGGTCGCCGGTGCTGGGCACGAGGGTCGCCGTGACGTAAAGGCGCTTCGTGCCATCCGGGACCGTCACGCCGCCAAACGAGAACTCTGCATCTGCCATGGTTTGTCCGACTCCTCTCAAGTTGTTTGCGGAAGCGTGACGGCGCGGAAGAGTTTCCAGCGGTCCCGTCGGTCGAGCGGAATCAGGACGGCCGCCGCGAGTCGTCGCGCGAGTACCGGGTCGCACGAAGGCTGCGACGGACTTTGGCCAAACGCGACCACATCACGGCCGGCGAGCGTCGGCTTCTGGTGGCGCATGTCCTCGCCGTAAGTGTTGGGGACTCCGACGATAGCCAGTCGGCGCAGGGCCTCAACGACGCCAGCGGCAACCCTTCCCGGTTCCTGACAGCTCACCAGTGAAACTGTCCGATAGACGGAGGCGCGCGGCGTAGGAGCGGCCGCGTCCTTGACCGTGCTTGGGCGCGCGTCACAGGCGATCTCGACCAGTGCCCGAACGGCGGCGTAGGCCACCGGCACGGCCTCGGGCAGCTCCTCTTTCGCATCCTGTGGCGACTCGATTCGCTGCGATACCGAAGGTGTCTGCCAGTCGATGAGACTGAGCGCCTCGACCAGCCGGGCGATTCGAGGGTCATCCAGTTCGCCTCTTAAGAAGGCCAGAATCGACGCTACCCGCGCGTAACAGGCCCCCACGAGTGCCGGCCGCACGTCGGGTTCCGAGTCGATCACGCGGCGCGCGAGGACGGCCGACAGGTCCCGCGCCAGGTCGATGCCCGACCAAACGGCTTGCGGTGACGACGAATCGGGCAGAAACCACGTGCGTTGTCCTCGCCGCAGTGGCACCAACGATCCTAGGAACGGTTCGGCCTGGGAGTAGGTTCCTTCTGGTTGGCGCTCCCTGCCTCGAATGGAGGCGATCGCGCGTGCGATCTCGAACTCACGATCGGTCTCCAGTTCGACGAGCGTGGCCGACCAGTCCCCACAGCGGAGCGGGGGCACGAAGATAACTGCGCCTGCCCCAACCTTTTTGCGCAGCGACTTCGACTTTCCGAGTTGAGTGTTTAGGTCAGCCAGCCGCGACAGCACATCCAGTATCTTGCGTCCGCTAGGTTCAGCCACGGCAGCTTCGATGGCTTCCAGAACAGGGGCACGCAGTGGGTGAAGGTCGCGTTTGCTCTCTCGATCGAACTCGAACTGGTCCAGGAATCCGCTCTCATCAACCGGAGCCAGCAATTCGTTCAAGACCCCAGCGACTGCGTGGCCCCCGCAGGGGACGAACTGCCCGGTCACGACCCATGGAACGTTCGCTCCCTTTAGTTTGAAGCGGAACTCCTGGAAGGCGAAGAACCCGGCATCGACTCCGTGGGAACGAACGGCCCGACCGAAGTCGCTCGAGAACCGGCAGTCCTTAGACGGGAGGCGGGCTTGGGCGTCAAGGATGAACGATTGGAGTTCGTGGTAGCCGGTCGGTCGAGTCCAGATCGGGAACCAAAACGAAGAGGCCAATTTCAGCGCGTTCCCCTTCTCGTCCGTCATCGCTTCCGTGCCTTCGAAGACAAAGGGGAACGCAGCGCGGCTTCGACTGCGGGCGTTGAGGGTTTTCGATGTCGCCCCCCGCATCGCCAGACCGCCTTCGACGGCCAGTAGGTAGTCGAGCGGACAGAATGGAAAATCTTCAGTGACCCAGTCGGCCCCTTGGTTGTAGCTCTTGATCGCGTCCGGAAAGAAGGGCGTCCCCTTCCCCTTCTTTGCTACTCCCCTTGCTGTCACACTGTCCGAGAATAGGCTGACACCCGTGAGTATTTTGGGATTCTTCCGGAACGCGACAAAATACTCCCAGAAGCTGAGGAAGATATCGGCGTTCACCTTGTCACCAGGTCGACCTCGCCGGCCGAACAGCGGGTTGTCGTTGTCCCTCGTCAGATGCAGGGTGCAGAGGGCGTCAAGCGATTCGGCGACGATGTCAGGGAGCAGGTCGCGGTAGCGGAGGAACATAGCGGCATTCTCCTCGGCACCGCCTTCCCCTCCTTGGAACCGGTCGACGAACTGCCTGGCAAGCTCAAGGCAGCGCGAGAAGGCCTCGTCGTCCGGAATCGTCTTCGTCACGCTCGGAAGCGTGCCGTCCTTCTTTCCAGTGATCTTGCTGACAATGAACACCGAGAGGCCGCCCCGGCCTTCTGTTCGCCCTGACTCAGCGTCGATCGCACTGTTGAAGCTCGCGATCAGTGTTTCAACCGTCGCTCTATTCGCGGCGTCTGTAGAGAATTTCAACTCGACCTTCTTAGACACCTTCTTCGTCTCCTTCAGCCCGCAATCATTCAGTTGCGCTTCGTTCGCCGTGCGAAAACGATCGATCAGTTTCCGCTCGCCACCGATCGTGACTTCAAGGTTGTCCGTCACACCACCACCCGTGTTCCACGCGGCGATGATCGGCGTCGGCCGGTACTTCTCGGCAAAGAACTTGGTCAGGCTGTCGGCATCGGGGTAGCGATCGGACCGAATACGAAACGTTGCCGTGTCGGGGTCCCACCATCCCTCCGCGGACGAGTCACGTGCATCCCTGTCGGCGCACTCGGCCAGCGCCCGGAGGACACCAACAGCCTTCAGCGCGTGCCCGAGCACATCGTGGCGGCAGCCCGGCAGTCGGATACCGTTCACAGGAGTCATTCGCCCGCACCTTCCAAAACGGCGGCCTGCCCGGCCATAGCGAAAGCCCTGGGCTTCGCGGTGGTGACCGCTGTAATGGGGTTCGCGCTCGCCCGGCAATCAGCCGCACGGACAATCGCCTCGTAATAGGCCAAACGGCATGGTCCGAAGTGGTCGATCAGCCGGAGCACGGATCGAGTCCAGCTCTCCGCGCCGTCCGAGTCTCGTCCCATCTGCCGGCACACAATCGACAGCGCCGGGGTGGCAGGCAGCACGCTGCCCCCCACCGAGATGGCCAGGATCGACGTTCCCTCTTGGATTCCTCGTACGGCGTCGGCGTCGCGTTGGACCCGGCCCGGGTCTTTGGGTAACTCGTCACGAAGTGTCTTGCGGACGCGACCGTGATGGGACATCACCAGGTACTCCGCCAGGAGTTCGTAGATCGTTGGCTCGTGATGTTTCAGACGGTGGTGTTGCCGCAATGCAAGCGCTGAAGCAACCTCGTGGAGGAGGCGCGGGGTGAAGCGCTTCTTCAGCCGTCGGACTTCTCGCCACAATTCGAGGCCCGTGAGCCCAGCGAGCAGTGGACTGTCCCGGATGGAGAATTTACCGATAGGTGCGATCTCGCTCGGCCAGCTCAGACCCGCGCCATCGGCGACGCGGCGGGTCGCCTCTTGCCAACCATCTACGGCCTTCCCGTAATCGTGCCACGAAACCGCATCAGCGATTGCTCCTCGGACGCCTTCCTCGGCCAAAGAGAGGCCGTCGATGATGGTGTCCGAACAGGCCCGCACGTCCCGAGTGTGCGAGTCGATGCTCTGCCAACCGCGCTCCAATCCGGAGAGCAGGTCCTCATCCGTCGGATGCTGCGGTTCCTCGTACAGAGACGCAACCGGTGCGTCGTCGATCCTGCCGGTCCATCCGAGGCTGTCCGAGTAGCCCCCGGCGCAGCACGGGAGGAGGAGCGTCGCACCCGGCAGGAGATTCTCCCTGCTCGCCGGCTGCCATCCTCTCTCTCGGCCAAGCCAGATGAACCCCAACCCCCAGCTGCTCAGACCGCCTTTCCCGATCACGTGCCAGATGGGGACATGGCAGATCTCTTGCCGCCCGATGTCGCAGTTGAATGGCGGAAGCTCCCCGTCCCAATCTCGCCACACAACATAGATGTCGGTCTCGAGGTCAACGCCCCTGACAAAGGGCGAGACATCGGTGTACCCCAGCGACAGATTGGAATCCGTGTCGAAGAAGTCGAGGAGTTCGTGCCGTTGAAGCGAGTAGTTGGGCGGCTGAAGGGTTGCCTTCAAGTGTGGCCGCAGTTGCGTTTCGAGATTTGCCGGGCTGGCGTCCGTGAGCCCGGCCAACGTGCGACGCGCTGCTTCGCATTCGGATCGGTCGTATGGTAGGTAGGCGTTGGTCGTGCCCCGCTCGTGCTTCTTAAGCTCCTCCTTCGTGGACTTCTGGGGCAGGGCTGGAAGCGGAACCCCCGCGAGAATTGCGACCGAGGTCCACCCGAACCGGCATTCGGTGTTGTGCCCGAACTCACCTGCGCGGTTCAATCGCCCGAGACGCTGAACGATGCTGGGCAACGGTGCGATCTCAGTCCAAAGGATCGCCGACGAGAGATCGACGCCAGCCTCTACGACTTGCGTGGCGAAGACGATCTGGCCGGCATGAGGCGAAACCTCCGGCTTCAGCCTTTCCTGCTGCCGCGCCCGATCGACCGGCCGGTAGCGAGAATGGAGTAGAACGAGGTCGGGAGACGCTAGAACGGCAGTATCTGCGTTCAGCTTCTCGCTTACGGCAGCGTAGAGCTTCCTCGCCCTGTCGATGGTGTTGCAGATGATCAAGGTCCGCCGCGGAATGTCTGGTGGTGCGGCGCTTAGAGCTGAAACCATCTCCCGGTGGCGAGCTAACGTCCGCACCGCGGCGCCTTCATCGTTCAGGCTCCAATCAGGTCGCGACTCCAGGTGCTTCGTCGCCAGCCGCCGCTGGCCGAGTATTCCGGAAGTGTCCGATCGCTCAATGCCAGAAAGTTCGAATGCAAAATCAGGCGGTCTCCTGTCGCCGCCTTCTTCGCGCCACTCGCGCGACTCCAGCATCCTCCGGCTGGCGGTCGCAGACATATACCAAGAGACACATGGCTTCTCCGCGCCAAAGTACTTGCTATCGCTCCCGTGGCTCCGAAACGCTTCGAGTTGAAGGCCGGTGGCAAGCCCAGGTCCCAGTAGCTGCACTTCGTCGAAGACCCAGAGGCAATCGTTGTTCAACAGACCGAATTCGATCGGCCATCGGGGTCTGCGGGAGGCGTACCCTCGATTCAGCGCCCGCGACAGGAGCATGTCCTGAGTGCCGATCATCACCGCGTCTCGCTCAGGCCAGAGCGCCCAGTCGGTGCGGTCCTCGCCGCCCATCAGGAGATGAACGGCAATCCGGCCACTTCCCTGCACGTCGTGCCGCTTGACCCAACCGAGTTCTCGCGGATCCGCCGGATCAGGAGTGTAGCCGCGCAGCCGCGACGCCCGCGTGGGCAGACCCTCGTTGGCCGGGAGTTCCCAGACCGCTTCGCCAGCCAGGAGCCCGAGCCGGTCCATCCAGCGAACAGCTTCAGAATGGGTCTGCTCGGCCAAGACTCGCATCGGCAGGCAGAACACCAGTCGACGGGGAGTCGTCGCCCGCACTTCTTCCGATGAGAACCGCCGGCGCCAGAGCCAGGCGAGGACGGCGGCGGCGGTCTTACCCAATCCGGTCGGCACATTAAGGAGATGAGCGCGGGCCGGCCCGTCCGTAGCTAGGCGCACCTGATAAGGGTACGGCTCGTCTACGCCGGTCGCCTGTCGAAACACCTCTTTATACATGCCGGAGGTCCTAGCTTTGTGCGGTTCCATGAGCATGACGACTCTGTCGCAGAGCTTGTACCGCAGGTGTGACAGGGGAGGTCACGCGCGAGACTGGGGCGAACAGCGTCAGGCTAGGCCCGTGGCTTCGGTCTTACAGAGGCCAGGATCTGCCGATTTTCGGCGTTGAGGGCATGCTCCTCTTCCAGCATCTCCAAGTCCACCGGCTCGCCCGCGAACGCCATGCTCTCCGCCACGTTCAGCGGAATCCTCGCACGGCTCAGCCTCGACCGCTCTTCCGGCGGTAGGGCCTGCCAACGTTCGATCACCTGTTTGCAGTCCATGGTTGTCGTCCCCAACGATGCCGTGACCGGTGGCTCACCCCCGCACACGCGCCAGCGCTTGCTGAAATGGCCGCAGCAGCTCGGGCTCTTCCTTCAACTCCGCAAACAGCGCCCCGTAGCGCCGGATACGATCGA
>CAYHCX010000095.1:0-15504 GCA_964355095.1 uncultured Acidobacterium sp.
CGCCGACGTTCGCCGCCGTGATCGTGCAGATCATGCTGCTCGACATCGTCTTCTCGCTGGACTCGGTGATTACCGCCGTCGGCATGGCCGACGACCTCGCGATCATGATCACGGCGGTGGTCGTCGCGGTCGGCATCATGATGTTCTCGGCCGGCGCGGTCAGCGGCTTCGTCGAGAAGCACCCGACGGTGAAGGTGCTGGCGCTCAGCTTCCTGCTGCTGATCGGCTGCTCATTGATCGCCGACGGCGCCGGCTTCCACATTCCGAAGGGCTACATCTACTTCGCGATGGGCTTCTCGATCTTCGTCGAGTTCATCAACCTGCGGGCCCGCGCCAAGGCCAAGCCGGTCAAGCTGCACGAGCCATACACGTCCTGATCCACGCCGCCACCGCGTCCTGGATGGTGGTGTGAACGTCGGCCTGGTCGCGCCCGATCGACTTCAACACCGCGAACGAGTGGTCGCCGCCTTCGACCGGCAGGATCTCGATCGGCGGCAGCGGATTGGCGTCGGCGATCGCCTCGCGAATCTCGTCCGGCCCGCCGAACGGATCCCGCGTCCCCTGCACAATCAGCGTCGGCACGGTCAGCGTCTTGAGGTGCGTCACGCGGTCCCCGGTCCGCGGGCTGCGCGGCGGAGCCAGGGGATAGCCGAAGGCGATGATGCCGGCGGGCCGCGGCGCATCCGGCCACCAGTCGAGCGCCGCGCCCAGGTGGGTCGCGATGCGTCCGCCCATCGACTTGCCGCCAATGAAGATGTGGAGTCCGGCATTCGCGCCAACCTGGTTGACCGCGCCAACGATGACGCGACGGAACGCTTCTTCGAGCGCGGGGGCGCGGTCGGGCGTCTTGCGCCGCTTCTCCATATAGGGGAAGTTGAAGGTGATCACCGTGACCCCGCGCGCGCAGAGCGCGGCGGCGTAGCTGGTCATGAACGGATGCCCGGGTCCGGCGCCGGCGCCATGAGCAAACACGAAGAGCGCGTCGAGAGCCGCGGCCGGCGGCGGTGAGTAGAGGGCCGCGGAGACGGCGGCCTCGGCATCGACAGGCAGCTGAAATGGGACGGGAGTCACGATAGTCCCGTTATAGCATCATCGACAGATGTCGGACCCCCTTCGAACGATCGCCGCGCGGACGCATGGCCGCTACCTGGTCGAGGCGCCCGCCGGGGCCGTGGCCACCCTGGTGGGCTTTCACGGCTACCAGGAAAACGCCGCGATTCACATGGAGGTGCTGCGCCGCATCGGCGGCGCCCGGCCGCTCAACCTCATCAGCATCCAGGCTTTGAATCGCTTCTACACGCGCGGCGGCGACGTCGTCGCGGGCTGGATGACCAGGGAAGACCGCGACCTCGCCATTGCCGACAACATTGCCTACGTCGGCGCCGTGCTTGCCGAAGTCGCGGGCGACAGTGGACTGCCGCGGCCGGTGATCTACGTTGGGTTCTCGCAGGGCGTGGCGATGGCCTATCGCGCGGCGGTGTTCGTGCAGCGGCCGTGCGACGGTGTCATTGCGCTGGCTGGTGACGTGCCGCCGGATGTGGCGCCGGTGGCGGCCGGCTTGCCAACGGTGCTACTGGGCCGCGGTACCGAGGACGCGTGGTACTCGGCGGAGAAGATGACCGGGGATTTATCGACCCTGCGCGCCGCCGACGTGACCGTCGTCGAGCACGTCTTCACGGGCGGACACCTATGGGAGGCATCGTTTCTCGCCCGAGCCGACGCGTTTCTCGACGAGGTTAACGCGGCCACTGGGCGATGATCGCGGCGACCAGCGGTCCGGCGGCAATGAACAGTGCCTGCGATGCGACGCGCCTGACTGCCGGCTTCGTGGTTCGATGATTCTCGAATCCGAACCAGGCAGCCGCCGCTCCGGCTGCCATGAGCGCTCCTGCCAGCAGCAGCTGGTTGGTGAACAGCATCGGGCCGAGCCGCGATCCCAGCAGCTGCAACGCGACCACGAGCACCGGGACGGACCAGGCAAGGGCGTGGAGACCGCTGCGGCAGATTGAGGAGATGTACAAGCTATTAACTGCCAGCAGCGCGATCACGCCGACATGCCAGGCCCGGACGCTGACCGCCCCGGCCGCCAACACGGTCGGCACGGCCACTGAGACCGTCAGGGCCAGACTGAGCACGACCGCCAGCTTCACGGACCATTGCTGCCACGTGGCGATCGGCAGCAGCGTCTGCCACTCGTGCGTGCCGAGGTGACGTTCCTCGGCACTGGCCAGTGATCCGATCAGGACCGCGAGTGAGCCGTAGTAAACAAATCCGACGGCGTTCAGGACTTCCCTGACACCGGGGTCGCTTCGCCACAACATGTGCAAGGCCACCCATCCTGCCGCAAACATCGGCGTCACGACCAGCGTCAGGTGCTGTAATCGCAGCTCCTTGAGCGCCAGCAGCCACAGTGGATGCCGCCGGGGCGACCTGGCAGGCGGGAGGGCAGTCGCAAAGTGTCGAGTCGGCCACCAGCGGCCCAGGTCAATGATCGAGGCCGGTCCTGATACGGCCTCGAGCCGCATAAATAATCGCCACCCGGAAATGGCCGAGATGAGCGTGCTGCCAGCCAGGCCCGTGGCCAGCACGGCCGTGCGAAACGCGGCCTGGTCCGCGCCGCGGTCGTCAAGCGAGCCGTAGCGAAGGACCAGCGCCACTTCAGCGGCGATGTGCGCGAGCGCGGTGATCGAGCTGGCGAAGAGAATGCCGGCCAGCGGGCCGCGACACACCATCGTCAGCCACGGCGCCGCGACGAGGCCGCATAGCAGGGCGAGGGACGATAGCTCGCTCGGTCCGCGGCTATCGGTTGGCGGCAGTACGGCGACTGCGACCGCCACGAGGAGCGCGACCAATGGCAGGGCAGCGCCGAGCTTGACGAGCAGCAGGCGGCGGCGCCCAACCGGCTGCGAGAGCAACGTCGCGAGCGTTCCGTTGGAATACTCGTGGCCGATCGACATGCCGGTGAGGGTGAGTGCCCCGACGAAGAGCACGACCCACCCGAGGTTGGCGTCGCGACCGTTCGACATCAGGGCGAGCGCGCCGATCGAGATAGCCGCGACGGCCCATGAGGGCCACAGGGCCCGAAGCTCTTTTCGGAAGGCGATCGCGATCGGGCTCACGCGGTGGCTCCGCCAGTCTGCAACGTGGCGACAAAGATCTCTTCGAGGGTCAGCGATTCAGCGGTGAGCGCCTCGGGCGAACGTGCCTTCAAGCGGTCGAGCAGGGCCTCCGAGTTGCCGTTGGCCACCAGCTCGATCTCTCGACCGGCGCGTCGAAGCACCTGGGCGCCGACCAGGTCGAGGCCGGCCGGCTCGGTGGCGAATCGCGCGTAGATCCTCTGATAGCGCTCGCGCGCGGTGTCGGCGGCGAGCGTCAGCACCTCGCGTCCGTGTTCGATGATGGTGAACTCGTCGATCAAGCCTTCGAACTCGGAAATCAGGTGCGTCGAGATGAACACGGTCCGCCGCCCCGGCTCGCCGTCCTGGTAGGCACCGATCACCGTCTGGATGAACTCCCGGCGCACGATCGGATCGAGGCCGGAGGTCGGCTCGTCCAGCACCAGCAGTTCGGGCTCCGGGCAAATCGCCGTGACCAGCGCCAACTGTGTGCGCTGGCCTTTCGACAAGTGGCTGGTCTTCTGCCAGGGGTCGAGCCGGAACTGGCCCAGCAGCGCCCGTTCGGTGTCGTCATTCCAGTGCCCGCGAAACGAAGCGAAGTAGTCAAGCGTCTCGCGCACGGTCATCCACGGATAGAACGCCACCTGGTCGGGCACATAGGCCAGCCGCGACTTGACGTCGACTTCGTGGCGCGCCGAATCCAGTCCGAACAGCCGGGTGGTGCCGCTCGTCGGCTTCAGCAGGTTCAGCAGGCACTTGATGGTCGTGGTCTTGCCGGCGCCGTTCCTGCCGAAGAAGCCGTAGCAGCGCCCGGCCGGCACGCGCAGGTTCAGTCCGTTGACGGCGTCGGTGCGGCCGTAGCGCCGGACCAGTTGGTCGATCGCAATCACGGGCGCGTCGGTGGTGGTGGGCATCATGGATTCTCGGCGCGGGTGCGCTTCTGGGCGAAGGCGTCGAAGCGGTCTTCGGCCAGCCGAAGGAAGTCGGCCTTGCTGACCTGGAGATGATGCGACTGAACCACGGCCTGGTCGACCTCTTCGGCCAGCAGCTTGAGGCGGGCATCCTTGCGGAACGGGGAGCTGGCTTCGCGGATGAAGCAGCCCTTGCCGGCGACGGTTTCGATCACGCGCTGGCTCTCGAGCTCGGCGTAGGCCTTGGCGACGGTGTTGCGGTTGACGCGCAGCCGCTCGGCCAGGGGACGGATTGACGGCAGCAACTCGCCGGCCTGGACCGCGCCTGAAGCGGCGGCCGCTTTCACCTGGTCCACGAGCTGGAGGTAGACCGGCTTGCCGGACTTAAAGTTGAGTTGAAACTGCATGGCGCCGTGTCATCTGTCATATGACAGTAGGACAGTTAAGGGCCGGCTGTCAAGCCCTAGACTAAGGCACCGCTGCGGCCGGCGGCGTCCGCAGCGGATGGCCACGAAAGAACGCCCACATTCGGCTCGTCGCGTCGACGCCGGTGCTGGTCGGTCCGACCAACCACTGCGGCAAGGGCGTCACTGCGGATCTCAGGCCACCGATGCGAAATGCAGCCGCCGATTAGCGCAGATTCGACGCGAAGTTACACGGGTGCTTCCGGGGCTCGCCAGAGATCAGATCTGTGTCTAAATCTGCGTCCAATCTGCGGCTGTGTTTCGTTCTGTAATCTGCGGCCACCCTTTCCGCCAGCTCCATGATCGTCAGCGGCATCGCTCATGCTCCGGTGCGGCCGGCCCGGCTACCCTCAGCGCGCGAATCTGGACCACAGCGGTTTGATCGCCGCCATCAGGATCAACACCAGGCCAAACGTGCAGACGATGGTCGCACCGGTGGGCAAGTCGAACTGCACCGAGAACCACATCCCGAGCACCGAAACGACGGTGCCCATGCTCCAGCCGATCGCCAGCCGCGGCCCGATCCGGTCCGCGTAGACCATCGCCGCCACCGACGGCACGATCAGATAGCAGAAGACGAGCAGCACGCCGGCGATCGACACCGACGAGGTGACGACGAAGCCGAACGAGGCGTAGAAGAGGAAGTCCCACAGGCGCATGTTGACGCCCTCGGCCTCGGCGCGTTGCGGATCCATCGAGATCATCAGGAAGCGGCGGCGGTTGAAGAAGTGAAAGGCGCCCACCGCGCTGTAGAGCGCCGCGGTCTGGGCGACGTCGGTCCACGACACCGCCAGGATGTTCCCGACCAGCATGTCCTTGAGGTGCTCGCCCTGCGCGGTGCTCTGGCTCATCGCCAGGATCGACGCGGCCGAGGCCACCGCGTAGGAGATGCCGATCACCGCCTCCTGTGGAATGCGCGTCTTCTGGCCGGGGCGAATCAACGAGAACACCGCGGCGCCAATGAACGTGAAGCCGAGGCTGAACCAGTAGACGCCCGGACTGTGCGGGTCGCCACCCGAGAAGGGCAGCAGCATGGCGAAGGTGGCGCCCAGGGCCGCGATCTGCGCCAGCGAGAGGTCGACGAAGATCACCCCGCGCTCGACGACGTGCACGCCGAGGTAGGTGTGGATGCCGGTCAGAATCAGGCTGGCGGCGAACGGCGCCGCGAGAAACTCGAGAATGGTGCGCAGTTCCATGGCCGCTATCGCCCGAGCACTTGCTTGAGGGTGCTGGTCAGCAGGTTGATGTTGTAGTCGAACAGCGCGATGTAGCCGGTCGCGGTCTTAACGCCGCCGACCGATGGCGAGAGCACGAGAACCCGGCCGCCGACGTCACGCGCGATGGCCTCGGGCGTCTTCAGGTCGAAGTACGGCTCAACCAGGATGACCTTGACCTGCTGGCGCTTCATCTCCGCCATCAACTCCAGCGTGTGCGAGGGCGACGGCGGGACGCCGGGTTTCGGCTCCACGTAGCCGATGACGTCGAGGCCGAACCGATCGGTGAAGTTGGGCCACGACCGGTGGTAGGTCACCACTTTAGTGCCCTTGTACGGCGCCATCGCCGCCGCCCAGCGCTTCTGCGCCTCGGCCAGCCGGCGATCGAAATCGGTGCAGCGCTGGTCGAAGTAGGCCTGGTCGGCGGGCGCGATCCGGCCGAGCGAGGCCGCGATCGCCTTGGCGATGATGCGGCCGTTGTCGGGGTCGAGCCAGTAGTGGGGATTGCCCTGCGAATGCACGTCGCCCATCGCCCGCGTGATCTGGCCGGTCGGCAGTTCCAGGATGCGCGTGCCGGTCGAGGCGTCGAGATAGCCGGGATTGCCGGGCTGTATCTTCGTATTGCGGCTCTGCGTGAGCAGGGGCGGCAGCCAGCCAATCTCGAGCTCGCGGCCGATCGCCACCAGCAGGTCGGCGTCGTGCAGCTTGAGGATGAAGCTCGGCTTCGGCTCGACGAAGTGCGGATCCTGGTAGCCCTTCGCGAGCGAGTCCACCGTGACCTTGTCACCGCCGACTTCGCGCACGAGCGACGCCAGATCCTCGGTGGTGGTGATGACCTTGGGCGGCGCGGCGGCCGGTGGGTTCGCCGCGGTTAGCGTCAGCAGCGCCGCGGCTACGTGAGTGAGGATGTGCGTCATAAGAGCCTCTTGCCGCGGTTCGACTTCCGCGGCATCCCGCGTTTATTAGAAGACGTGGGCGCCGTGCGCCCCGATCGAGAACAAGAACTGGAACAGGAACTCGTTGGCCTTAATGCCGTCGCCGTAGTTGGTGCGCCGGTACTGGCCGCGCACCTGGCTGAACTCGCTTGGCCAGTAGGTCAGGTGGAACGAGCCGCCGTTGTCGACCAGCGCCGCATCAAAGGGATGCGCGGCACGGTCGTAGCGGCCGCCGGCATACCACCGGCGCGCAAACTGGTAGTCGGCGCCGCCATAGAAGCCAAACGCGGTCTCGCCGCCGTCACCGTCGCTGCGCGGCTGGCTCCACACCAGTTCCGTCCGGGCCAGGAACCGTTTATAGATGGCGCGTCGCAACGGACGGTAGCGGAAGGTGGCGTCGAAACCAATCAGTCGGGTCGAGTAAGCGGCCTCCGGGATCGAGACCTCCGGCTGCGCCGCGGAGGGGCCATACGCAAACGATCCACCGAGGTCGAGATTGGTGCCCTCCGTGAGATCGCGATACGCACGGAGGCGGCCGACATACGCCAGCTTCGAACGTGCGGTCGAGTTGAAGACCGCGGACGTGCCGTAGTAGGCCTCGCCCGTGGCCTCGAGAAACATGAACGAATTGTTGAGCAGGCGCGAGACCGACACCCCCGATTCGGAGATGCCCTCGTCGCCGCCGACCAGGTTCCGCGTGACCAGCGGCCGGTCGGTCCACGGCAGCGCGTGAGTGTGCAAGGTGTTCACCTTGCCGAACTGCGCCCGCAACTTGCCTACCTTGAGGAGCAGGCCGCCGGGCAGCGCGTTGAATGTCGCGAAACCCTCTTCGACTTCCAGGCCCTCGGGACCGGCGGCGAGGAAGAAATCCGCGCGGGCGTAGGGATCGACGATGGCCTGGAGCGAGGTCTCGACTTCGTTGAGGCCGAACGTGGGTTGGGTGCTGTTGGCGTTCTTGCCGGTGGCGCCAAGGAAGTTGCCGATCACGGCGATGTCGGGGTTGAAGACCTTCGCAGAACCGGCCGTCGGCGCCGACGGGGCGGCCGGCGGTGGCGGCGGTGCGGCCTCGACCGGCGTGGCCGCGATCGCGGCCAGTCGCTGCTCCAAGGCCGCGAGGCGCGCGTCATACTGCACCCGGATCGCGTCGAGTTCCTGCTTCAGCCGGGCGACCTCCGCCTGCGCCTCGCGCAACTGTTGGTCCGCGGCGGCGGCGGTCTGCGCGCCAGCGACGGCCGGCGTGACCGCGGTGCCGATCACCAACGCCAGCGCGACCACCCGAACGATCCCCCTGAACTCCATACCGCGATCTCCCTGACCCGTACGATACCTCACGCGCGCCCGGCCAGTCTCCGCTGGTATCCTACGGGCGAGTGCCTTTTGACCTGAACGAGTTGGGCTGGGACGCCGAGTGGGCGCGGCTGTTCGCGCCGCACGCGGCGGAGGGCTTGATCCCGGCCCGCGTGGCCATCGAGTTCAATTACATCTACCGGTTGTACGCGGAGGCGGGCGAGCTCCAGGCCCAGCATGCCGGGCGCATGCGGCACCAGGCCGAAGGCCGCCGGCACCTGTCGGCGGTGGGCGACTGGGTCGCGGCGCGGCCGACGCCAGGCGAAGCGTCGGCCACCATCGAAGCCGTGCTGCCGCGGCGCAGCCGCTTTTCGCGCAAGGTGGCCGGCGAGACCACCGAAGAGCAGATCGTCGCCGCCAACATCGACACCGTCTTCCTGGTGATGGGCCTGGACGGAGACTACAACCCGAGGCGGCTGGAGCGCTACCTGCTGATGGCCTACGAGAGCGGCGCCAAGCCCGTGGTGCTGCTCAACAAGTCGGACGTCGCCGAGCGCCTCGCCGCGGACCTCGACGAGATTGCCGCCATCGCGGTCGGGGTCCCCGTGCACGCGATCAGCGCGCGCGAACGCCACGGCATCGAGGTGATCGAGCGCTACCTGGGGCGCGGCCGCACCGGCACGCTGCTCGGTTCATCCGGGGTGGGCAAGTCCACGGTGGTCAACGCCCTGCTCGGCGAGGAGCTGCTGAAGACGCGTGACGTGCGCGTCAGCGACTCGCGCGGCCGGCACACCACCAGGCATCGGCAGCTCATCCTGCTACCGGGCCGCGGCCTGCTGATCGACACGCCGGGCATGCGCGAGCTGCAGCTGTGGACGCAGTCCGAAGGGTCGCGCGAAACCTTCGAGGATGTCGTCAACCTCGCCGCGGGCTGCCACTTCACCAATTGCCAGCATCGCGAAGAGCCGCGCTGCGCCGTCAAGCAGGCGATCGCCGACGGCGAGCTGCCGGCCGAGCGGCTGGTGAGCTTCTTGAAGCTGCAGGAGGAAATGCGCAGCCTCGGCGTGCTCAAGGACGCGCGGGCGCAAATTGACGAGAAGCGCAAGATGAAGACGATCAGCCAGTCGCTGAAGAAGCTGTATAAGTCGCGCGATCGTTAAGGCACGACGCGGAGCCGCTCGACCTCGCCCGGGATCACCCGCGCGTCGTTCATCGCCGGCCCGAGCTTCTGCCGCACCGCATCCGCTTCTTCGCGGCTCGGGTAGCGTCCCACCAGCACGCGTCGTTGCAGGTCGGCGGGCGCCACCAGCACGTCGATCATGTACACCGGCAGCCGCTGCGCCCGCAGCGCGGCTTCGGCCAGCTCGACCCCGCGGGCGGTGGCGAAAGTGCCGATCAGCACCGAGAACGAGCCTTCGATCGGCGGCGGCGGCCCAATCACCGGCATGCCGTTGGGTACCGCCACCGCGGCGACCAGCGCGGGCATGGCCGGCGCCGGCGCGCGTCGCACGGCCGGCGCGTCCGCCGCGTCGAGCAGTGCCATCGGATTGCCGATGACGTAGGTCACCGCGCCGCCGAGCGCCGCCAGCAACAGGACCCCGGCGATCAGCAGGACCTTCCGCGACGGCCGCCTGGACGAGGCGGCGCGTTCGCCGCGGATCTTGCCCTTGGGAATCTCGATGCCGATCTGGGCGGCCGCCTGCGCGGCGTGTTCCTCGGTGATCCGGCTGGTTTGCGCCTCGCACGCGACCATCAGCGCCCGATCGCAGACCAGGTTGATCATGCGCGGCACGCCGCCCGACACGGCGTGCACGAGATCAAAGGCCTTCGGCGTGAACGACACCGACGTGGACCCGCGCGCCACCCACAGCCGGTGGGTCACGTAGGCCTCGACTTCTTCGCGCGTCAGCGCCTTCAGCGAGCACCGGATCGAGATCCGCTGATCCAGCTGGCGCAGCTCGGTCTTGTGCAGCAGGTCGAGCAGGTTGAGCTGCCCGACGATGACAATCTGCAGCAGCTTCTGATCGTTGGTCTCGAGGTTCGAGAGGATGCGGATCTCTTCGAGCACGTCCGTGGACAGGTGCTGCGCCTCGTCGATGATCAGCACCGCGCTGCCGTGCAACGGCACCAGCGACAGCAGGAAGTCGTGCAGCGTGCGGATGAGTTCGTGCTTGCTGGCGGTGGCCAGCCGGCCGGTCTTCAGCGCGTCCTTGGAGACGACGCCGAAACTGAGCAGGACCTCGCGCAGCAGTTCCTCGACCGACAGGAACGGGTTGAGGATCAGCGCCGTGAACGTGGTCTGGTCGAATTGCTCGAGGAGGGTGCGGCACAGGGTCGTCTTGCCCGTGCCGATGTCGCCGGTAAGGACGATGAAGCCCTCCTTGCGGCGAATCGCCTGCCAGACCTGCTGCAGCGCGACGTCGTGGGATTCGCTGCGGTACAAGAACCGCGGATCCGGCGTCAGGCTGAACGGCGGTTGGACGAACCCGAAGTACTCCTCGTACATGCTGCTTGGTCGGGCAAGCCAAGCGACGGACGAAGAAAAAGGAGCCCGCTTGCCGGACACAGCATAACAGGAACGGACACGCGCGTCACATGTGCTCGAAAATCGGACAGTTGTGCGACGACCGCCGCGGCTGATTCGACCAGTTCACGGCGGACACTGGGAAGGTAGACGGGTTGATTCTCGCGCGCGGTTCGTCGGCCGCGCGAGTTTGCGGTGGCGAACGTTGGGAAAGATAATGCGCGGATGATGGCGCGACGCGTATTGGCCCTGTTGATGCTCCTGTTCGTCCCAGGTACGGCGCTGGCCCCCTTCGACTCGCGATTGGCGGCGCAAGCGCCGCCAACGCTCGCTCAGGGCAGGCCCTTCGACTCCCTGGCGCCGGCGCGGCTCGCTCAGGACAGGCAGGCGGTCATCGAGACGACGGCCGGGACGATCGTGCTGGACCTGCTCGCGGAGCGCGCGCCGAATCACGTGGCGCTGTTCGTGAAGACGGCGGAAGCCGGCGGCTACGACGGCACGACGTTCTTCAGGATGATCAAGTTCGGCATCGTCCAGGGCGGCGATCCCGTCACCAGGGATCCCGCGGCGCGCGCGAAGTACGGCACCGGCGGGCTCAACCTGCTGAAGCCGGAGATCTCGGACGAGAAGCACACGCGCGGCGCGGTCTCGGCCACGCAAATTCCAGGCAAGGCCGACAGCGCCGGCACGCAGTTCTTCATCTCGGTGTCGGATCAGCCGGGGCTCGACGGCCGCTACACGATCTTCGCGCGCGTCAGCGAGGGCATCCTCGTCGCGCAGAAGATCTCGGAGGCCGCCGTTGACGGCACCGGCCTCGCCGTCGATCGCATCGTCGTCAACAAGGTCGCCATCCGCGACAAGCCGGCCGCGGTGCCGGAGCCGTTTTCAACTGAATCGGTGGCGGAACTGGCGCGCTACCGGGCGGTGCTCGAGACGTCGCTGGGCGACATCACGCTGTCGTTCACGCCCGATAAGGCGCCGAACCACGTGCGCAACTTCCTGCGCCTGGCGCAGGCGGGTGTCTACGACGGCATGAGCTTTCACCGCGTGGTCAAGGGGTTCGTGGTCCAGTCGGGCCACCTGCCGACGCGCACGGCGCCGCTCGGCGAGACCCGGCAGAACTACGTGCGGCAGATGAAGGCGGAGTTCAACGATCAGCCGCACGTGAAGGGCACGCTGTCGATGGCGCGGCTGGCCGAGCCGGATTCGGCGAGCGCCTCCTTCTTCATCGTCACCGCGACGGCCGAGGCCCTGGACGGGAAGTACACCGCGTTCGGCCAGGTGGAGAGCGGGCTGGATGTGGTGGAGAAAATCGAGGCGGTGGCGGTCAACGGCGAGACACCGGTGGAGCGGGTCGAGCTCAGGAAAATGACGGTCGTCCGAAAGTAGACACGCGCACCAGCTTGACGCCGGCGTGCGCAAAGGCGTCCACGTCGTTGACGTCGCGGAACGCGTCGGAGCGTCCGAGCGCGACGCCTTCCGCGGCGATGAGAATCCAGGGGCGGTGGTCCTTCTCCAGCGACAGCACCGAGGCGCGATCGTTGGCCGCGTCCACCAGGGCGCCGCGCAGGCCCTGGAACAGGGTCCGTGCCGCGGCGTCCGGGTCGGCCGCCATTACGATGAAGCCCGGGGTGTCCTGGCCTTCCACGCGCTTCAGTGCGCCGGCATCCACGCCACGCCCGAGGTCGTCGCCGAAATAAGTGTCCACGGCCTTGTCGAGGGCGAAGCCGGCGGCCTTCTGCGCGAGCTGCGCCAGCCAGCCATCGCCTTCGGCGACGGCAAACGCCGGCGTCTCCTTGCCCTTCGGCAGTCCCATGCAGAGGATTGGCGCGGTCACGCCCATGGTGGACGCCGTTCGCCACCGCGCGATGTCGGGCCGGCGCCCCTTCTGGTTGCTGCCCTTGAGGCCGCGGCGTGACTCGGCCGTCCAGGCGACGCCATCGGTGGCGCCGCGCCAGCGATGGACCCGGAACCCATGCTCGGTGACGCTCTCGAACTGCCACCCGCGCGCCGATGCGCCTTGCCGCAGTTCGTCTTCCTGCGCGGCGCGCCGGCGGTTTGCGACCACGGCGACCAGGGTAACGATGGCCGCGACGATGATGGCGGACGCGATGACGAGAGCTGTTTCGAAGGGCATGGCCGAGGTGACGCGTGTCAGTGTAGCCGCAGATTACGCAGATTACGCAGATTTACGACGGGCGGCGCCCGCGCGCGCGTTGCGCGCGCGGGCCAATGGGTGCGGTGGCGCGTGGACGCAAGCCATCCATCGATGACATGCGGCTTGTGTCCACGCGCCACCGCACCCATTGTCACCGGCGAAGCCGCTGGGCGCCGCTGGTGTCTGTGATCACCGGCGTCATCGGCGTAGCGCTCCGCGCCATGGCGGACAGGGCTGCGGCCGTTCGTTCGGAATCGGCGTAATCTGCGTAATCTGCGTAATCTGCGGCCCACAGTCTTTGGCTCATGGAAACGGCAGGCGCAACTCCGTGGATGGCTCCGCGGCCTCGTCTTCGTCCGTGCTGAGGTTGTGGACGCCGACGCCGAGCAGGCGCACCGGCCGCGCCCCGGCGTCGGTTTTCGACAGCAGCGCCAGCGCCCGCGACACGATTGCGGCCACGTCATCCGTGTGCTGTGGCGTGCTGTGACTGCGCGTCACCGTGGTGAAGTCGTCGTAGCGGACCTTGATGGTGATCGTGCGCGCCGTGATGCCCTTTGCCTGCAGCCAGCCGGCGACCTCGCGGGCCAGGCGGCCGATCTCCTGCCGGATCTCGGTCATGCCGGACAGGTCGCTGGCGTAGGTGCGTTCGGAGCTGGCGGACTTCGACGGCCGGTTCGGTTCGACGCGGCGGTCGTCCTTGCCCTGCGCGAGGTCGATCAACCAGGGCGCCAGGCTGCCGACCACGGCTTCGAGGTCGGCCAGCGACCGCGTGCGGATGTCGGTCAGCTTCTCGATGCCGTGCTCGCGGAGCTTGGCGGCCGTGACCGGGCCGACGCCCCACAGCGCGTCAACCGGCAGCCCTTGCAGGAACCCTTCCATGCGTTCCGGCGCGACCACGGTCAGGCCGTCCGGCTTCTTCCAGCCCGAGGCGATCTTGGCGAGGAACTTGTTGGGGGCGACGCCGGCGGAAGCGGTGAGATGGGTCGCCTCCTTGATCGCGGCCTTGAGCCGGCGCGCCACGTTCACCCCAAGCGGCTCGTTCCAGCTGTTCGCGGTGACATCGAGGTAGGCCTCGTCCAGCGACAGCGGCTCGACCAGTGGTGTCACCTCACGGTAGAGCGCGAAGATCTGCTGCGAGATGCCGCGGTACTTCTGGAAGTCGGGCCGCACGATCACGAGCGACGGGCACAGGCGCACGGCGCGCGACATCGGGATGGCCGACCGCACGCCAAACGTCCGCGCTTCGTAGCTGGCGGCGACCACCACGCCGCGCGTGGAGGGGTCACCGCCGACGGCGACCGGCTGGCCGCGCAGCGTCGGGTTGTCGCGCTGCTCGACCGACGCGTAGAACGCGTCCATGTCGATGTGCAGGATCTTTCGCATCTGTTGCGTCCGGCTTCTTGACCCGCCATAACCTTGGCGAAGGTGGCTAGCCGGACCCTCAGCTTCCAGTGGAGCCGAACCCCCCGCGCGTCGGCGCCGCGATCTCCGCCACCTCGTCCCACTCGACGCGCGGGCACGGCAGCACCATGCCCTGGGCCAGGCGGTCGCCGCGCGCCACCATCACCGGTTGATCCGTGACATTCAGCAGCTGAATCTTGATCTCGTCCGCCGGCCCGCAATAGTCGGAATCGATGACCCCGACGCCGTTGGCCACCATCAGGCCGCGCTTGAGCGGCGTGCTGCTGCGCGCGAAGATCCCAAGAAAGTAGCCGGCCGGCACCGCGATCACCAGTCCCGTCCCCACCAGCCGGATGCTCCGGGCGGGGACCTCGATGTCAACAGCGGAGGCCAGGTCGAAGCCGGCGGCGCCGGCCGTGGCCGGTTCGGGCAGGCCAACGGCGGCGGTCAAACGTTTAATCTTCAAGCGCATGAACACTAGAATAGCGGGGAAACGAACAGGTGGAGGCAGCATGAGTCGCGTGAGTTCGGTAATCGCCGCGGTAGCGCTGGTGGTCGTGGCGCTCGTCGCCGTTCCCCGCGCGCAGAGTGCGGCGCCGCAAGTGCCCGCCATCCCTCCGGCGCTCGCGCTGGATCGGCCGCTGCCGGTGGACCCGGCGGTGCGCGAGGGGCGGCTGCCCAACGGCCTCCGGTATTTCATCCGCCAGAACAACCGGCCCGAAAAGCGCGTGTCGATGCGCCTGGCCGTTGACGTCGGCGCCCTCCAGGAAGATGACGACCAGCGCGGGCTCGCGCACTTCATCGAGCACATGGCGTTCAACGGCACCCAGAACTTCAAGCCGGGCGAGCTGGTGTCGTTCCTCGAGTCGATTGGCGCCCGCTTCGGCCCGCACGTCAACGCCTCGACGTCGTTTGACGAAACCATCTACATGCTCGACATCCCGACCGACCGGCCCGGCTACGTCGACCGCGGCATGCTCGTGCTGCACGACTTCGCGGCCGGCCTGTCGCTGCTCCCCGAGGAAGTGGAAAAAGAGCGTGGTGTCGTCCTCGAGGAATGGCGCGGCCGCCTCGGCGCCGGGTCGCGGCTCACTGACAAGCAGCTGCCGATCATCTTCCAGGGATCGCGCTACGCGGACCGCCTGCCGATCGGCCTGCCCGAGGTCCTGAGGACCGCGCCTCGCGAACGGCTTCTCGCCTTCTACCAGAAGTGGTACCGGCCGGATCACATGGCGGTGGTGGTGGTCGGCGATCTCCCGGCCGCCGAGGCCGAACAACTGGTGCAGAAGCACTTCGGCGTGATTCCCGCCGCCACCGGCACTGCCTCGTCGGTGAACGCCAGCGTGCCCGGGCACAAAGACACGTTAATCGGCATGTCCACCGATCCCGAAGCGCAGGGCTGGTCGGTGTCAATGGCCTTCAAGGGCAAGGTCGAGATCGACAACACGGTGCGCGGCTACCGCAAGACGCTGGTGGAGCAGTTGGTGTCGCAGA
>CAYHCX010000096.1:0-15484 GCA_964355095.1 uncultured Acidobacterium sp.
CCTAGGCACCCTAGGCACCCTAGGCACCCTAGGCACCCTAGGCACCCTAGGCACCGTGCTTACGATTCATAACCTGGCCTACCAGGGGACCTTCGACAAGACGTGGGTCCCTCGATTGGGTCTGCGCTGGGAAGACTTCACCATCGACGGCTTCGAGTTCTTCGATCGCCTCAGCTTCCTGAAGGCCGGGATCAACTTCGCGGACGCGATCACCACCGTGAGTCCCACCTACGCCGAGGAGATTCAACGGCCCGGGTCGGGCGACGGTCTCGACGGCGTGATTCGCGCGCGGGCCGATCGGCTCACCGGCATCCTCAACGGCATCGACACCGACGAGTGGAACCCGGCGGCCGACGCGCACCTGCCGGAGCCCTTCGACGCCGACCGGCTGCACGCCAAGGCGGCATCCAAGCGCGCCCTGCTGGCGCGCTTTGGGTTTGCCGTCACCGACGACACCATGTCGCGGCCCATCGTCGGGATGGTGTCGCGGATGGTCGATCAGAAAGGCCTCGATCTGATCGCCGCCGTGGCCGGGCAACTGGCCGCGCTCGACGCGACGTTCATCATTGTCGGCACCGGTGAGCCGCGCTACCAGGACATGTGGCGGCTGCTGTCGCAGTGGCGCCCGGATCGCATTAGCGCGTTTGTGGGCTTCGACGAGCAGCGCGCGCATTTGGTCGAAGCCGGCGCCGACATGTTCCTGATGCCTTCCCGCTTCGAGCCCTGCGGGCTGAACCAGATGTACAGCCTTCGCTACGGCACCGTCCCCATTGTCCGGGCCGTTGGCGGGCTGGTGGACACCGTGCGCCCGTACGACCCGAGAAACGGGCAGGGCACGGGGTTCCTGTTCTCGGATTACGAGCCGGGTGTGATGCTGCGCACGCTGGCGGCCGCGATCGCGACGTTCCCCAACAAAAAGATCTGGACCCGGCTGCAAAAGAACGGGATGCGCGCGGACTTCTCGTGGGACCGCTCGGCAGCGGAGTATGTCAAAATATACTCACGACTGCGGACAAGACACCGGGTGTCTGTTTCCGGAGTCAAAGGGAAAAAGACACCCGGTGTCCTTTCCGCAACACCGGCATCCAAAGGATAGAGGGACTTTTAATGGCATCCGAGAATGTGAAGACGCTGACCGACGCCGACTTCGGTGAGTCAGTGAAAAAAGGCGTGGTGCTGGTGGATTTCTGGGCAGCCTGGTGCGCGCCGTGCCGGCGCCTGGCGCCAACGGTGGATCAGCTGGCCGTGGAATACAACGGCCGCATCACGGTGGCCAAGGTCGACATCGACGAGAACCCGATGACGCCGAGCAAGTTCATGGTGCGCGGCATTCCGACGCTGCTCCTGTTCAAGGACGGCGACCTCAAGGAAACGATTGTTGGACTCGCGGCCAAGGACGACCTGGCCAGAATGATCGATAAGCATCTGTGAGCGAACGACAGGTCATCATCATCGGGTCCGGTCCCGCCGGCCTCACCGCGGCGCTCTATGCCGCGCGCGCCAACCTGAAGCCGCTCGTGATCGAGGGCATCGAGGCCGGTGGTCAGCTGATGCTGACCACCATGGTCGAGAACTGGCCGGGCTACCGTGATGGCATCATGGGGCCCGACCTGATGGCGGAGTTGCGCGCGCAGGCCGAGCGCTTCGGCGCCGAAATCATTCAGGGCGACGTGTCGTCGGTGGATCTCGCCAAGCGGCCGTTCACCGTGTCGCTTGGCAAGACCCAGTACACCGCGCAGACGCTGATCGTCGCCACCGGCGCTTCCGCCAAGTGGCTCGACCTCGGCGTTGACAAGAAGCTCTCGGGCCGCGGTGTGTCCACGTGCGCGACCTGCGACGGCTTCTTCTTCAAGGGCCGTCCCGTCGCCGTGATCGGCGGCGGCGACACCGCGATGGAAGAGGCAATCTATCTCGCCAAGCTCGCCACATCGGTCACGGTGATTCACCGCCGCGACAGCCTGCGCGCCTCCAAGGTGATGCAGGACAAGGCGATGTCGATGCCGAACATCTCGTTCATCTGGAACACCGAGGTGGTGGACATCAAGGACGTGGAGAAGGGCGAGGTCACCTCGCTCGTGCTCAAGAACACGGAGACCGGCGCCACCAGCGAGCTGGCGGTGGACGGCGTGTTCATCGGGATTGGCCACGTGCCGAACACCGCGCTGTTCACGGGCCAGCTGGCGCTGCACGACAACGGCTACCTGAAGACCCACGCCGGATCGCGCACCAGCGTCCACGGCGTGTTCGCCGCGGGAGACGTCCAGGATCACGTCTATCGCCAGGCGGTCACGGCGGCCGGCTCCGGCTGCATGGCCGCGATCGATGCCGAGCGGTTCCTCTCGGGAACCCTGCATGAAGCAAGTGAGAAGTTAGAGGGTAGAGGGTAGAGGTTGGAAGCACTTCTCACTTCTCACTTCTCACTTCTCACTTCTCACTTCTCACTTCTCACTTCTTCAGTCAATCCAGCCGCCGCCGAGCACTTCGTCGCCGTCGTAGAAGACCACGGCCTGGCCCGGCGTCACCGCCATTTGGGGCGTGTCGAACTCGAGTTCGGCACGCCCTTCGTCGGTGGCGCGCACGCGCGCCGGAGCGGCGGCATGGCGATGGCGGATTTGGGCGGAGATCGAGCGCCAGTGCGATTCGGGGAGGCCGCTGACCCAGTTCACCTTTGATGCGGTCAGGGCGGTGCGGCCCAGCGCTTCGCGCGGCCCGACCACCACCTGCGCGTTGTCCGGCTTGATCGCCAGCACGTACAACGGCTCGTGTGACGACAGGCCCAGGCCCTTTCGCTGTCCGATGGTGAAGCGATGCACGCCGCCGTGGGTGCCGAGGATCCGGCCAGCGCCGTCCACCACGGTGCCTTCGCGCAGCGCCTCCGGCGCCTTGCGCTCAACGAACGCGGCGTAGTCGCCGTCGGGCACGAAGCAAATCTCCTGGCTGTCGGGCTTCGAGGCGACCCGCAGCTTCAGCCGGTGTGCATGGGCGCGCACGGTCTCCTTATCCAGGTGTCCCACCGGGAACGCCGCCCGCGACAATTGCTGCTGCGTCAGTGAAAACAGGAAGTAGGTCTGGTCCTTCGAGTTGTCGGCGCCCCGATACAGGTGATGGCTGCCGGCGGCGTCCTGCTCGAGGCGCGCGTAGTGGCCGGTGGCGAGCCGATCGGCGTCGTAGGCCTGGGCGCGGTCGAGCAACTCCGCGAACTTCAGCTCGCTGTTGCAGTGCGAGCAGGGGATGGGCGTGCGGCCCGACACGTACTCGCGAACGAAGTTCGCCACCACGTGCTCGCCGAACTGCGACTCGAAGTTGACGATGTAGTGGGGGATGCCGATGGTGGCGGCAACGCGGCGCGCGTCGTGGAGGTCGTCGATCGTGCAGCAGGTGCCGAAGGCCTTCTGGCCCGAGGCCGTGGCCTGCCCTGAGCCTGTCGAATGGGCCTGGCCCTGGTCGTAGAGCTGCATCGACACACCGATGACGTCGTGACCCTGCTCGGCGAGCAGGGCCGCGGCGACGGATGAATCCACGCCGCCCGACATGGCTACGACGATTCGCATCTGATTACGTACGGGCCACGGAAGCACGGAAACACCGAAGCGATTGGTCTAACTGCATTTCCAAAAGATTGGTTCCGTGCTTCAGTGTTTCCGTGGCCTGTCTGTTACTTCCGGCCACCGACGGTGGTCAGGCTGCGCAGCTTCTCGACCAGCGGCGGCAGGACCTCGAGCACCCGATCGATGTCGGCGTCGGTATTCGAGGCGCCGAGGCTGAAGCGGATCGATCCAAGCGTGCGGCCGTGCGGCAGGCCCATGGCCTTCAGGACGTGCGACGGATCGAGCGTGCCGGATGAGCACGCCGATCCCGACGACGCCGCGATGCCGGCCAGGTCAAGGCCGATCAGCAGCGACTCCGATTCGACGCCGGTGATGCTGACGTTGGCGGTGTTGGGCACGCGCGGGCTGATGGCGCCGTTGCGCGCGCTGCCGGTCACCGAGGCGAGGATGCCGGCTTCGAGGCGGTCGCGCAGCACGCTCAACCGCTCGGCCTCGCGTGCCAGTTTCTGTTTCGCCACCTCGGCCGCCACGCCCAGGCCGACCAGCGCCGGGACGTTTTCGGTGCCGGCGCGGCGATTGCGTTCCTGCCGGCCGCCGGTCATCGGCGGGATCAGCCGGACGCCGCGCTTCAGCCACAAGGCGCCGGTGCCCTTCGGGCCGTAGAACTTGTGCCCCGCGATCGACAACAGGTCCACGCCGAGGGCGCGGACGTCGACCGGGATCTTGCCCGACGACTGCACGGCGTCGGTGTGGAACAGCGCGCCGCGTTCGTGCGCAATCGCCGCCAGTTCCGCGATGGGCTGGATGGTGCCGATCTCGTTGTTGGCGTGCATCACCGAGACCAGCGCGGTGTCGTCGGTAATCGCGTCACGCAGGCGATCGGGCGAGACCAGGCCCGAGTCGTCAACGGCGAGGGTGGTGACGCGCCAGCCGCGCCTGGCGAGCGCCTTCATGGTGTTGAGCACCGCTTCGTGCTCAATCGCGCTCGTGATCAGGTGCCGGCGCCCGCCCGGCTCGAGGGCCTCGGCGGCGCCCCGAATGGCGATGTTGTCGCTTTCGGTTCCGCCGGCGGTAAAGACGATTTCCGAGGCTTCAGCGCCCAGCAGGGTCGCCACGGCGCCTCGGGCGTCGTCCAGGGCCGCTTTGGCCTGTTGACCGAAATGGTGCACGCTGGACGGGTTGCCCCACACCTCGCGCAAGGCCCGGGTCATCCGGTCGGCGACCAGCGGGTCGAGCGGGGTGGTCGCGTTATGGTCCAGATAGATGCGCATGGGTGGAAGATCTGATCGTAGCATTCCTGCTAACTCTCAGCAATAAAAGGACTAGACAACGGTTTGCGGGGGCTTCTATACTGGCGAGACTTCAACACCGAAACCCACTTCCCCGGGGTTTCAAAAATATTGGCACCCTCGATCGGGATTTCCGGCAGAGGGGGAGGTTTCAGCGATGTGGAAGCGGGATGAGTCGGTCAAACCGGCCACGCCACCGGTCCAAACTCCGGCGGCGACACCTTCGGCGCCTGCGGCCTCTGCGCCGGCTGCCAGCGAGCCGCGTACCCAACTTGGGAGAGACAACGTGAATATCGGAAAGTCCGTCATCATCAAAGGCGAGTTGAGCGGGAGTGAAGACCTCACGATTGAAGGCCACGTCGAGGGCCGGATCGATCTGAAGGACAACGTGCTCACGATTGGCCCCAACGGCAAGATCAAGGCGGAAGTCTTCGCCAAGGCCGTGGTCGTGCTGGGTGAAGTCACCGGCAACGTCACTGCGTCAGAGAAGGTGGACATTCGCGACAACGGCTCCGTGGACGGCGACATCGCCTCGCCGCGCGTCGCCATTGCCGAAGGCGCGCACTTCCGCGGCGCCGTTGACATGCAGCGCGCCGGCACCAAGCAGGCGGCCAAGCCGAGCGCGCCCGCCGCGCCCGGCCAGGCGCAGCCCCAGCCCCAGGCCCAGAAGGTCGGGGCCTAAAGCGTTCTTACGAAGGCGGAAGGCCCCGCGCCTCCCGCCTTCGGTCCCAAGCAACCATGGCCGACGCCCGATCGCTAACCGGCTTGTTTGGCATTCTCGGCTCCCGCCGGGGTGGCGAGGCTGAGGCTGCGG
This sequence comes from uncultured Acidobacterium sp., assembly GCA_964355095.1. Taxonomy (GTDB): domain Bacteria; phylum Acidobacteriota; class Vicinamibacteria; order Vicinamibacterales; family UBA2999; genus 12-FULL-67-14b. Next base: position 5,652 of record CAYHCX010000096.1, read on the forward strand.
CGGACTCGTCCGTGACGCAGGTGGCGGAGGCGGCGTATCCGACCAAGGCTCTCCAGAAGTTTCTCGCGACGCTCCAGCCCGCCGACAATCCCCTCATCCTCGATCTCGGTCCCGTCGTCGGCAGCAACGTCACGTTTTTTGGCGAGCACTTGGGGTGCCGCATTCGCGTGGAAGACGTCGCCGCCGACATCGATCGCCACGTCAAGGACGGCACGCTTGAGCAGCTGCCGGCATTTTTCGCCGGCCGCTTCACGCAGGCGCCCGGCTCGGTGGACGGCATCCTGTGCTGGGACATCCTCGACTATCTCGATCGCCCGGCGGCGCAGGCCCTGGCCACGGCGTTGTGCCGGTTGCTCAAGGCCGATGGATGCCTGCTCGGGCTGTTCAGCACCGCCGAGACCCGCGACCAGGTCTACACGAAATACGTGGTCGTCGATGAATCGACGCTGCGGTATCGCACCTACCCGGCGCTGCGCGCCCGCCAGCGGAGCCTGCTGAATGGCGACATCATCAAGCTGTTCAAGGACCTTCGCGTCACCGACTCCTTCCTGATGAAGAGCAAGCTCCGCGAGATGCTCTTCCGCAAGCCCGCGCCACGCGGTTGAGGACCGGGCATTCATGGCCCGACCGGTCGTTGCCTTCCTGAGTGACTTCGGCACCCGAGATCATTACGCCGGCACCCTGAAAGGGGTGGTGCTCGGCGTTTGTCCCGACGTGACGCTCGTCGACATTGGCCACGACATCCCGGCGCACGACGTGATGGCCGGCGCGCTGGAACTCGCCGCCTGCTATCGCTACTTCCCGCACGGCACCATCTTTCTCGTCGTGGTGGATCCGGGCGTGGGCTCGTCCCGTCGCGGCCTGGCGGCCGACACCGGGGACTACAAGTTCGTGGCGCCCGACAACGGCGTGCTGTCGGCGGTGTTTCGCGAGTCGCCGCCCCGGAAGGTCGTGGAGTTGACGGAGCGCAAGTACGCGCTGCCGACCATCAGCCGCACGTTCGAGGGCCGCGATCGCTTCGCCCCGGCGGCCGCATGGCTGGCCAAGGGGATCGCGATCGCCTCGCTGGGCCGGGGCTTCACCGACTTCCAGTTGCTCGACCTGCCGCGTGCCGGGGCCGACGGCACCCACATCAGCGGCGAGGTCATCCGCGCCGACCGGTTCGGCAACCTGATCACCAACATCGATCGCCGGTTGTTCGAGCAGTTCGCCAGCGGAGGCGCCATCGCGGTTCGCGCCGGCACGCACGAAGTGGACCGCGTGGTCGCGACCTACGCCGAGGCGCCGCCCGGCGAGGTGTGCGCGCTGTTCGGGAGCACCGATCACCTCGAGATTGCCGTCAACGCCGGGGACGCGGCCACGCTGCTGCGGCTGTCGCGCGGCGCCACGGTCACGGTGCGCCGGGTGCGGTAAATTTGATACGATTTGCTGTTTGCCCCTGCGCGGCAGAATTCACCGAGTCACCAGTTCACGAAATTGGCACAACCATGGAATCTGACCTCTCGCTCGAGTTCCTCCGCGTCACCGAACAGGCCGCCATCGCCTGCGCGCACACCATGGGCCAGGGCGATCGCCACGGGTCCGACCAGGTCGCGGTGGAAGCCATGCGCCGGGAAATGGACACGGTGCCGATCGACGGCACGATCGTGATTGGCGAAGGCGAGCGCGACGAGGCGCCGATGCTTTACATCGGCGAAAAGGTCGGCCTCGCGCAGAAGAAGGTCAACGGCGGCCGCACCTGGGACGAGGTTGACATCGCCGTCGATCCGCTGGAGGGCACCAACCTGTGCGCGACCGGCGCCGCCAACGCCATCGCCGTGCTGGCCGCGTCCGAGAAGGGCGGCCTGCTGCACGCGCCCGACCTCTACATGGAGAAGCTGGTCGTCGGGCCGACCTCGAAGCACCTGGTCGATCTGGACGCGCCGGTGCGCGAGAACCTCCGCGCCATTGCCAGGAGCCTCGGTCGCCAGGTCGACGAACTGACGGTGGTGGTCCTTGATCGGCCGCGTCACGAGAAGTTGATCGAGGATATCCGGGCGACCGGCGCGCGCATCCGGCTGATTGGCGACGGCGACCTGTCGGCCGGCATCGCGGCCGCGGTGTCCGGCACCGGCGTGCATGCGGTGATGGGCACGGGTGGCGCGCCCGAGGGCGTGCTGACGGCGGCGGCCATGCGCTGCCTGAACGGCGAGATCTTCGCCCGCCTCGTCGTCGCCAAGCCGGAAGACGAAGAGCGCTGCCGGGCCATGGGCATCAAGGACTTCAAGAAGGTCTACAAGTCCGAGGATCTCGCCTGCGGCAAAGACATCGTGTTTGCCGCGACCGGCGTCACCGACGGGTCGTTGATGAAGGGCGTGCAGTTCTTCGGCAGCGGTATTCGCACCAGTTCGATGGTGATGCAGACCAACCCGCATCGCATCCGCTTCATCGACAGCATCCAGGTTTACCCGGGCCCGTCGGTCAAGATCCGATTCTGATTGGACCAACGCCAGCAACGCCGGAACGTGTTTGCCGCCGCGGCGGCAGGCTGCATCGGCTTCACCGGCTTCACACTGGTCATGCCCTTCCTCCCGCTCTACATCGCGGAGCTGGGCACGACCGACGTCGGTGAGATCGCGATGTGGACGGGCCTGACGCTGGGCGCCACGCCCACGGTCACGGCCATCAGCGCGCCCCTGTGGGGCCGCGTCGGCGATCGCTACGGCAGCAAGGTCCTGGTCATCCGGTCGCTGACCGCATTTATTCTCACCATGGCAAGCATGGCGTTCGTGACAGCGCCGTGGCAGTTGTTCGCGCTTCGCGCCCTGCTCGGGGTGTTCGCCGGCTATGGCGCGCTCACCATTTCCATGGCGGCCCAGTCGGTGCCGCGCGACCGAATGGCGCGTGCCATCGGCGCGGTGCAGACCGGGCATCGCCTGGGGCCCGCCATTGGTCCCGTCGTCGGCGGCCTGCTGGCGCCGCTGGTGGGACTGCGGAACTCCTTCCTGTTCGCGGCGGCAGTTTATGCGGCGGCGATGGTGCTGGTGCTGGTCGCCTACCAGGAGCCGCCCCGCAAGGCCGCGGCCGAGAATGCCAGGGGCGGCCTGGAAGTGTTCTCGCACCTGATGCGCCTGCCGGGGTTCGTGCTGGCCTTGTTCGTGATCTTCGGGTTACAGACCGTGGACCGCAGCTTCGGTCCGGTGCTGCCGTTGTTTGTCGCCCAGGTCGGGGTCGAGGCGCAGCGCGTGCCCCTGGTCTCGGGCATCCTCTTTTCACTCGGGGCCGTGGCGGCGGCGCTCGGGTCGCAGCTGGCGCCCAGGCTCATGAGGGACCGTCCCGCCAGGCGAGTGATCGTGTTCGGCGCCGCGACCGCGGCGGTGGCCATGGCCACGATCGTGATCGCGCCGACGTTGTGGATCGTCGGGGCCGCGATGGTGGCGGTGGGGGTGGCCATCGGCGTGGCGACGACCACGATCTATTCGGTGGCCGGATCGCTGCTGCCGGCTGATGCGCATGCGACCGGCTTCGGCGTGATGACCACGGCATCCCTCATCGGCCTGGCGGTGAGTCCCGTGGTCGCCGGCTTCATCGGCGGATCGGGACTGCGCATCGTGTTCGTGGCCGACGTCGTCCTGCTCGTGGTGCTGGCGGTCATGGTCGCTCGTCGCCTGCGGTCGGAGCCGACCTCGGTCTCCCACGAAGCCCCGCTCGCCGACAGCTGAAAAGGGTTCAGAACAACCGGAACGCCGCGGCGGCCAGCAGCGTGGGAATGGCCGCCGCCAGGAACAATCGCAGCGGATTGATCGGACCGTCGAAGAACCGGCCGAGCAGTGCCTGGCCGGCGGGGTTCGGTGCGTTGGCAATCACGGTCAATCCGCCGCCGGTCACAGCTCCTTCCACGACTGCGGCCTTCAAGCCGTCACTCAGGTTCGGCACGAGCGTCGCCAAATAGGTGATCAAGGCGTTGTCGTTGAAGCCGGTGAGCAAGGTCGCGCCCCAGAACAGCGGCGTTTCCGTGAGGCTCGACAGCACCGGCGCGATCCACCACGCCTGGAGTCCGCCGTGGATGACCAGCCCGGCCAGGAAGAACCCCACCAGCAGCGGTGTCTTGATGTCGGTGGCGCTCTGGTAGGCGGCGGTCGCCTTGGCGAAGCCCAGGAAGAACAGGAAGCCGCCAATCAGCAACGCCGGATAGTGAAGGTTGGCGACCGACCACGCCATGAACCCGAGATGGACGGCAGTGACCCACCACGGGATCGGCAGCAGGCGGAGGCCGGCGTCGGCGTCCTCGGCGGGAACTTCGACCTCCGGCACGGGCGCCATGGCCTTGAGCGCGCCGAACTCACGCCGGAACGCGCCTGCGTAGACGAGCGTGGACACGACAATGGCGAGGCTGGCGCGCCAGCCGAAGTGGCCCAGCATGAAGGGCGTGTCCCAGCCCCACGCCCCCGCCACCATCAACACCGGCGGCGCCGCGAAGTGGGTGAGGGTACCGCCAATGGAGACGTTGACGAACAACAGTCCGAGCGTGGCGTAACGCAGCGTCATGGACGGCCGCAGATCGAAGAACTGCCGTGCGAGCAGAAGCGCCGCAATGGTCATGGCGGCCGCTTCGGTGATCAGCGAGCCCAGCAGCGGGGCCATGATCAGGATGGTGACCCACCAGGCCTGCGGCGTGCATCCACCCAGTCGGGCGATGCGGCGCAGGATGGTTTCCGCGAGTTGCACCACCGGCCGCGTTGACGCCAGCGCCATGATCACCACCACGAACAGCGGTTCCTTGTAGTTGACCGTGTCGTTGACGTAGTGAATGGCCGTGTGCCAGTCGCGCGACAGCGTGATGGCGATCAGCAGCGGCACGCCCCACAGCGCAAACACCACCTCGATCTCGCCGAAGAAGTGGAGGAGCTCGGCGAGCACGCTGGGCCGCGGCGGCAGCCCGGCCGCCGCCGCTCGGGCATCGTGTGCGGCTTGCGCATGATGCGCGGCCGCCGTGAAGCGGGCGGCCACGAAGGTGTGAATCACGGCCAGCGCGAAAATCGCGGTCGCGACGGCGTTGAACGGGTCGGCGGCAACTCGCGCCGCCAGCGCATCCCACAGTGACTGGCCGGCCACGACGGGGTACGACTCGAGCGCTCGGGGAAACGCGGCGGCAAGCTCGTGCATGTCGCCCCTGATTATAGATGTTGGAGTAAAATCGACGATCAGATGAGTACACGGCGTCCCGTGCCGGTGGAGCGGGCAGCGCTCGTTGGTTTGGTGACCGGCGGCGCGCGGCGGGTCGACGCGGAACATTCCCTCGAAGAGCTCGGCGGCCTCGCCGAGGCCGCCGGCGCGCGCACGGTTCTGCGCGTGCTCCAGGAGCGCCCCAGGCCGGATTCGGCGACCTTTCTCGGCAGCGGCAAGGTGGCCGTGCTGGCGGCCGCGGCGGCGGAAGCTGACGCCGACGTCGTGATCTTCGACAACGAGCTGTCGCCCGCGCAGTTGCGCGAGCTGACCAGGCGCCTGGACCGCAAGGTCGTTGACCGTACCCAACTCATTCTCGACATCTTTGCCAGGCGCGCGAAGACGCGCGAAGGCAAGCTGCAGGTCGAGCTGGCCCAGCTGAAGTACCTGCTGCCGCGGCTGGTCGGATCCAGCGCGGGATTGTCGCAGCAGGGCGGCGGCATCGGCACGCGCGGGCCTGGCGAAACCAAGCTCGAAGCGGACCGCCGGCGCATTCGCGTGCGGATGAAGGTGCTCACCGACGAAATCGACGTCGTCCGCCGCCGGCGCACGCAGTTGCGGGAGCGCCGGCAGAAGATGGATGCGCCGACGGTGGCCCTGGTCGGCTACACCAACGCCGGCAAGACCACGCTCTTCAACCGGCTGACCCGGTCCGACGCGGAAGCGTCGAACGCGCTGTTTGTCACGCTCGACCCGCTGGTCCGCCGGGTGGCCCTGCCGGACCGCCGCGAGTTGCTGTTGAGCGACACCGTCGGCTTCATCGATCGGCTGCCGCACACGCTGGTGGCGGCGTTCCGCGCGACCCTCGAGGAAACCGCGGATGCCGACCTCGTACTGCACGTCATCGACGCCTCGAATCCCGAACGCGAGCGGCACATGGCCGCGGTCGCGCGCGTGCTCGAAGAGGTCGGCGCGCTCACGGTGCCTCGCGTCGAGGTCTTCAACAAGGTGGACATGCTGTCGCCAGACGAGCGGCGGCGGCTCCAGGAGAGCGATCCGTCAGCCCTGCTGATTTCGGCAGCCACCGGAATGGGCTGCGACGAATTGCTGGAAAGCGTCGCCTCACGGCTGGCCCTCGATCAACAGCGGGTGACGCTCGAACTCGACCTGTCGGATCCGGCGCAGGCCGGGCGCCTGGCGTGGGTCTATCGCCACGCCACGGTTCACAGTCACGCGACCATGGGGGACAAAGCGACGCTGGATCTCGCCGTGCCACGCCGCTTGTTGCCGATGATCGGCCTGGCGACCCCGGCCGCCAGGCGAGTGCGGGGCGGCCGTGGCTGATCACGTACTTGCAACAGAGACACAGAGGCACAGAGGCAGCCTTTTCGTTTTGGGCCCAAGACTATTTGTCTTCTCTGTGTCTCTGTGTCTCTGTGGCATGGTCCTGGCGTCTTGCGCCACGACGGCGCCGCCTGCGATGGTCGGTGCGCCGAAGCATCCGGAGTTCATGTTTCCCACGGCGCCCGACGGCTCCCTCGCGGAACAGACCGCTCGCCTCGATCGCGGCTGGCAGTTCCTGCAGCTCGGCGACCTGCGCAGCGCCGAGCGTGCGTTCTCGTCGGCCCTGAAGCAGCAGCCCGCGTTCCATCCGGCCGGCGCGGCCCTCGGCTACGTGGCGCTGGCGCGCGGCAATGAGGCCGATGCCGTCAGCCGATTCGATCGCGCCCTGGTTGCGGACCCGGCCTACGTCCCGGCGCTCGTCGGGCGCGGACAGGCGCTGCTCGAGATGGACCGCCTCGGCGAGGCGTTGGCCAGCTTCGAGGCGGCGCTCGCGCGCGACGCCTCCCTGTCGGACCTGAAGTCCCGCGTGGACGTGCTGCGGTTCCGCGCCACGCAGGACATGCTGGCGCGCGCCAAGGCCGCGGCCGATGCCCAGCGATGGGACGAAGCGAGGGCGGCGTATCAACAGGCCATTGCCGCGTCTCCCGATTCCGCGTTCCTGTATCGCGAGCTGGCGGCGGTGGAGCAGAAGGCCGGTGATGCGACCGGGGCAATCGGGCATTATCGCCGTGCCGTGGAGCTCGACACGAGCGATGCGCGGTCGTGGGCCGCCATCGGCGGGCTGCTGGAGGCCGACGGCGACATGGTCGGCGCCCTGTCGGCCTACCAACGGGCGCGGGCCATCGACCTTGGCGAGGTGCCCGACAGCGTGATGGCGCGCGTGCGCGCGCGGGCGGCGCTCATGAAGCTGCCGGCCGAGTATCGCGCCATTTTGTCCAATCCAGGCGTGACCCGGGCCGAGATCGCCGCGCTGACTGGCATCCGGCTCGAAGCCCTGGTCGCGCGCGCGCGTCCGCGGCAGTTGATCATCACCGATGTGCGCGGCCACTGGGCGCAGCCGTGGATCAACGCCGTGGCCCGGGCGGGCATCATGGATCCGCTGCCCAACTACGAGTTCCAGCCCGGCGCGCGCGTGCGCCGCGGCGAACTGGCGCTGACGGTGTCGCGGCTCCTGGGGCTGGTTGGCGCCGCGAAGCCAGACCTGCTGACGAAGTGGCGGGCGACGACGGTGACGGTGAACGACGTGCCGTCCGGGCACCTCAGCTACCCGTACGTCTCGCAGGCGGTCGCCGCCGGCATCATGCCGCTCGTCGACGGCAACTTCGATCTGCTACACGGCGTCAGCGGCGCCGAGGCCATGGAAATCATCAGTCGCATCGAGGCGCTCGCCCGGCCATGACCGCGCAGGTCTTCACGCTGGCCAATCAGCTCACGCTGCTGCGGATGCTGCTGGTGCCGGCGTTCGTCCTGCTCACGTTGTATGGGCGGTTCGGCTGGGCGCTGCTGACCTTCATGTTCGCCGGTCTCACCGACCTGCTCGACGGCCTGGCGGCGCGCAAGACCAGCGGCAAGAGCGACCTTGGCGCCTGGCTCGACCCGGCCGCCGACAAGCTGCTGATCGCCACGACGTTCGTGGTCCTGACGCTGCCCAACATCGGCCTCGTCAACCGGTTGCCGTTGTGGCTCACGATCATCGTGATCAGCCGGGACCTGGGCATCGTGCTGACCGTCGCGATCGTCAACCTGGCGATGGGCCCGCGCACGTTCCGTCCGTCGCCGCTCGGGAAGCTGGCGACGGCGGTGTTCCTCGTCTCGTGCGTGGTGGTGATGTTCTTCAACTACCTCGGGCACACCTCGCGGTGGGTTGATGCCGCGATCTGGCTGTCACTGGTCATCACCCTGGCGTCGTGGGTGGACTACGTGTGGCGCCTGGCGCGGATCATCAATAAGTAGACGCGGATCTCGCGGCGAGGCCCCGGCTACGTCCGTCCGCGCCGGCCTGACGGCCCGCTGCGCTGGCCGCCTGGACCCCGTGGCCGCCACGAGCCGCCGCCACCACCGCCGGCCGGCCGCCGGCTGGCGCCCGGCCGCGCGTGCGTGCGCCCCGCGCCCGGTGCCGAGGCGGGCCTGCCCACCGACGCCGAAGACGAAGGTGGATGTGGCGTGTTGGCGACGAACCCCTCGAGCTTGCGGCGCGGGATGCCGCGGCCGAGGAACTTCTCCAGGCGGCGCAGGTCGTCCATCTCGTCGTGCGAGACAAAGCTGATGGCGTCGCCGATGGCCTGCGCGCGGGCGGTGCGGCCGATGCGGTGCACGTAGTCTTCCGGCTGCGGCGGGAAGTCGTGGTTGATGACGTGCGAGATGCCGTCAACGTCGATGCCGCGGGCCGCGATATCGGTGGCGACGAGGCAGCGGACGTCACCGGACTTGAAGCGCTTGAGGGCGAGCATCCGCTGGCCCTGCGTGCGGTTCGAATGCAGCGTCGCGCAGCGGATGCCGGCGTCTTCCAGCTTTCGCGCAATGCGATCGGCGCCGTGCTTGGTGCGCGAGAAGACCAGCACCGATTCGAGCGCGGCGTCCTTGAGCAGGTGGACCAGCGCCGGCACCTTGGCGGCCTGCGAGACCTCGACGATCCATTGCGCGACGGCTTCGACCGGCGTCGAGCGCGCGCCGATCTCCACGTGCGCCGGGGACTTCAGGACCTCGCGCGTCACCGCCTCGATCTCCTTCGACATCGTCGCCGAGAACAGCAGCGTCTGGCGGCTCTTCGGCGTCGCCGCCACGATCTTGCGGATCGGCGGCAGGAACCCCATGTCCAGCATGCGGTCGGCCTCGTCCAGCACCAGCACCTGCAGGTCGGCGAAGTTGACGTGCCGCTGCTGCATCAGGTCGAGCAGGCGCCCGGGCGTGGCCACGGCGATGTCAACGCCGCGGCGCAGGGCCTGGATCTGCGGGCCCTCGCCGACGCCGCCGAAGATGGTGGCGTAGCGCAGGTTGAGGTGGCGGCCGTAGGCGCGGATGTTCTCCTCGATCTGCGCCACCAGCTCGCGCGTGGGGGCGACGATCAGGGCGCGCATGTGCCGGGTTGGCTCCGATCCGCTCAGGCGCTCGAGCAAGGGCAGCACGAAGGCCGCGGTCTTGCCGGTGCCGGTCTGCGCCACGCCGATAATGTCGCGGCCTTCGAGGATGATCGGGATGGCCTTTGCCTGGATCGGCGTCGGCTCGAGGTAACCCTGTTCCTTGAGCGCGCTGGTGATGTTCGAGCCGAGCCCGAGCGTCGTGAATGGCAACTAGGAACCTAGAACCTTTTTCCTGAAGTAATCGATGGTGCGCACGAGCCCCTG
>CAYHCX010000097.1:0-15272 GCA_964355095.1 uncultured Acidobacterium sp.
TGGCGAGCCGGCCGAACAGCGCACGCCTCGCCGGTGGGTGACGCAGCAGGGCCATGATGAACTCGCGGTGCTGGTTGAATCGTGCGGTCTTGCGGACGAGCGGCAGAATGCCGTCGGTCTTCGCCAGGGTGAACAGCGCGTCGATATCCGTGTCCCGCATCCGGTGCGCGACAAAGCGCAACGCCTTCTGCGCATTGAACTCGGAATGGAACCGGTCGCGCCATTGCCGCTCGTACGGCCGCAGCGCTGACGCCGATAAGTCGTCCATTGCCAACTGGCGGCTCAGCACGTCGGCCGCCAGCTCGCCGCTGACCACGCTGTAGTAAATCCCGCCTCCCGTCGTCGGCTTGACCAAGCCGGCGGCGTCTCCCACCGCCAACACCCGATCCCCATAAGTTCGCCGTACGCAGCCGAGCGGCAGCATGCGACGACGGGGACTCGGCGCGTCCGGTACGGCCACACCCCAACGCTCGCGCACCCGCGCGAGCATGCGAAAGAAACAGGCCGTGGCATCCTGGTCGGCCATGACGCCAATTCGCACGTAGTCACCGTGTGGCCGCCGGACGGGCACGGCCCAGGCGAAGCCCTTGGGTGCGATCTCCGATCCGAAATGGATTTCAACGTCACTCAGACGGTCAGCGGGCAGCTCCATCTGCGCCGACTGCAGGAACGTCGACGGCATGCCCAGCCCGAGCCGCCGTTGAAAGGTGTAGTTCGCCCCGCACGCCAGGACCACTGCACGTGCCTGGTACTGTTCGCCGTCAGCGAGCGTGACGACCACCGCGTCCGACCCGGGCTCGACCGCCGTGACCCGGCGCCCCCGGACCAGGGTCGCGCCGGCGGCGACGGCGCGGTCGGCCAGAATGTTGTCGAATGCCTCGCGATCGATCACCACGGCTTCGGTGGCGGCCGTCGTGTACTCGAAGTCATGCCCGGCCGGTGCGACAAAGCGTACCGTCGATAGCGGATTGAGCACGACGCCAGCCGGAAGATGCATGCCTTCGGCGACGTCGGCGGCAAGAACCCCGGTGCAATGAACGGGCGTGCCGATGGCCGCATGCTCTTCAAGCACGGCCGCCCGCCAGCCGCTCGCGGCCAGGCGTTCGGCCGCGGCGAGCCCGCCGGGGCCGCCACCAATCATTACAACGTCGTGCATGGCGTCCCGATTATACAGGTGCTGCCGAGGGGGTTTCTCAAACCTTACCATCCCGGTCTTCCCAACGGCCACGCAGGGTGATCCAGAAAGACTGAGCGATGAGACGGATGTCCAGGCAAAAGCCGGCGCGTCGTTGATACAGGAGGTCGTAGCGAAACTTGCCCGTGCGGCGCAGATCCCGCGGCGCGTACACCTGCGCCAGCCCGGTCAGGCCGGGCCGCACCCGGTGGCGCGCTTCGTAGCCGGGAATATCGGAGAGCCGCAGCAGCGTGCCATCACCGGTGGTGTCGGCTTCGCCGGGCCGCAATGGCCTGGGGCCCACGATACTCATGTCACCACGCAGGATGTTCCAAAGCTGAGGCAATTCGTCAAACGCGGTGGCCCGCAGCACGCGGCCGACACGCGTAATCCGCGGATCGGCCGCCGTGGCCTGCACCGGGCCCGTGGCACGTTCCGCGTCGGCAATCATCGAGCGAAACTTAAGGGCACGGAACACGACGCCGCCCCGGCCGACACGGTCCTGGGAAAACATCACCGGCCCGCCATCCTCCAGCTTGATGGCGGCGGCAATGACCACGGCGAGCGGCGCAAAGACCACCAGGCCGGTGCCCGCGACCAGCATGTCAAATCCGCGCTTCAGCATGGCGCGGTTCCCAGGTCGCGCAGGACTTGCGCATGCGCGGCCACCTGCGAGTCGCGGGCGAACAGCGCCGAGGCCGCGCGCGCGCGGGCCTGCATTTCGCGCCGCCGGCCCGGATCATCGGCCAGCGCGACGATTTGTGCCGCCAGGGCCGACGCATTACCGGGAGCGGCCAGCACGCCGCAGCCGTGTTGCCGGGTGATCGCCGCCACTTCGCTGGACTCATCGACCGCGGCGACGTACGCCCGGCCCGCCGCGAGGATTGGATACAGCTTGCTCGGCACGATATAACCGGACAGCCCTGGCTTCAGCGACACGAGGCAGAGGTCGCTCGCGCCGTAGGTCCAGCGCAGCTGATCCCGCGGCTGGAATGGCAGAAAGCGGACGTTGTCGAGCGCCCGCGCCTTGACGGATTGCTCCAGCGCCGCCCGCCGGTTGCCGTCCCCGATGAACAGCAGCAGGATGTCGCGCCGGCTGCGCAGCAGATCGGCAGCGTCGATCACCACGTCGAGATTCTGCGACAGGCCGATATTGCCGGCGTGCAGCACGACGAAGCGATCGACCAGGCCGTGCGCTCGGGCAAACGCGTTGTCTTTTTCCGCGGGTGTGATGGCCGCGGTGTCCGCCCAGTTGTGGATCACGGTCACGCGCGTTGGGTCGGCGCCCTTGCCCGCGACCAGCCGTTGGGCCATGGTGTCGCCCAGGACCACGATGCGAGCGGCGCGCGCGACCAGGAAGCGGTTGAGCCGATCGAGCACGGCGTTGACCGTTGGACTGTGGAAATCCTCGAGCAGGCCCGCCACTTCGGGAAAAATGTCCTGGCAATAAAACACCATGCCGCACCGCGGCCGCGCGGCGAGCGCAGCCAGGCCGATGATGGGCGGGTCGGTCAACGCCACGGTCACATCCTGCCTGGGCAGGAACAATGCCGTCCACAGGGCAGAGACGAAATACGTCAGGTAGTTCGCGGCCCTGCCGGTGAATCGGCGGGGCGAGAACGTGGTGCCGGCGGCCCGAATGATCAGCACGCCGCCCTTGGTGGCGCGGCGTGGCAGCGGCTCCTGATGGGAAGGCGGCCGCCCGGTCACCACCGTGACTTCGAACCCGTGCCGCGCAACCAGATCCTCTGCCAGTTCCGTGAGTAACTGGCCGGTGGCGCCGGTGTCGGGCCAGTACGATCGGTTGAAGAAGCAGACGCGCATCGCCGTCGTCGCGCCAGCCATCAGGTCTGCTTTCGGAGCATGTGTGGTCCCATCACGAGCACGTCCATGTCGGTTCGCAGGAAGCAGTCGAGCGCCTGCCGGGGGTGCTCGACGATGGGTTCGTTTTCGTTGAACGAGGTGTTGAGCAGGACCGGCACGCCGGTCTGGGCCCGAAAGGCCTGGAGCAGGGCCCAATATCGGGGGTTGGTCTCGGCGGACACCGACTGGAGGCGGCCCGAGCCATCGACGTGCGTGACGGCTGGAATCACGTCTCGCTTCTCGGGACGCACCGGATACACCTGGATCATGAACGGGTCGTGGACCGCGCCGATGAAGTAGTCGTCGATGGCCTCGGCCAAAATCGATGGGGCAAAGGGGCGGAAGCGTTCGCGGAACTTGATCTTCTGGTTGATGATGTCGCGCATGTCGGCGCGCCGCGGATCGGCCAGGATGCTGCGGTTGCCGAGCGCGCGCGCTCCCCACTCCATGCGCCCCTGGAACCACCCGACCACATCGCCTGCCGCGATCCGCGCCGCCGTCTCCCGGCACAACTCGGCCTCCCGGTCGAGGGTCGTCCAATGGCACCGGCCGGCGTCGACGACGCCACTGTCGCGAATGACCGCGGCAATGTCTTCTGAGTCGAACGCGGTTCCCCAGTAGGCATGGACCATGCGCGCGGCGGGGGCATGCTCACCGGTGGCATGCCAGGCGTCGAACGCGGCGCCGAGAGCCGTGCCGTTGTCGCCAGCCGCGGGCTGAACGAACACCTCGCGAAACGGGGTGTTTGCGCGGATCTTGCCGTTGGCCACGCTGTTCATCGCGCATCCGCCTGACAGGCTGAGTGCGGCCACCGGGATGCGCGCGTGCACGCCACGCAGCACGTGGAAGACGGCCGTTTCGAACACCTGCTGCACGGAAGCCGCGAGGTCCTGGTGCCGGCTGGTCACCGGCTCGTCTGGCTGTCGTGCCGGTCCGAGCAACTCGACGAGGCGATTCGTGAAGACGTCCGGTGTGGTTGGTTCGCCTTCGTCCCAGGACATGGGCGCCTCGCCGGTCCAGTGCCGGAAGTATTCGAGGTTCAGCCGGAAGCCGCCGCCCGGCCGCAGGTCGATCAGCCGGCCGATGGCGTCGGCGTAGGCCGGCGTGCCGTACGGCGCGAGCCCCATGACTTTGTATTCATCGCCGTATTTCTTGAAGCCGAGGTACTGGGTAATGGCGAGATAGAGCAATCCCAGCGAGTGAGGGAAGTATGTCCGGCCGATGACATCGACCTTGGTGCCACGGCCGCGAGCGATCGAGACACTGACGAAATCTCCGAATCCGTCGATCGCGCAGCACGCGGCTCCGTGGAAGCCGCTGACGTGAAAGGCGCTCGCCAGGTGTGCGGGATGGTGTTCAACGTAGCGCATCCGACGGGCGACTTGCGCGCCATCGAGGTCAAAGGCGCCGGCGATCGTGGCCGGCAGGCTGGCACCCTTGCGCGTGGTCTTTCGATACTGATCGACGAGGGCCGACCCCGGGCGATGCGTCACCGCGAACCAGGCCTTCTGGAGCAGATGCACGCGCCGTCCGCGCGCCACGGCCCAGACGTCGACCTCATCAGGCCGCGCGCCGGCCATGGCGAGGCCCGCGGCAATTGCCCGCGACGGAAATCCCGCCACGTGCTTCACGCGGGCAAACCGCTCTTCTTCAAGCGCCGCGACCAGGACGCCATCGCGGACCACGACGGCCGCCACATCGCCGTGATAGGCGTTCAATCCGACTATCAGCATCAGTGGTTCTCGAAACCGGCCGGGATGTCCATGGTCCCGTCGTGCCGGTCGTGCACGACCAGGGCGGCCAATACGGCCGCGAGGACGGCGTTGGCCGGCATCACCAGCGGGACTTCCCACACGCTTTGTACGGCGATGCCCACCAGGCCCGCGGCTGCGCCCGCCCGCACCCAGAAGATTTGGCCCCGGTCAGCGGCCAGGGCCCGCCGTCCGAGGATCGTCAACCACCAGAGGCCGGCGGCCGCCGGCAGCGCCAGGAGGACGCCGCCCTCTGCCACCAGTTGCACGTAGTGCGAGTGCGCGTTGTTGAAGTGCGTCCACTTGCCCATCGAGCCGACCCAAATCCTGGTTTGCTGGTAGACCGTCATGGCATCGGAGTAGGTGCCCGCGCCGGTGCCGGTGACCGGAAAGTCCCTGATGATGGGCACGGTCTCGCGCCAGATCGTGAGCCGGCCGCCGGTGCCCTGAGTCCACTCGAAGCTCGAGTTGATCCGCGCGGCCCAGCCATCGACATCCACGAACAACACGACCAGCAAGATGATGCCGCCAGCCACGGCAAACAGCACGGGCAAGGCCTGCCGCCCCACCTCGACCCGCGAGCGCGCGAACAGCCATCCCCACACCGTCGCCGCCCCGAATCCGGCCAGTGCCGAACGCGACAGCGTCAGGAAGAGCGCGCCGGCACTGATCATGCCTGCCGAGGCCGTGAGCAGACTCCCGGTTCGGAGCGCCTCAAGTAACGCGGCGCCCGGCCCGCGCCGGTATTCCGAATGCACGTTGACATGGGCGATGAGATAGCCGCCGACGGGCGCTGCAATCATGAGCAGCCAGCCGGCGAAATGATTCCGATTGACGAAGGCGCCGAATGGGCTGGCGCTCGGCGTGTCGGGCGGGAGCACACCCAGGATGAGCCCCGGCACCAGGGCCCGCTGGGCGATGGCCAGAATCGCCGCGGCCGCGCCCATCACCGCCAGCGCCTGGCAAACCCGGCGCGTGCCCCGCCGAGCCGAAAACACCGCCCGGGCCACCCAGAACGTCAGTACCGCAAGGATGAGGGTGCCGAGGGCGTCCACCGTGGAGTCGGCGTCAATCGAGAGGGGGAGCCAGGCAGGCGGCCGGCCGAGCGAAGCGAAGTTCAGAGACGACTGGACCAGATTCGCGCGGGGAGACAGCACCGCCACGGCGGCGCGCGGCAGCGGCATCATCTGCAGCAGCAGTCCCAACACCAATGCGGCGAGCGACCAGTCGAGCGGCCGGTAGGAGCGGGGGAAGGCGAGCGTCCGGCGCGGCGCGGCCAGCACCGCGCCGGAGGCCAGCAGCAACAATGGCATCGCGGTCCAGCCTGGCCCGCCGGCAAACAGAAGATACGAGGCGCCGACGAGCAGGACTAGCAGCGCGCGCTGCACAGGTTAAGCCGCCGGTGATTCGTTGTAGTAATTCTTGTACTGGTGGCCGTAATAACGCGAATAGTAGTACCGGTTACGCCCGAAGTCGACCTTGTTGAGGACGGCCAGCACCTTGCGCGGATTGCTGGCTAACAGGGTTTCGATCGCCCGTTCCGCCAGCCGCCAGCGGGTCATCTCCGCGCCAATGACAAAGGTCACTGCCGAGACCAGCGGCGCAATAATCACCGCGTCGGTGACGGCGAGCACCGGCGGGGTGTCGATGATGACCCAGTCGAACGGTCCGCTGTCGAGACCGGAAATGAGCGCGCGCATGCGATCGGACGCCAGCAGTTCCGACGGGTTGGCCGGGGTCCGGCCGGCGGTGATGGTCAGCAGGTTGGGGTCGTGTGTGCGCTGAACCACTTCGCGCATGCGGGCCTGTCCGGCCAGCAGCTGCGAGAGGCCGCGATCGTTGGTCATGCGCAGCGCCTTGTGCACGCTCGGTCGCCGCATGTCGGCATCGATCAGGAGCACCCGGGAACCGCCGACCGCCAGCGCCATCGCGATGTTCACCGAGGTCGTGGTCTTGCCTTCCAGCGGCTGCGAACTGCACACCATGACGACCTTGGCGCCAGGGCCGGTGACTTGAGAGGTGAGCGAGGTGCGGATCGACCGGTACGCTTCGCCAAAGTCATGCGGCACCGGACCCGAAATCAGCGGATGCGTCAGGCCGGGTACCGATGGCACCAGGCCAAGGAAGCGCAACTTCAGCCGGCGCGTCACATCTTCCGGCGTCTTGACCGTATCGTCCAGGTAGTCGATCCCGACCGCGATGCCGATGCCGAGGACCAGCCCGAACGCCAGCGCGTACATCCAGTCGGACCGATGATTCGGCGTGAAGGGCGCGCCGGGGACATCCGCGCGGTCGACGACGCGGACGTTGTTGGTGCGGCTGTTGGCGACGACCCGCAGCTCTTTCTCGCGCGTCAGCAACTGGTTGTAGATCTCGCGGTTGGACTCGGCCTCGCGCAGCAGTACCGAGTAGTCCACGCCCTTGCGGCTCAGGTCGGTGGCCGCCACCTTCGAATCGTTGAGGGATCCCTGCAGCACCCGCTCCTGCGTGACCGCCGCATCGTAATCGTTCTTGGCGTTCACGACGGCCTTCTTGATCTCGGCCTCGAGCTGACGCTGTGCGTTGCTGAGCTGCGAGCTGACCTTCAAAAACTCCGGGTGTTTCTCACCGTACCGTTCGGAGATCCGTGACTGGTCCTGCTGGAGCTGGGTGACCTGCCCCTTGAGTGTCTGGATGAAGGGGTTGGCAATCACCGACGAAATCGACTCGGCGTCCTGCCCGGCCGCCTGAATCTGCTTCCAGAGACCCTCCTTCTGAATCCGGTCCGTGCGCGCCTTCGTCACAGCGTCGTTCAGCTGCGTCAGGCGGGCGACGACGATGTTCTGGCTGCTGTCGAGGGCGCCGGCATCCTGCTTCTCGCGATACTGCGCGAGCCCGCGCTCGCTCTCTTGCACCAGCCGCTGCTGGCGGGCCACTTCGCCCGTCAGCCACTGGGCGCTGTTCTCGAGCGCGGCCACCTTCAGCGACAAGTTCTGCGAGACGTACTCCTCCGCGAACGCGCTGGCAGCCTGGGCGGCGAAGACCGGATCCGACGAATCGTAAGTCATGTCCACCAACTGGCTGCCGCGAACGAGCGCGACCGACAGGCGCGACACCAAGGCATCGGCATAGCCTTTTGGATCGACGGTGCCGGACGGCGGCGCCAGTGGGTCGGGCGGCGTCGCCGATGACGACACGACCAGGCGGTAGGGCCACGCCGCGTAGTACTTGACGATGGCGATCCCGCGGGCCAGCGGCGTCGGGGTGGGCCCGCGGCCATTGAACTCCGGTGCCTTGCTCAGGTCCAGCTTCTGCGCCACCCTCTGCCCGAGATCCCGGCTGCGCATGATGCGCAACTGCGTCTCCATGTAGATCTCCGGATCCTGCTGTGGGATATTGCGCATCATGTCAGCAGGCGTGCCCAGGTCCGCATTCGGATCCTCGATCAGGACACGGGCCAGTGCCCGATAGGTCGGGATCTGGGTATAGCTGTCGACCATCATCCAACCGACGACGAGGGAAAACACGGTGATGCTCGCCCAGCGGTACCTGTAGATGACCGACAGCCGGTCGAGAACATGGGGATCCGCCTCGGGCGGCAGGCCCAGTTGATCGGTCGGCGGCGCCACAGCGGGTTCAGACGTGGGTTCGGCCAATGGTGTCTTACGTGAGCGTAAGGGGTGTCACTGTCACCCTTATTCAGGAGACGGCGACGAAGGAGACACGGGCACACCCGCCTGCGAAGTGGGGATGTTCTCGGTCACTGCCGCGGTAATGGTATTTGCGGCCATCGTGGTGGCCGCGCTCATGCCGAAGAAGTTCGCCATGTTCTGTTCCATGACCATGGCGCGGGTCGCGAAATCCCAGCGGCCGGGCAACTGCACCACGGTCTGGAGCGTTTCGAAGCGGATCAGCGAACCGGCGTTGCTCAAGGCCACGATATAGCCGTCCACCACGACCATTTCGACGACGTAGGTCCCGGACTCATCAAGGGCGAACTGGTATTCGCCCTTGGCATTCGATACGGCTTCCTGTTCGACGACGCCGGTGTCCAGGTTGCGCAACTGGACACGCACGCTGGCCACCGGGACTTGCCGGATGTCGATCACCGTGCCGATGACCCGGGTGTCGCCGCTGGCACCGGCCGGTCGCCACCGCGCCGCGAAGTTCACCGCGGACCGCTCGATTTCACGACCCGATGGCGGCGGTTCTTCCCGGCGCACCACGCCCCCCTGTTCAGCAGCCACACTGACGCAAAATGCCAAAATCAGGCTGGATCCGCTGATCAATTTATGGTTTCGCACGAACACTCCTTCAGCCGTGGCGCGTGGGGGGAACCCACAGTGCAACTATAACTACCTTCGACTTATCGGACGTGCGGCCTGGTCGCCACAGTCCATATGACACTATATGACATTAACGCTCACGTTGTCAAAACCTGCACGCCCAGGCCGGTTTTTCTGCCGTCACTTGATCTCGCCAGCGGCAAGGTCGCGTGGGAACACGACGAAGGCGGCCGCGCCAGTGCCGGCAGGACGCGGCCCGCGAGGCGGAGTTGAAGAAGTTCGAGCAGCAGATGGAAGCGGCGGGCGTGGCTGACACGCCCGGCCGCTGGCCCGGACAGTAACGCTACTTGAATTCCACGCTAATCGTGGGACCGTCGATCTTGATGCCCTTGATGTCCTTCAAGTAGGGCTTCACCGCCGACAGCGACGCGTTGGCGCCCAGCTTGCCTTGCAGGGCCTTGAGCTTGGCTTCGTCGGCGAGCAGCGCCTCCATGTCCATTTCGAGGAGCGTGAGGCGCGACCCGGTGACGTATTCGGCGTTGGTCTTCACGATCTTGCCGGCCACTTCGAGGTCGATGTTGATCTTGAAACCCGCGAACATGCTCTTGATCATGTTCATCATCATCGGGTTGGTGAGGTCGGGCATGTCGCTGTTGGCGCCCTGGTTCACGTTCACGTTGCCCGGCTTGTCCACGAACGCAATCGTCAGGGTCGAGGTGCCGCCCGATCGCGTCAGCTTGAACTTGACCGGGTCGTTGGCGCTCGGCTCCGCCGACATGTTGCTGCCGTCGGTGCCGCCGCTCATGCTGGGGCCCTGGGTCACCTGGACCTGGTTGATGTCGTCGAAGGCGAAGATGGCCTTGGAGCCCTCGAAGCCGGTCGCGCCGTTCGCCGGTTCGGCCGATACCAGCCGCACACCCTTGCCCATGCGGGCCGCGGTGCGTTCGAGGTCGGCCCTGTTGACGACGGCGCCGCCCATTTGCTTGTCGGCGCCGGGCACCATGGCCTTGAGCGCGCCCATGTTCATCAGCGTGGTCTGTTCCACCGTGCCGCTGCCGTCGGCGTTCAGCTTGATGAGGGTGGTGCTGTTGATGCAGCCCGTCAACGCGACGGAAGTGACGACGGCGAGCAGGACACGGGTCAGGCGCATATGGGGTTCCTCCGGCAGGGGTCACCCATCATAACCTTCGGCGGCGATGTCGCGTCCGGCTTCTCGACCGCCGCAGCCTTGGCGAAGGTGGTTAGCCGGACCCTCTATACTCAGGCATGGCACGAGAAGGGGATGGCAAGACCGCGCTGGTGACCGGCGCGTCGGCGGGCATCGGCAAGGCGTTCGCCGAGTTGCTGGCGGCGAAAGGCTACGGGTTGGTGCTGACTGCCCGGCGCCGGGAGAGGCTCGACGACCTCGCCCGAGAGCTGACCCAACGGCACGGCATCCCCACCTACGTTGTCGTCGCCGACCTGGCGGAGCCTGATGCCCCGGCGCGCATCGCCGAGGCCGTGCGCGCCCAGGGACTGCGGATCGACTTCCTGATCAACAACGCCGGCTACGGCGTGCCGGGCAGCTACGTGAACATTCCCTGGCCGGAGCACCAGCGATTCATGCAGATCATGATGACCGCGGTGTGCGACCTGACCTATCGGCTGTTGCCGTCGATGGTCGAGCGCGGCTGGGGCCGCGTCATCAACATCGCCTCGGTCGCTGGCATGGTGCCGGCGCCGGCCGGTCACACGCTCTACGGCGCGTCGAAGGCGTTCCTGATCCGCTTCTCGGAAGCGCTGGCCGCCGAGAACGCGTCGAAGGGCGTGAACGTCACGGCGGTGTGCCCCGGTTTCACTTACAGCGAATTCCACGACGTGACCGGCACCCGGCAGCAGATGCACAGCGTGCCGAAGATGGCGTGGCTGAACGCAGCCGACGTCGCCCGCGAGGGTTACGAGGCCGTGATGCGCGGGGATCCGGTGTTCGTCAACGGGCGCATTTACAGGCTCTTGCTCTGGCTGATGGGCGTCGTCCCCAAGGGCATCGTCAAGCGCGTGTCGGGCAGCGCGGGACGGCGGTATCGCAAGGCGTGAACTTCGTGCCGGCGCGCCGGGCCATGCGGATCGATCCGATGACGGCGCTGCGGACGGACTAATGCGCCACAGGAGACCAGGAGGAACAACAGGAGATCAGGAGATCAGAAGAAACTGACTCTCAAAGGCCTGCCACCACCCACTCCGGGGCCAGCACTTCGGCCTGCTCCAGTACGAGTTGGGTGGCCTTCTCCTGTTTATCCGGCGGGTAGCCGTACTTTCGGAGAATGCGCTTCACGTAGACCCTTAACTGCGCGCGCACGTTCTCGCGCATGGTCCAGTCGATGGTGACGTTCTTTCGGACGGTCTCCACGAGCTCGCGTGCGATCATCTTCAGAGTGTCGTCGCCCAAGACCTTCACCGCGCTGTCGTTGGTCTCGAGCGCGTCGTAGAAGGCCAGCTCGTCATCGGTCAGCCCCAGCTCCTCTCCCCGCGCAGCGGCGTTCCGCATGTCTTTGGCGAGTTGGATGAGCTCCTCGATCACCTGCGCGGTCTCGATGGCGCGACTCTGGTACTTCCGGACGGTTTGCTCGAGCAGATCCGCGAACGACCGGCCCTGCACGACGTTGCGCCGGGACCGCGACCTGATTTCGCCCTTCAGTAGTTTCTGGAGAAGCTCGACCGCGAGGTTCCGCTGAGGCATGCCGCGCACCTCGGCCAGGAACTGGTCCGAGAGGATGGAGATGTCGGGCTTCTTCAGTCCCGCCGCGGCGAAGACATCCATGACCTCATCTGAGGCGACGGCCTTTGAGATGATCTGGCGGATCGCGTGATCCAGTTCCTCGTCGGTCTTCTTCTCACTGGTGTCGCCCTTCGCCAGCACGGCGCGCACCGCCTGGAAAAAGCCGACGTCGTCGCGAATCCGCAGGGACTCCTCGTGGGGAACGGCGAGGGCGAAGGCCTGGCTGAGGTCCGTGACGGCCCTGAGCAATCTGGATTTTCCGTCCTGTTGCGCCAGGATGTGTTCCTGCGCCGGTGGCAGCAGGGAAAGCCGATCCGATGCATTGCCTGTGATCCAACGCGACCAGTCAAAGCCGTGAAACAGTCCGACGCACACTTCGTACTTCTGAAGCATGAGCGCCACCGCTTCTGCCTGGTCGAGGGCGGTCTTCCCGGTGCCGCCGCTCTCGGTGTAGATCGCGAGCGCCTGGCGGAGTTCGTCGGCCAGGCCCAGGTAGTCCACTACCAGGCCGCCGGGCTTATCTTTGAACACGCGATTCACACGGGCGATGGCCTGCATGAGGCCGTGCCCGCGCATCGGCTTGTCGACGTACATCGTGTGAAGGCTCGGAGCGTCGAAACCGGTGAGCCACATGTCGCGGACGATGACGATGCGGAACGGGTCCACTGGATCGCGGAACCGCTGGGCCAGCCCTTCCCGGCGCGGCTTGTTGCGGATGTGCGGCTGCCAATCAAGCGGGTCTGACGCCGAGCCGGTCATGACCACCTTCAGCACACCCTTCTCGTCGTCTTCTGTGTGCCACGCCGGGCGAAGCGCGACCAGCTCTCGATACAGTTCCACGGCAATCCGGCGACTCATCACGACGACCATCGCCTTGCCGTCCATGGTGGCCAGGCGGTTCTCGAAGTGCTGGACCAGATCCTTGGCAACGAGTTTGATCCGGTTATCGGATCCGACCACCGCTTCGAGTTGTGCCCAGCGGCTCTTGAGCTTCTCTTTGCGATCGACTTCCTCGCCTTCGGTCGCCTCTTCGAAGTTCGGGTCGATCTTCGGCTTCTCGGAATCCTTCAGCTCCAGCTTCGCCAGACGGCTTTCGTAGTAGATCGGCACCGTCGCGCCGTCAGCCACAGCGCGCTGGATGTCGTACACGCTGATGTAGTCGCCGAACACCGCGCGGGTGTTCGCGTCCTTCAGTTCGATGGGCGTTCCCGTGAACCCGACGAACGACGCGTTCGGCAACGCGTCCCGCATGTGCCGGGCGAAGCCGTCGATGAAGTCGTACTGGCTGCGGTGCGCTTCGTCCGCAATGACGACGATGTTGCGGCGATCCGAGAGGACGGGATGGCGATCGCCTTTCTCCTCAGGGAAGAACTTCTGAATCGTGGTGAACACCACGCCGCCGGCAGCCACCGCCAGTTTCGACCGCAGGTCGGCCCGGTCCTCGGCTTGAACCGGCGGCTGTCGGAGGAGCTCGTGACAGCGCGAGAACGTGCCGAACAACTGATCGTCGAGGTCGTTGCGGTCGGTGAGCACCACGACCGTGGGGTTCTGCATCCGCGGATGCACGATCATCCGGCCGGCGTAGAACGCCATGGTGAGGCTCTTGCCGGAGCCTTGCGTGTGCCAGATGACCCCGACCCGTCGGTCGCCGCGCTCGCCGCCGGGCTGAGAGACTCCGAAGCGCCCAGGAGTCTCGGCCACCATGTCTGAACGCAGCACGTAAGAGGCCCGGAGTGTCTCTTCAACGGCGACGTTCACCGCGTAGAACTGGTGGTAACCGGCCATTTTCTTGGCCAGCTTCCCGCCGCCGAGATCCTCGAACACGATGAAGTGCCGGATCAGGCTCAGGAAGCGCTGTTGTTCGAACGCACCGAGCAACAGCACCTGGAGCTCGGGCATGTGCGCGGCGTTGGAACTGGCGCTGCGCCACGGCTTGAACCATTCCTTGCCGGCGCCCACGGAGCCAATGCGCGCCTGGGTGCCGTCAGACACGACGAGAGCGGCGTTGGTATGGAACAGTGCTGGAATCTGCGCCTGGTAGGTCTGGAGCTGCTGGAACGCCGACCACACGGTGGCGTTTTCGTCGGCGGCGTTCTTCAGCTCGATCACGCCCAGTGGCAGACCGTTGACGAACAGGACGATGTCGGGCCGGCGGTTCTGCTTGTTCTCGACGACGGTGAACTGGTTCACCGCGAGCCAGTCGTTGGCCTCGACGTCGTCGAAGTCCAGGACGCGCGCCTGCGCGCCGCGAACCTCGCCATCGGCGCCGCGGTATTCGACCGTGATCCCGTCCACCAGCAGGCGATGCATCGCCCGATTGCCCGGCAGTAACTCGGAGCCCTCGGGCCGGGTCAGCCTCTTGAAGGCATCGTCCAATGCGTCTGAGGGGAGGTCGGGGTTCAGCCTCGCCAGCGTGGCGCGGAGTCGTCCCGCCAGAACGACTTGGCTGTAGGTATCCCGTTCCGCCGCGGGTTCGCCGGGCGCGATGTCGGCGCCGTTCCTGACCACCCAGCCCAACGATTCGAGCCAGGCGAGCGCGGCGTCTTCGACGACCGATTCGCTGAACGGGGGAGACACTGGCGTAGAGCCTATGCGAGCAAGCGTAGTTTGCTCAAGCACTTACGGGTCGGACTGTTGAGTCGGAGGTGCGTTACCCGTGACGGCTCGTCGACATCCCAATAAATGGGCCGTCTATTGAGCGGGGCCTGGAAACGGCCGAAAAAGTGGGAGGAGCCGGCCCCCATCCGTAAGGCCTATACTTTGCACAGATAGCCTCTGTGCCACCATTGGAGGCCAAACCATGACGGTAGACAAAGAAATCGCGGCGTTCGAGAAGATGCAGCCTGAGCTCGAAGCTAACCATATGGGGAAGTGGGTGCTGATCCATGAGGAGAAACTCGTAGGCGTGTTTGAGTCTTTTGAGGACGCAGCCGAGCAGGCGGTGGAGAAGTTTGGTCGCGGTCCGTACGCTATCCGGCAGGTGGGCGCGTCGCCAGTCGTCCTGCCGGCCTCGGTAATGTACCGGCTTGCTTAGCAATGCCGACCACCAAGTGCGGGTTCACTTCGGCGCCGGGCGCGAATAACGGCGACGAGTTGCTGATCTTCTACGGTCCCACGCTTCTTGTCGACATCGGGTTCGACCCGGCCTTCAAGCTCGGTGGCCCCACTCCCGCACCAGGCATCCAGGGCGTTGCGGCGCTGGTTGATACGGGCGCCACCGAAAGCTGCATCGACAACTTGTTGGCGGCCACGCTCAACCTGCCAATTGTCGACCGCCGCAAGATTGGCGGTGTCGGCGGCGCTCACGAGGTAAACATGTACCTCGCGCAGGTGCGGGTCCCCAGCCTCGACTTCACGATCTACGGTGCCTTCGCTGGCGTGCAACTGGCGGCCGGGGGGCAGCAGCATCAAGCCTTGCTGGGCAGGACGTTCCTGCGAGCGTTCACGATGGTCTACGACGG
>CAYHCX010000098.1:0-14716 GCA_964355095.1 uncultured Acidobacterium sp.
TCCCTTCACTGCCCCGTCAACCGAATCACCTGGCGGCCGCGGCCATCGAGGTATGTCAGCTCGATGGACTCGGCGCCAATCTTCACGATGTGGTACCGGCCGTCAATGTTATCGCCGGCCTTGCCGTACATCGTGACCTTCCCGTCGCTCAACACCGCCCACTTCGCCCCGTCGGCCCGCTCCACCAGCGCGATGAACTTCAGCGGAATCGGCGGCGGTGGCGCCGGCCCCGACGGCGCCGGCGGCGGCCCCGGCTTGGCCGCTTCGCCCGGCGGCGGCATCACCGGACGCGGCGGCGGCGCCACCACTTTCGGCTGAAACCGGAACGGGTTCCGGGCCGTGCCGCTCGGCTCGCTCCGCCCGGCGGTCAGCGCCTCCAGCCGCAACGGCTTCACGGCCGGCGCCGGCGCCTGGGCCGCTTCGGCACGCGGCGACCGCACCGGGGCCGCCGCTCCCGCCGGCGCGCCCGCCGTGGCCGAGCCCCACTGGCTCCACACGGCCAGGGCCAGAACCACCACCACCGCGCCGCCGATCAGCAAGCGGCGCCGATCAGCGAGCATCGCGCCTCGCGCGGTAGAACGTGGACACATCGAGGGTCAGCGCCAGCGGCGCGCCGGCATCCCCGCCTTCCGACAGCGTCACGTTGTCGATCACCACGAACTCCGGCATCGTCTCGATGGCGTGGATGAACTGCTGCACGTCGTCCCAGTCGCCGGTCAGCGTGTAGCTGACCGACAGCCGCTCCAGCACGGAATCCCGCAGGACCTCCGGCGCCGTCGAACTTTGCAGGAACACCACGTCGTGCGACCGCGCCAGCAACGCCAGCTTCGAATGCGTGAGGCGCTGCGCCGCGCTGACGTCGGCCGGCAGCACCTCGCGATAAAACCGGTCGAGGTCACGCGTCGCCTGGGCCTGCCCGTCGCGGGTCGCCTCGGCCGCCGCCAGCTCGGCGCGCGCCTCCGCCAGCGCCTGGGTCGAGACCTGCGCCCGCGCGCCGCCGCTCGCCACCGAGCCGCGCAGCGGCAGCACCGCGGCCACCAGCACGCCGATGTTGATCGCGAGCAGCACGGCCAGCGGCACCAGCACGCGGCGATGCTCGGTCAGCACCCGCGCCAGCGGCACGTCACTCGCGGCGGCGAACAGCGCCTTCATGGCCGCCCTCCCGCCACCACGGTCGCCGGCGTCCGGTTGGCCGGTGCATCCCTGCCTGGTTCAGACGCCGCCGGCGGCGTGATGGCCGCCGGGGCCGGCGTCCCGTAGTACGCCTGCAGCACCGACAACAGGGTCCCGTCTTCGGCGCTGGCCGAATCCTGCCGCGACAGCACGTCCTTGAAGACGCCGGTCTTCTCCAGCGCCTCGATGAAGCTGTCGAGGTCTTCCTGCTGACGCGACCGCACGGTGATGGCCACCAGCATGCGGCCCTCAGTGTCGATCTGGGGCTGCACCGACACGATCCGCACCTGCGGCGGCAGCGTCGCCTGGAACTGGTTGAGCAGCTCCGTCCACGAGAACGCCCGCCGATCGATCAGCTGGTTGGCCTCACGCGCCGCGGTGTCCACCAGGGCGAGCTGGGTCTTGTCGATCGACTGCTGGACGGTGCGCGCCTTCTGGCGCAGGTCGCGCGCCTCGGCCTCGTTGCGGTCGACCGTCTGGCTCAGCTCGCGGTTGTCGCGTTGCAGCCGCCACAGTTCCACCGCGTTGAACACGGTGAGCCCGACAGCCACCACCGCAACGGCGACGACCCCGGCGCGCACGCCGCGGGTGTTGTAGAAGGGCCGCGTTGACAGGTTGGTGTGGAGCATGGCTACGCCACCCGTCCGTCGCGGCGCAGCATGCCGACCAGCGGCGCCAGCACGTCGAGCAGCTCGGGCGACGCGCCAATGCGGTCCACCAGCGTGGCGGCGCCGCGCGGGTCCACCGACTCGACGCCGATGCGCAGCCGTTCCTCGAGCCCCCGGCGCACGCTTTCGGCGCCGCCCGGCAGGCGGGCGCCGCCGGCGATCAGGACGCGCCCGAAGCCACCGCCGTGCAGGCGGTCTTCGTAGTACATCGCGGTCTGGTGAATCAGGTCGGCCAGCGTGCCTTCGGCTTCCTCGCCGCGATGCCGGAAGAACAGCAGCGATTGATCGCGCATTACCGCCAGCGTGAGATAGGTGTCGGTGACATGCACGAGCAGCCAGTCGCCGGACGGGGCGCCGTCACCGGAAACAATCGCGTTGATCACGCTGAACGAGGCGATGTCCACCAGCCCGGCGTGCGCGCCGGCCGTCAGGCACGCCTGCTCGTACTGCTGGATCACGTCGGCCCGCGCCAGCGACACCACCATCTCGCGGCCGCCGTCGGGGGCCACCGCGCCGGGCGACAGGCTCAGCACCGCCTGCTCGATCGGGAAGGGCGCCGCCTTGCGGATCTGCCAGCGCACAATCTCGTGGAGGTCGGCGGACTTCGCCGGCACCTTCTCCAGCTTCAGCAGCGACACCTTCGCCACCGTGTCGGGCACCACCAGCGCCACCCGCGACGGCTTGTTGCCGAGTTCGGCGAGCACGCGGCCGACCACCTGGGCCACCAGCGGCACGTCGGCCATGTTGAGCGCGGTCAGCGCCGGCACCACCGCGCCGGGCGGCAGCGCCTCCTGCGCGTGCGCCGCCACCACGGCCCGGTTGCCGCGCCACACCAGCCGCGCGGCGCCCACGTGCGCGTGATCGATCTCGATGGCCACGTCGGGGGGCGGGGTTTGAAAGAGGGCGCGGAAGCTCATTCGACGAACGTCACCTTGTTGATCTCGCGCAGCGTGGTCTCGCCGCTGAGCACCCGCTCGACGGCCGACTCGCGCAGCAGGCGCATGCCCTGCTCCTTGGCCGCGCGCTTCACTTCGGAGATGGGCCGCTTATCGAGAATGATCTCGCGGATGTGATCGGTCAGGTCCAGCAACTCGCAAATCGCCATGCGGCCCTTGAAGCCGGTGCCGCTGCACTCGATGCAGCCGGCGCCCTCGTAGAAGGTGTGCCGCGCCGCCACCGCGGGGTCGATCGCCGATTCGGCCAGCAGCGCCGGGTCGATGACCACCGGCGCCTTGCACGACGCGCAGATCTTGCGGACCAGCCGCTGCGCCAGCACGCA
Organism: uncultured Acidobacterium sp.; assembly: GCA_964355095.1. Classification (GTDB taxonomy): domain Bacteria; phylum Acidobacteriota; class Vicinamibacteria; order Vicinamibacterales; family UBA2999; genus 12-FULL-67-14b. The sequence continues at coordinate 3,121 of CAYHCX010000098.1, forward strand.
GTTGAGCGCCGAGATGAACTGGTAGGGCTCGACGCCCATGTTCAGGAAGCGGCCCAGCACGTCGAACACGTTGTTGGCGTGGACGGTGGTGAACACCAGGTGGCCGGTGAGCGCCGACTGGATCGCGATCTGCGCGGTCTCGGGGTCACGGATTTCGCCGACCATCACCTTGTCGGGGTCGTGCCGCAGGATCGAACGCAGGCCGCGCGCGAAGGTCAGGCCTTTCTTCTCGTTGATCGGGATCTGCGTGATGCCTTTCAACTGGTACTCGACCGGGTCTTCGATGGTGATGATCTTGTCTTCGATCGTGCGAATCTCGGCCAGCGCGGCATAGAGCGTCGTCGTCTTGCCGCTGCCGGTCGGCCCGGTCACCAGCACCATGCCGTAGGGCTCGCGGATGTACTTGCGGAAGCGGCGGAGCTCCTCTTCCGGAAAGCCGAGGATGTCGAGGCGCAGCTCGGTGAACTGCTCGCTCATCGACTGCTTGTCGAGAATACGAATGACCGCGTCTTCGCCGTGCACGCTCGGCATCACCGAGACGCGGAAGTCGATGGTCTTGCCGGGCACGCGCAGGCGGAAGCGGCCGTCCTGCGGCACCCGCTTCTCGGCGATGTCGAGCTCCGCCATCACCTTGATGCGCGACAGGATCGAGCTGTGAAAACGCTTGGCGATCGGCCGCATCGCCGACTGCAGCACGCCGTCGATGCGGTACTTCACGTGGACCGCGTCGTCTTGCGTCTCGATGTGGATGTCGCTCGCCCGCCGCTGGATGGCGGTGTAGATGGTCGAGTCCACCAGCCGGATGATCGGGCTGCTGTCGCTGGTCAGCCGCTCGACGGTCAGGTTGTCGTCGCCCGAGTCGTCGTCTTTCAGGACCTGGATCTGGAATTCCTCGGTCGCCTCGTCGAGCACGCGCTGCGAGCTCTCGCTCTTCTTCAGCATGCCCTCGATGGCCGAGCGCGCCCCGACCATCACCCGCACCGGCGTGCCGAGGATGACGCCGAGCTCGTCGATCATCGGCAGGTCGCTCGGGTCCGAGACGACGATGACCAGCGAGCGGCCGTCACGGCGATAGGGCACGAAACCGTAGCGCAGCATCAGGTCCGCGGGGATCGACCGGAACAGCTCCTGGTCGATCCGGAACTCGTGCATGTTCAGAAATTCCAGCCGATAGCGCTCGGCGAGCCGGCGCGCCGCCGCCTCTTCGGCGCTGCGCTCTTCCGCGGACACCGTCGCGGCAGACGGCTCTTCGATCAGGGCGTCGGGGTCGAGCGCGTCGTCCGGGGTTACGTCCACGTGCAGGATCCTTCCGCCATCAGCTGTTCCCGATCACCGAGGTCAGGTTGAACAGCGGCATGTATAACGCCAGCACGATGGTGGCAATCACGATGCCCATGAAGATCAGCATGGCCGGTTCGATCACGGTGACGAAGCGGGCCACCTCGGTGTCGATCTCTTCGTCGTAGAAGTCGGCCAGGCTGTTGAGCATTTCGGTGAGCGCGCCGGTGGACTCGCCCACTTCGATCATCTTGATGGCGACGTCGGGCACCGTCTTGCGCTCGAACATCGTCGCCGCGAAGCCCTGGCCCTCGCGGACGCGGGTGACGACAATCGCCAGCTCCTCGCCCAGGTGACGGTTGCCGGCGGCGCGCGAGGCGATCTCGAGCGCGTTGACCAGCGGGATGCCGCCGCCGAGCAGGGTCGCCAGCGTCCGCGCCAGTTGCGAGGTCGCGAACTTGTGGAAGCTGCTGCCGACAAACGGCAGCTTCAGCAGCAAGGCATCAATCTTCGAGGCGTGTCCAGGCCGCCTCACCCAGGTCCAGAAGAAGGCGATGCCGCCGCCCAGCACGAGGGCAATCAGCAACATCTGCGACCGGATCACGTCCGACACCGCGACAATGACACGGGTCGACAGCGGCAGGTCGGCGCCAAAGCTGAGGTAGAAGTCCGAGAACGTCGGCACCACCTTCACGATGATGATCGACACCAGCACCACGGCCAGCCCGATCAGGATCAGCGGGTAGATCATCGCCGAGATGGTCTTGGAGCGGACCGTGTCCACCGTCTTCGAGTAGGCCACGTAGCGGCGCAGGACCGCATCGAGGTTGCCGGCGCGCTCGCCCGCCATCAACGACGCGGTGTAGACGTTGGGAAACAACTCGCCGTGGGCCGCGAAGGCATCCGACAACGCGGTGCCGCTCCTGACCTTCTCGTGGACGTCGTCCAGCACCGACTTGAACAGCGGATTGGTGAGGCGCGTGCGCAGGATGTCGAGCGACTGCACCAGCGGCATGCCCGCCTTCAGCAGCGTGGCCAGTTCCTGGTTGAAGACCAGGAACTCGTGGCGGTGGATTTTGCGGTTCGACGTGAACGAGAGGCTGCCAATGCCGAACCGGGGGCGCAGCGACAGGACGTGCATCCCCTTGTCCTCGAGCTCACGCCTGAGGGCAGCTTCGTTTTGGGCGACGTAGACGCCCTCGATGATCTCGCCCGAATTGGTGCCGAGTCGGCAGCGGTATTCCATCCCTAACAGATTGACCCACAGGGGATTATAAGGAAATGGGACCTGTATTCCCACCGTTTAGACGACCGTTCCGGCCGAATGGTCTAGCTAGCGTCCGGCCCTTTGCAGGATCCGGCGGACGTAGTTCTGGGTTTCCGGGAAGGGCGGGAGCCCGCCGTAGCGGCGGACCGTGGCTTCTCCGGCGTTGTAGGCGGCCAGCGCGGTCGGCAGTTCGAGGCGGCTCAGGAGGTCCTTGAGGTGCCGCACCCCGGCCTCGAGGTTCGCTTTGGGGTCGAAGGCGTTGCGGACGCCGTACTGCCGGGCCGTGGCCGGCATCAGCTGCATCAGCCCGCGGGCGCCCTTTTTCGAGCGGGCCCGGGCCTGGTAGTTGGATTCCTGCTCGATCACGGCGTGGACGAGCCGCGCGTCGATGTCGTGGGACGCCGCGACCGTCGAAATCAGGTCGGCGAACGGCCGGGCCGCGAGCACGTCGTCGGCCACGCCTGGCGCGGTCGCGGCCACCATGAGCGGCGCGACGGCCGGTGGTGCTTCAGCGGCCTCCGCGGCGGGCGCCGGATACGGCACTTCGTCCGCATCGACCCGTGTCACCATGGCCGCGGGGAACGTCACTTCCCCGCCGGCGCGCAGCACCGCGGTGCCCATCTCACCGTCGACGCGGTACGACTGCACCGACATGGTACGGCCGGTCTTGAAGACGAGGATCTCCGCGCTCGCGGCGTTCGCGAACACCAGCACCGAGGCGGCCAGCGCGAAGATCCTGATCATCGCTTACTGAATGAAGGCGTGGAACACGCGGACGCCGAGCTCGCGCGGGTCGCCGCTCTTCATCGAGGTTTCGAGCGCCGGCACGAAGGTCTTGTCGGCGATGAACTTCATTTCGACCATGTCGCCCTGGCCCAACTGGGCGGCGGTGATGGTGTACTTGCGCACCGGCGCCTCGGTGGCGCTGAGCGGCACCGTGGTCAGCACCTGGTCACCAATGTTGATGGTCAACTGCTGCGCCGCGGTCGGGCCGGTCGCCGGGTTGTCTACCTGCAGAAAGAGGACCACGTCGCGCTTCGGATTACGGAATGAGAGGGTCGCATCCTTCTTGGTCCACTGCCACTCGGTGCGGCCGGCGCCCTCCGACACCACTTCCGCCGGGTGCCAGCCGTCTTTGAAGATCACGAAGATGTTCTCGGTCTGCGGCAGCAGTTCGAAGTCCACCACCTTGTACGAACGGTCGCCGCGATCTTCGTTGGTCAGCTTGAGCCGTTCGTTGCTGCCGGGCGTGTAGATGCCCGCCACCACCTTGGCGGCGCCGACATACGGATAGCTCGGAATGAACATGGTCCGCGAGTACTCGACCGTCTGCCCCGGCTTCCACTCGGTGGTCGGGGTCGGCGGCTCGTGGTCGTCGGTCCACATCAACTCGTCGTCGGCGTCGAGGAAGTGGACGAACACGCGGCGCGGCCCGAGGTTCGGGGCGTTGGCCAACGCGGTGAACTTGTAGGTGACCTCGACCGGGCTGCCGAGCGCCACTTTCGAGCGCGACAGGGACACTTGCAGGGTCCCGACCGGGGGTGTCGTGTCTTCGGGCTGCCCGCAACCCGCCAGCGTCACCGCCAGGGTCACCAGTACAGCCGCCGTCGGCAATCGTCTAATCATGTCTCTCCGTTGCATAGGTTGCCGAACGAGAATATCATGCACTCCATTCCGATGGACACTCCACGAGACGCACTGGGCATGGTCGAAACCAAGGGCTTTATTGGCTCGGTGGAGGCGGCCGACGCCATGGTCAAGGCCGCGAATGTGGTGTTAATTGGCACGGAATACATCGGCGCGGGCTACGTCACGGTGCTCGTCCGGGGCGACGTGGGGGCGGTCAAGGCCGCCACGGACGCCGGCGCCGCCGCCGCCCGCAGGGTGGGCGAACTGGTGTCGGTGCACGTGATTCCCAGACCGCACGCCGAGGTCGAACGGATTCTCCCGAAGGCTTGAGGCTTGGGGCTTGAGGCTTGAACCTCATCGCTCGAAGGCCTGAGACCCATGGCCACCGCCGCTTCGTCATCCCAGACTGACAAGGATCTCGCCTCGATCGCCGAGGCGCGCGCGCTGGCGCGCCGCGCCAAGCTGGCGCAGGCCACGCTTGCCGAGTTTTCCCAGGACCAGATCGATCGCATCGTCGAGGCCATGGCCGCGGCGGTGACGCCCCATGCCGAGGCCCTGGCCCGGCTCGCCGTGGAAGAGACGAGCTACGGCATCGTGAGCGACAAGATCCAGAAGAACCTGTTTGCCTCGCAGCGCGTCTACGACTTCATCAAGCCCATGAAGACGGTGGGCGTGATCAACCGGATTGAAGACCGCAAGATCATCGAGATTGCCGAGCCGTTCGGCGTGGTCGCCGCCGTCATTCCGTCCACCAATCCCACGTCCACCGCGATCTACAAGATCCTGATCTCGATCAAGGCGCGCTGCGCCGTGGTGATGTCGCCGCACCCATCGGCCGCCCGCTGCATCACGCGCGCCGCCGACATCATGAACGAAGCCGGCCGCCGCGCCGGGTTGCCGGACGGCGCCATCGGCTGGATGAACACGGTCACGCTCGAAGGCACGCAGGAACTGATGAGGGCGCGCGAGGTGTCGGTGATCCTCGCCACCGGCGGCATGGGCCTGGTGCGGGCGGCCTACAGCGCGGGCAAGCCCGCCTACGGCGTGGGTCCGGGCAACGCGCCCTGCTACATCGAGTCGAGCGCCGACGTCCGCAAGGCGGCCAGCGACATCCTCACCGGCAAGTCGTTCGACAATGGGGTGCTCTGCTCCTCGCCCAACTCCGTCGTTGTCGATCAGGCTGTGGAGCCCGAGGCGCGGCGCCAATTCAAGGACCAGGGCGGCTACTTCCTGTCGCCCGCGGATGCCGAAAAGCTGGCAAAGGTGCTGGTCACGCCGCAGCGGTTGCCCAACCCGGCGTTGGTCGGCAAGTCGGCGGTGTTCATAGCCCAGCAGATCGGCGTCACCGTGCCGGCCGGCACGCGCGCCCTGATTGCCGAGCTGTCGGGGGTGGGCCGCGAGTTTCCGTTGTCGATCGAAAAGCTCTGCCCGGTGCTCTCGTATTACATCGTCAAGGATTGGCGCGAGGGCTGCGAGCGCTGCAAGCAGGTCCTGAAGTACGGAGGCATGGGCCACACCATGTCGATCCACTCGCAGAACGACGCCGTCATTCTCGAGTTCGGCCTGCACAAGCCGGCCTACCGCATCTGCGTCAACACGCCCACCACGCACGGGTCGATTGGCATGACGACGGGGCTGGATCCGGCGATGACGCTGGGATGCGGCGGTTTCGGCGGCAATATCACGTCGGACAACATCTCGCCGAAGCATCTGCTCAATATCAAGCGCGTCGCCTACGAATTGCGCCCCGCAACCCCGGCGCCGGCACCAAGCGCACCAGCTCTACCCAAGGCGCCACCCAAGCCCCAGCCGGACTCCATCTCGGCCGACGCGCTGACGAGCCGCATCGACAAGTTCCTGGCAACCCGAGGTTTGGCACCGGCACCAGAAGCACCCTTGGCACCCAAGGCACCCCAGGCACCCGCGGTGGCCGAGAAGTTCGTCTGCGAAGAAGACGTCCGATTGGCGATTAAGGAAGGCAGAAAGATCTTGATCGGTGAGAGGACGATCGTCACCCCGTCCGCCCGTGATGCCGGCGAGGCGGCGAAGGTGTTTCTTCACACCGGCTGGCCTTCTGTAAACAGCTGAGCCACAACAAGTTTGACCCCAAACTTGGCCGTGTGTTACCCTGCCTCGGTGTCCTTGTCCCCCGAATGCTGAGCAAGACTCACCTCCCCATCGTGCTCCTGTGCTGCACATCCATATTTTCGGGATGTGTCAGTGGCTCAGGCGCAAAGACGGCCAAGGTCGTTCCTCAACCGCCAGTCGCCACCGTCACTCAGGCTCCCGTCGCGGCGGCGCGTCCTGATCCTGTGGCGCTGCTGATTGCCGAGTCGGATCGCCATTTCGCCACCGGGCAGCGGGAACTGACGCTCGGCCACCTCGAGGGGGCCAGGAGCGAGTTCGACCGGTCGCTCGACATCCTGCTGGAATCGCCCAACGGCGCGCGGACCGAGGCGCGGATGCGCGAGCACTTCGACCGGCTCGTGGATCGCATCAGCGTGCTCGAGCAGAACGCGCTGGCCAAGGGCGACGGCTTCACCGAAACCCGGACCGAGCCGGCCTCGATCGACACCTTGCTGGCCATCGAGACCTTTGATACCGCCAAGCCGACGCTGGCGACGGCGGAAACGGTTGAGGCTGACCTCGAGACCACCGGCCACGACATCCCCATCCCCACCAACGACCGCGTGCTGCGCTACGTGGAGTTGTTCCAGGGACGCCTGCGGGAATTCCTGACGGAAGGGCTGGCGCGCGGCGCGCAATACCTGCCGATGATCCAGGCCACGTTCCGGGCCGAGGGCCTGCCGCTGGACCTCGCCTACGTGCCGCTGATCGAGAGCGCGTTCAAGCCGTCGGCGCTGTCGCGCGCGAAGGCCCGCGGCGTGTGGCAGTTCATGCGCGGCACCGCGCTCGAGAACGGCCTCAAGGCCGACTGGTATCTTGACGAGCGCGCGGACCCCGAGAAGGCGACGCTGGCGGCGGCGAAGTACCTCAAGTCGCTGTACCGGACCTTCGAAGACTGGCACCTGGCCATGGCGTCGTACAACGGCGGGCCCGGCCGGGTGAAGCGGGCGCTGACGCGCAGCCGCAAGAACGACTTCTGGCAGTTGAGCGCGACCACGCAGTTCCTGCCGCGCGAGACGCGCGATTACGTGCCGATGATTCTGGCCGCCGTGATCATCGCCAAGAACCCGGCGCAATACGGCTTCGACATCGTGCCGATTACAGCGGCGCCGACCGAAACGGTGATGGCGCCGCCGGCGCTCGACCTGCGCCGCGTCGCGGAGTGGGCCGGCGTGCCGGTGGACGACATCCAGAAGCTCAACCCGGAGTTCCGCCGCTGGACCACGCCGGTGAAGAAGGGCCAGTATTCGATCAAGGTGCCGCTCGGCACCGCCGGTCGCGTGCGCGACGGCCTGTCGGCGTCGGCGCCGAGCCAGCTGAACGCCATGCAGTGGCATACGGTGAAGAAGGGCGAGACGCTGGCGTTGATTGCCAAGAAGCTGCGTGTGAACCGCACCGACCTGGCGGAAGCGAATTACCTGCGCGTGACTTCGCGCGTCGCCACCGGCGCCAAGCTGGTGATTCCGCGCATGCCCTCGTCCAGCCTGCTGGCGCGGGTGGCGTCAGGCGATCTGGAGAAGGCGGCCCAATCCGCCGTCGCGGATGTGCTGGCGGAAACCATCGCGGTGGCGGACGAGCCGGCGGCCCGGACCTACCGCGTGCGGGCCGGCGACACGCTGTCGGCGATTGCCCGCAAGACGGGCGCCACCGTGGCACAGCTGAAGAACTGGAACAAGATGCGCGGCACCAAGCTGAGCATCGGCGACCGCCTGGTCGTCCGCTCGCAGAGCGCCGCCGCCAACACCCAACAGTAAAGAAAGTAAGGAAGTGAGAAGTTGGAAGTTGGAAGTTGGAAGGACTATTTCTAACTTCTCACTTCTCACTTCTCACTTCCAACTTCTCACTTCCAGGTCACCTACGCCAGTTTCGATTCGCCGCTGCGCGCGCGCAGCGACTTGATGCCCTGTTCGATGCGCTCGGCCACTTCGCGCTCGCGCTGCAAGGCCCGGAGCGTGTTCTGCGCTTCCTGCACCATGAAGTCGAGCCGGGCCAGCTTCTCGCCCACGTGATCGATCACGGCGCGCTGCTCGCCGAGCATCTCCAGGTTGACGTTGATGTCGTCGAGCAGGTTGGTGATGGCGTTGGCGCGCGTCTGCACCTCCTCCACCATCTTGCGGCGCGACTCGATGTCGGCGATCTTGGCGTCGGTATCGCTGACCCGGCCGAGCAGGTCTTCGACCTTGCCGCGCAGGTCGGTGACCTCGGCGCGATGATCGGTCACAAACTGCAGGTCGGCCTTGCTGCGGCTGCTGATCTTGTGGACGCTCTCCACTTCGGCCTTCACGGCCTGGACCAGTGATTCTTTCTCGGCGATCAGTTTGATCTTCTGCTCGACGCCTTCGGTCGCGCGCGTGAGGTCGGTGAGCCGTTGCTCGAAGGTGGTGATCTTCTTCTCGGAGAACGCCAGTTGCGTGCGGCGCTGCTCGAGCTGCTTGACCATGGTCTCGGCGCGCTTCAGCTGATCCTCGGCCGCCTCGGTCTGCGTGACCGCGTCGCGCTGGCGGGCCTGCACCCGGGCCAGCTCGGTGAACAACTCTTCCTTGATGCCGGCGGCGCGGCCCAGCTCGTCGCCGACCGTCTGCACCTGCTTGAGGCGCTCGGCGGTTTCCGAGGCCAGGTTCTTGCTCTGCTCGACCAGCTCGGTGAGCCGCGCCTTCTGCTCGTGCACCGTCGCTTCTTCCTGCTTCACGGTCTGGACGAGCTGCTGCGAACGTTCGATGGACTGGCCGAGGGTGGCCACCTGCGCGGTGAGCGGCAGCAGGCGCGCCTGCAGCGCGGCGACGCCGTCGAGTTTCTGCTGCGCATCGACCACCTGCGTGCCGAGCGTGTCACACAGGCCCTTGAGGCTCTCGACTTCGTTGCGGCGCGCGAGCTGTTCGGCCAGCTTGCGATCCACGTCGGAGGTGACAACGTGCAGGTTGTTGATGCGGCTTTCGAGCTTCTCGATGAACTGCAGCCGGGCGCCGACGCGCGTCAGCTGGGCGTCGAGCTCGGCCGCCAGCTCGCCGAGCCGGGTCGCCGACTTGGTGCCTTCGTCCACGGTGGCCATCTTGCTGAGCACGGCGTCCATCTTCGACTCGAGTTCCGGCGTGCGGCTGAGCAGCGTGGTGGCGCGCTCGCCGAACGCCTCGAGCGAGGCGCGGTCCACCGACAGCTTGTCGCGCAGCACCGAGGCTTCGGCGTACGACTTGTGGAAGTCCGCGATCTCCGATCGCAGCACGTCGAGGTCCTGCCGCGACTGCAGCAGGCTGTCGTGCTGCGCCATGGTGCGGCGGCCCAGTTCGTCCACCTGCGCGAGCCGCTCGCCGAGCGCCTCGAGGGCGCCCTGCTTGCGGCCCATCTCGTCGGCCTGCGCCATCAGGGTCTGGAAGTCCTTGCTCAGCTCGTCGGCGCGCTGGTTCATGGCCGACAGCGACTTGTCTTTGGCGAGCACGCCGTCCATGCGCGTTTCCGACTCACCGACGGCGGCCGACAGGGCGCGCAGCCGGTGGTCGAAGGCGTCGAATTCCTTCTTGTCGACCGACAGCCGCTCGACGGTGGTCTTGAGATACTCCGAGAGGCCGCGGCTTTCCTTGTCGACGCGGCCGAACTCGCGCGAGAACTCTTCGCGCGCGGTGGTCGCCGCCGACAGCTGTGCCGACGTTTCCTGGGCCAGCTTCTCCATGCGGGCCACGGTATCTTCGGCCCGCGCCACCTGCTTGGCGCCTTCGTTCAGCTTGGCGATCTGGACGTCCATGGCCCACACCATCTCGTTGAGACGGTTGGCTTCGACCACGGCGCGCTCCACGGCGTGCTTCTGCGCCTCGAGAGCCTTGGCCTTCTGCGAGACGTGCTCGGCGAGCGAGTTGAGCGAGTTGAGGCGCTCTTCGGTGTTCTTGCTCAGCTCCTGCAGCTGCACGAGCGGCCCAAGCTTCTTCTCGATTTCCTTCACCGCCTCGGTGGCCGAGACCGAGTCGTCTTTGGCTTCGCGCGAGGTCTCGCGGATGCGGGCGAATTCCTGCGTCAGCTGGGCGCCGACGGAGCGGACGGTGTCGAGCTCGCCCTTGAGCGTGGCCACGCTTTCCACCGACCGGACGACCTCGGCGGTGGAGACCTTGAGGTGCCCGCGCAGGTCCTCGAACGACGACCGTTCCTTGCGGAGCGTTTCAATCGTGGCCTGGTTCTCGAGCGCCTGTGACGCGAGTTGGTTGACCGCGAGGCGATGCTTTTGCAGCTCACCATCGGGCGCGGTGATCTTCTCCGAGATGCGCTGCGCTTCGGTGACCTGGTCGAGCACGCCGCCAATACGCTTCTCGATCTGCGCGAGGCCCTTGGCGCGCTCGTCGTAGCCGGCGACCTTGGTCCCCAGCTCCTCGAGCTTCTTCAGGGCCAGGTCGGCCTTCTGCCCCACCTGGTCCAGCGCCTTGCTGGTCTGCGCGAGCTTGGAGGTGCCACCGGCCATTTGCGTGAGCATGGCGCTCAGCGCGGCGCGCTCTTCACGCGCCTGATCGACCAGGGCCTGCAGCTGGTCCTGCTGCTGTTTCTTGCTGCCGCTGTTGCCGCCAAAGAGTGCGTCGAGCATGACCGAGAGTATATAGCGCCGGCCCTGGTGAAGGAACACCCGGCGGGCGCAAAAACTGCGGTATCCCGGCGGCGCCGGGGTGGCGGATTCTGCGACGCCCGCCACCCGGTCCGGACGCGGCCCCTCCGTTTCCGCCTGAATCGCAGTGGCGGCCACCGGCAGTGCGATTGCACCTTGGTGCGCATGCTGGCAACCGTCGAAAGCGCGACCGTCATCGGAATTGAAGCCTGCCGGGTGCGCGTCGAGATCGACGTCAGTTTCGGCCTCCCCCACTTCCAGCTCGTCGGCCTCCCGGACGCGAGCGTCCGCGAGAGCCGCGACCGGGTGCGGGCGGCGATTCGCAACTCGGGGTACGAGTTCCCGGCCCACCGCATCACCATCAACCTCGCCCCGGGCGACGTCCGCAAGGCCGGGCCCGCCTTCGACCTGCCGATCGCCCTGGGCATGCTGGCGGCCACGGGCGTCATCAACCCCTCCGACCTGGCCGGGATCGTTCACGTTGGCGAGCTGTCGCTGGACGGCGCGATTCAGCCGGCCCGTGGCATGCTGGCGATCGCGGCGGAAGCCAGACGCCATGGCGCGCGGGCGTTGCTGCTGCCCCACGACAACCTGGCCGAAGCGGCGGTGGTCCCAGGACTCCGGCTGCTGCCGGTGCGGACGCTGGTGGAAGCCGTGTCGCGGCTGAACCAATCGCCAGACGACTGGCCCGTCGATTCAGCCTCCAGCCCCCTAGG
>CAYHCX010000099.1:0-14480 GCA_964355095.1 uncultured Acidobacterium sp.
CTGCGGCATTGTCGGCCTCAAGCCGACCTACGGCCGCGTCTCGCGCTACGGCCTCATGGCCTTTGCCTCGTCGCTCGATCAAATCGGACCGCTGACCCGGACCGTGGCGGACGCGGCCCTCGCGTTCCAGGTGATCGGCGGCCACGATGCGCATGACGCCACCTCGTCAACCGCAGCGATGCCCGACCTGCTGGCGTCGCTGACCGGCGACATCAAGGGTCTTCGCGTCGGCGTGCCGCGGGCGTTCCTCGGCGAGGGCGTGGACGCACCGGTGCTGGCCGCCTTCAACGCGGCCATGGGCGCGCTGGCCGATCGCGGCGCGACGCTCGTCGACATCGAACTGCCGCACGCCGGCTATGGCATCCCGGTCTACTACCTGATCGCCACTGCCGAGGCCTCGTCCAATCTCGCCCGCTACGACGGCGTCCGCTACGGTCATCGCACGGCGATCGAGAAGGACGACACGCTGCTGCAGATGTACGAACGGTCACGAGACGAGGGCTTCGGCGCCGAGGTCAAGCGGCGCATCATGCTCGGCACCTACGTGCTCAGCGCCGGCTACTACGACGCGTATTACCTGAAGGCGCAGCAGGTGCGGACGTTGCTGCGGCAGGACTACGATCGCGTGTTCGAGGCCGTTGACGTGGTGGCCACGCCGACCACGCCGACGCCGGCGTTCAAGCTCGGCGAAAAGACCAGCGACCCGATCCAGATGTACCTCAACGACATCTTCACGGTGAGCGCGAACCTGACGGGCCTGCCGGCGATCAGCGTGCCGTGCGGGTTCTCTGCGGACCGCCTGCCGATCGGCTTCCAGTTGACGGCGCGGATGTTCGACGAGACGACGTTGCTGCGCGCCGCCGATGCCTATCAGCGCGACACCACGTTCCACACCGAGGCCCCCCGCCTTCGCTAAAGCTTCCGCCTCCGCCAAGGCTACGGCGGACAAGACGGCGGGGGGTGGTCACTGGGCGACAAGAGCATTGCCGAATGACCGAACGACCGATTTAGTGATTGTTGGGTGATTGGGTGATTGGGTGATTTGGTGAATCGATGGCCAATCTGGCGATTGGGTGATTGGGTGATTGGGTGCCACGTCGGCAGCCAATTCGCCACGTCGGCAATCGCCAATTGGATTCGCCAATTAACGAAATCGGCAATCACGCAACAGTCACTAAATCCCTAAATCAGTCGTTCGGCAATGATTACGCCACCGCCGGCTGACGGCGCGTGAACGCCCAGATGACCAGGCCGAGCAGGATGAACGGGATGGCCGGCACCAGCAGCGCGAGGACGGCGGCGATGACGCCGATCACGGCGATCGCGGCGCCCACCACCAGCAGGATGGGCAGCACGGCGGCGCCCGCCGCCAGGCCCACCGCGCCCATGACCAGGCCCACGGGGATCCACAGCAACTTGAACAGGAGCCGGAACGGCAGGAACACGGTCCACAGGAGGACCTTGAACACCATCAAGACGATGCCGATCACGAACGCGAACGCGAGACCCGCGGCAAGCAGACCGGCAAGCGCAATGAGTTCGAACATCTTACTGAAATGGACGAGAAGGCAAGGGCAGGGGTTCCCGAGGCCGGGACTGCCGGGAGGGCGGCACGGTCAGTGCCGCCCCGGAGGCGAACTAGCGCAGGTCGACGACGACCTTGAAATCCGGGAGATCCCACTGGACGAGGTTCTGCTTAACCTCTTCCATGGCAACACGTTCCGGCTTGATCAGCTTGGACGCGGGCAGCTGGTCCAGGGTGTCGTGGTCGAGGCGCACGCGGGCGCCGCGGCGCAGCTGCTTGGCGCGCAGGGCCGACACGTCGACATAGAGAAAACGGCTTTCGATGGGCGTCGCCTTGGGGTACTCGATCGGCGCTTCGTCTTCAGCGGCTTCTGCCACCTGCGGAACTTCAGTCTCTGACATAGCCTTACAGCTTACTTCGGATACTGCCGGGAGGGCAATGCTCCTCCCGGGCAACTCTGCCTTCAGCTTGAGGCTTGAGTGAGGTCGAGCCCCAGGTCTCAAGCCCCAAGCCGTTTCCGTTACCGCGTTTCCGCGAACTCTGCGTCAACCACCTCGCTGTCCTTGACAGCGTCGGCCGGGTTCTCCTGCGTCGGTGCGTTCTGGGCGGCCTTGGCCGCCTCCGCCGCCTGGTGCGCCTCGGCTTCCGCCTTGTTGCGGGCCTCGACTTCCTCGCGCTGCCGCGCATCTTCGGCGGCGTTGGCCTGCGCGTCCTTCACCATGCGATCGACTTCGTCCTTGTTGAGGCCGCTGGCGCCGCTGATGGTGATGGTCTGTTCCTTGCCGGTGCCCTTGTCTTTCGCCGCCACGTTGACGATGCCGTTGGCGTCGATGTCGAAGGTCACTTCGATTTGCGGCAGGCCGCGCTGCGCCGGCGGCAGGCCCGTCAGGTGGAACCGCCCCAGCGTCCGGTTGTCGCGCGCCAGCGAGCGTTCGCCCTGCAGCACGTGCACTTCGACGCTGGTCTGGCTGTCAGTCGCGGTCGAGAAGATCTCGCTCTTCTTCGACGGAATGGTGGTGTTGCGCGGGATCAGCACCGTCATCACGCCACCGAGCGTTTCAATGCCCAGCGACAGCGGCGTCACGTCCAGCAACAGCAGATCCTTGACGTCTCCGGCCAGCACGCCGCCCTGGATCGCCGCGCCAATCGCGACCACTTCGTCCGGGTTGACGCCCTTGTGCGGTTCCTTGCCGAAGTACTCCTTCACCACCTGCTGCACGCGCGGCATGCGGGTGGATCCGCCGACCAGCACGACCTCGTCCACTTCCGATGGCTTGAGGCCGGCATCCGCAAGCGCCTGCTTGAGCGGCCCAATCGTCCGCTGCACCAGGCCCTCGACCAGCGACTCGAGCTTCGCCCGCGTCAGCTTCATGGCCATGTGTTTGGGCCCCGACGCGTTGGCCGTGATGAACGGCAGGTTGATCTCGGTTTCCATCACCGACGACAGCTCGATCTTGGCCTTCTCAGCGGCTTCTTTCAGGCGCTGGAGCGCCATGCGGTCCTTGCCCAGGTCGATGCCGTCGGTCTTCTTGAACTCCGCCGTCATCCACTCGACGACCAACTGGTCGAAGTCGTCGCCACCGAGGTGCGTGTCGCCGTTGGTTGACTTCACTTCGACCACGCCCTCGCCCACTTCGAGCACCGAGATGTCGAAGGTGCCGCCGCCGAGGTCGAACACCGCGATGGTCTCGTCCTTCTTCTGGTCGAGCCCGTAGGCCAGCGCCGCCGCCGTCGGCTCGTTGACGATGCGGAGCACGTTCAGCCCGGCAATCTGCCCGGCGTCTTTGGTGGCCTGGCGCTGGGAGTCGTTGAAGTACGCCGGCACGGTAATCACCGCGTCGGTGACCTTGTCGCCCAGGTAGTCTTCCGCGGCCTGTTTCAGCTTCTGCAGGACCATCGCCGAGATCTCAGGGGGCGAGTACTGCTTGCCGCGCACCGTGATGCGGGCGTCGCCATTGGGGGTCTGCGTCACCGAATAGGGCACGCGCTGGGTTTCCGCGGTGACCTCGGTGACCTTGCGGCCCATGAAGCGCTTGACCGAGAACACGGTGTTCTCGGGATTGGTCACGGCCTGACGCTTGGCAACCTGACCGACGAGCCGGTCGCCATCCTTGCCAAAGCCGACAACCGACGGGGTCGTACGAGCACCCTCCTGGTTCACGATGACGGTGGGCTGCCCGTTTTCCATGACCGACACCACCGAGTTCGTGGTGCCGAGGTCGATGCCGATCACTCTGCCTTTGGTTGCCATTTCCTGTGTCCTCCCTCGGACTTCTTCATTCTGCCCGATGCCTGAGTGTAAGTCAATAACTTTATATTAGTGGCTAACACTCATAGTCCTCTGACGTCGTTCCGAGCCAAAGGTTTCGGGACCGCGCTAGAATCGGAGCGATGGCTGGCTTTTCCTCCGATCCAATGGACCTCAACCAGGCCGACCTGGCCCGGGACGTCCATCGTCTGTTCGAGGACCTGGCCCGGCGCCGGCCCGACCGCCACCACGGCGTGGCCGGCGAATGCATGCCGGTGGTCGATGTCTTCGAGACCGACCGGACCGTGGAAATCGTGCTCGACCTGCCCGGCGTCGCCGCCGACGCACTTCGCATCCTGATCAAGGCCGGCGTCGTGCTCATCGTCGGGGAGAAAGAGCGGCCCGAGCCATCGAAGCGCGTGCCCGCCAGCTTCCATCTCGTGGAGCGTGACTTCGGCCGCTTTGCCCGCGCCATACGGGTGGCGGGCGCCGTGGACGCGGCCCAGGCGAGCGCGCGCCTGTCGCAGGGCGAGCTCCGCGTCGTGCTGCCCCGCCGCGAGGAACGCCGGGGCCAGGGCATCCTGGTTCCCATCGAAACCGTCGCCCCCGCGGCCTCCTAATGAAGCTCCTGTTCATCGGCGACATCGTCGGCCGCCCGGGGCGCGACCTCGTGCGCAAGCACCTGAAGGCCCTCGCCGCGGCGCAGGCCGTGGACCTGGTGATCGCCAACGGCGAGAACGCCGCCGGTGGCGCCGGCATCACGCGCGACAACGCGAAGGAGATCTTCGGCGCCGGCGTGGACGTGATCACGTCGGGCAACCATGTGTGGGACAAGCGCGAGGCGCTCGAGTTCATCGTCAGCGAGCCGCGGTTGATCCGGCCGGCGAACTACCCGGAGGGCACGCCGGGCCTGGGCTCCTGCGTCGCCCTCGCCCGCAATGGCGTGCGGGTGGGCGTGGTCAACGTCATGGGCCGCGTCTTTCTGCAGGCCATTGACGACCCGTTCCGCGCCGCCACCCGCGAGATTGCCCGCGTGAAGCAGGACGGCGCGCAGGTGGTGTTGGTGGACATCCACGCCGAAACCACGTCGGAAAAAGCGGCTCTCAGCTGGTATCTCGACGGGCAGGTCGCCGCCGTGATTGGTACGCACACGCACGTGCAGACCGCCGACGAGCGCATCCTCCCCGGCGGCACGGCGTGCCTGACCGACGTCGGCATGACCGGTCCGCACGACGGCGTGATCGGCATGGACCGGGTCGCGGTGATCGCGCGTTTCGTCACCGGCCTGCCGGGTCGCTTCGAGCCGGCGAGCGGCGACGTCCGCCTGCACGGCGTCACGATTACGGTCGATCCCGAGACCGGCAAGGCGACCGCGATCGAACGCGTCGCGGTCACGGAACTCCAGCTTCAGGAAATGACCGATCGGGCGGCGGCGGCCGTATGAGCAAGCTGCCGTTTGACGACGAGGAACCGACGCCTACGGTGTCCGCCTCCGCGGCCGGAGGCCGCTCCGGCGAGACCTCGCCGAAGCTCGCGCGCGACCCGCGCGCGAGCGAAGGCGGGCCGGTCCGCCAGATCCTCACCGTCAGCGAACTGTCGGCGACGATTCGTGACGCGCTCGAGACGCAATTCCAGAACGTGTGGGTCGAGGGCGAGATCTCCAACGCGCGGCTGTGGAACACCGGGCACCTCTACTTCACGCTGAAAGACAGCGCGGCGCAGATCAAGGGCGTGATCTTCCGCTCGGCGCTGCGCTACCTGAAGTTCAAGCCCGAAGACGGCCTGCGCGTGGTGGCGCGCGGGAAGATCAGCGTTTACGAGGTCAAGGGTGACTACCAGCTGATCTGCGAGCACATGGAGCCGCAGGGGTTCGGCCCGCTGCAACTCGCCTTCGAGCAACTGAAGAAGAAGCTGGCCGCCGAAGGGCTGTTCGAGGCGTCGCGCAAGCGGCCGCTGCCCGCGCTGCCCCGCCGCATTGGCCTGGTCACCTCGATCGACGGCGCGGCGTTGCGCGACATGGTGCGCGTGCTGCGGCGGCGCTACCCGAACGCGCACCTGGTCATCTCCCCCACGCGCGTGCAAGGCGAGGGCGCGGCCGCGGAAGTGGCGCGCGCCCTCACGCTGGTCGCCGGCGTCACCAACGTCGACGTGATCATCGTCGCCCGCGGCGGCGGCTCGCTCGAAGACCTGTGGGCGTTCAATGAAGAAGCGGTGGCGCGCGCCATCGCCGCCTCGCCGGTGCCGGTGATCTCCGGCGTCGGCCACGAGACCGACGTGACGATTGCCGACTTCGTCGCCGACCTGCGGGCCGCCACGCCGTCGGCGGCCGCCGAACTCGTGGTCCGCCGCAAGGACGAGTTCTTCGGGCACATCGACCGCCTCGGCGAGCGGCTCGACGCGGCGATGGGCAACCGGCTGCGCCGGCTGGAGTCGCGGCTGCATGCGCTCGAAGCGCGGCCGGGCTTCTCAGGCTTCCCGGGCCGCCTGGCGTTCCGCGGACGACACGTCTCGGAACTCACCTCGGCGTTGCGCCACGGTGTGGGCCAGTCGGTGGCGCGACGGGTGCGCCGTCACGAGTTGCTCCGCCGTTCGCTGGACCAGTTTGACCCTCGCCACCGGCTGGGCGCCATTCGCACGCGCCTGGTGGCGCGCGACGCCCAACTCGCGGCGGCCGCCCGCCGCCGGATCACCAGTTCCCAGGGCCGCTTCGGCGGGCTGGCGGCGCGGCTCGAAGGCTTGAGCCCGCTGGCGGTGCTGGGCCGCGGCTACGCCGTCACCTGGGACGCCGCCCGAACGCGTATCATTCGGGACGCGTCCACGGTTCGCGCGGGAGACGCCGTCAGCGTCACGCTCGAACGCGGATCACTCGACGCCACGATCACGAATACCCATGGACCCAACGATTAAAGACTTCGAAGCCGCCATCGCCGAACTCGAGACCATTGTCAAGAAGCTCGAAGAGGGCGACCTCGCCCTCGAGAAATCGCTCGAGCTCTACGAGCGCGGCGTGCAGCTCTCGCGCTTCTGCCACTCGCGCCTCGAGGAGGCCGAGAAGCGCATCGAGATCGTCAACGAACGCGGCGAGCTCAAGCCCGCGCCGGCGTCGCTGCGCCTGCCGACCGGCGAAGACGAGCCGTGACCTTCACGGATTACCTGGACGCGCGGCGGCGTGACGTGGAAGCCGCGCTCGAACGGCACCTGCCGGCGCCGCCGGAGACGCCGGCAGTGGTGGCCGACGCCATGCGCTACAGCCTGATGGCCGGCGGCAAGCGGCTGCGGCCGCTGCTGGTGCTGGCCAGCGCCGAGGGCGTGGCCCAGGCCCTCGGTGGATCCGAAGCGGCGGCGCGCGACGCCGCCATGCCGGCCGCCTGCGCGCTCGAAATGATCCACACCTACTCGCTGATCCACGACGACCTGCCGTCGATGGATGACGACGACCTGCGGCGGGGGCGGCCGACGTCGCACGTGGTCCACGGCGAGGGCCTGGCCATCCTGGCCGGCGACGGCTTGCAGGCCGAGGCGTTCGGCCTGCTCGCCCGCGAACCGCGGGGCCACCACCCGACGCTGATGGCCCGCAAGCTCCGCGTGCTCGCGCTGATCGCGGGCGCCGCCGGCCCCGCCGGCATGGTGGGCGGCCAGGCCATCGACCTTGCCGCCGTGTCGCCAAGGCCGGGCACCGGCGCGATACCGCTCGACGCCGACGGCCTCCAGGCCATGCACATGCGCAAGACCGGCGCGTTGATTCGCGCCGCCGCCGCGGCCGGCGCGGTGATGGGCGGCGCCGATGATCGCCTCGCCGCCACGATTGATGACTACGGCCGCGAGATCGGCCTCGCCTTCCAGATCGTGGACGACATCCTCGATGTCGAGGGCGCGGCGGGCACGCTCGGCAAGACCGCCGGCAAGGACGAAGCGGCCGGCAAGCCGACCTACCCGGCCTTTTTCGGCCTCGACCGGGCCCGCGCGCTCGCCGCGGATTGCCACACCCGCGCGCGGGAGGCGCTTGAACGCGCGGGGCTCCAGGATTCGCGTCTCGCCGAGATTGCGGGCTGGATTCTGGAACGAAAAAGCTAGCAGCGTCTAACCGGTCGGCCGCGACGGATGCTCGATGGCGGCGATCACCCGGAACAGGTTCGCTCGGGTCGCGAGGACAAAGGTGTCGAAGTCGGCGCTGTAGCGGGGCGCCCCATGAAAGGCCACGGCCTCGCTGCCGACAATGAGGTAGCGAACCTCGAAACGATTGAGGCACTCGCAGAAGCGGACAAAGACCTCGGCGGGCGAGCGCGGCTGGTCCGCCATCAACCTACTCCCCGGCAGGGACGAAACGCCACTCCCATCGTGTCGGGGCCGCGACCAGGCCATGCACCCGGATACGATAGTGGTCGGCTCGCGCGAGCCTCTCGGCGACCGGCCGCGAACGCCAGTACGCGCCCTCACGCTGGTCGTGCAGGCGCCAGTGCTCGGATGCGGATTCAAAGGCCCACGGTGTTCCGGTCCCGCGATCGACGCCAGCCCACTCACCGGTCTTTGTCGGAGCTTCGCTCATGCGCGCCTCCATTCTACCGCCGCTCGGCACTCGGTCGCGCACGCGGGGGCGCGCTCGGCGACATCCCGGATTGGGCTTGTCGTTGTAAAGCCGGGCCAGAGAAAGCACACTAGTCCGGTACCTGTGCCCACTCCGAAAAGGACGCGACTCGATTCGCTGCTCGTGCACCGCGGGCTGGTGCAATCACGCGAGAAGGCCCGCGCCCTGATCATGGCCGGCCAGGTTGACGTCGACGGCCACGGCGCGGCCAAGGCCGGCACCATGGTGGCGGTAGACGCCGACCTCCGCGTCATCGGCCCCGACCATCCGTGGGTCAGCCGCGGCGGCGTCAAGCTGGCATTCGCGCTCGACACCTTCGGCATCGGCGCCACCGGCCAGGTCGCCCTCGACATTGGCGCCTCCACCGGCGGCTTCACCGACGTCTGGCTCGAACGCGGCGCCACGCGCGTGATCGCGCTCGACGTCGGCCACAGCCAGCTCCACTGGAAAATCCGCAGCGACCCGCGCGTCGCCGTGATCGAGCACGTCAACGCACGGCACCTCAAGCCGGGCGACCTGCCCGACATGGGCGGGCCGATCACGCGCGTCAGCATCGACGTGTCGTTCATCTCGCTCCGCCATATCTTCCCCGTGGTGCCGGCGCTGGTGGCCCCGGGCGCGGAGATTGTGGCGCTCGTGAAGCCGCAGTTCGAAGCGGGCCGGAAGGACGTGGGTAAGGGCGGGTTGGTGAAGGATCCGGCGGTGCACGCGCGCGTCGTGGACGAAGTCACGGCCGCGGCGGCTGAAGTAGGATTGAAACGCGCCGGACTGGTCGAGTCGCCAATAACCGGGGCACATGGCAACCAGGAATTCCTGATGCACCTCCAATGCGCATTGGCATAGCCGTCAAGCCCGGCCTGCTCGAGGCCCGCGAAACGCTGGCGGGCGTCGAGCAGTGGCTGCGGGACCACGCCGTGGATGCGGTGTGGACGGAGGAGGCGTCCGCCCTGCTGCCACCGGCCTCGCGCACCGTCGTCGAACGGGCCCGGATGCCGGCGGACCTCGACCTGATCCTGGTGCTCGGTGGTGACGGCACGCTGCTCGCCATGGCCAAGGCCATCGCGGAAGCCGGCCGCGACATCCCGCTGCTCGCGGTGAACTTCGGGTCGCTGGGCTTTCTCACCGAGATTACCCGGCCGGAGATCTACACCTCGCTCGAAGCGGTACTGAACGGCCGCGCCTCGCACGACGAGCGGATGATGCTGCGGGCGGTCGCCACGCACGCCGGCGTCACCTCGACCCACCTCGCGTTGAACGACATCGTGTTCACGCGCACGGCGCTGTCGCGCATGATCGACCTGGCCGTGTGGGTCGGCGATCAGTTCGTGATGTCGGTCAAGGCCGACGGCTTGATCGTCGCGAGCCCGACCGGTTCCACCGCCTACAACCTGGCCGCCGGCGGACCCATCGTCCATCCGGCGATGGACGCCCTCGTGCTGACGCCGATCGCGCCGCACATGCTGACCAATCGTCCCATCGTGATTCCCGCCGAGCGCGAGGTCCGCGTGAAATCCACCGGCACCAACGCCGGCAACGTCTACGTCACGTTCGACGGCCAGACCGGCTTCGAACTGGGCGAGGGTGACGAGATCGCGGTCTCGCGCGCCGCGCGCCCGCTGCGCCTGGTTCGCGCGTCAGCGCGCAGCTACTTCGAAGTGCTTCGACAGAAGCTCAAATGGAATGAGAGATAAACAGGAGAACAGGAGATCAGAAGAAATCGTTTTCTCCTGATCTTCTGGCCTCCTGTGATTGGTTATCGGTTGCGACGCTGGTCCCGGAAGTATTGGATCTGCCAGGTAAAGACATTCCTGTTGTGTTCGGCCAGCGTTGAGGCGAACACGTGCGTGCCGTCGTTGCGGCTGACAAAATACAAGTAGTCCACCGCCGCGGGCTTCACGGCGGCCTCGATCGAGGCGCGGCCGGCGGAGGCGATGGGGCCCGGCGGCAAGCCGGCGTAGCGATAGGTGTTGTAGGGCGAGTCGAACCGGAGGTCGTCTTTCGATAGGTTGCCGTCGTACTTGCCGGCCTTCTGCAGGGCGTAGATCACCGTCGGGTCCGCCTGCATCCCCATCCGGATCTTCATGCGGTTGCGGTACACGGCCGCCACGATCGGGCGCTCGTCCGGGCTCGCGGTCTCCTTTTCCACCAGCGACGCCAGCGTCACCGCCTGCCTGACCGTGAGCCCGCCCGCCGCCGCGGCCGCGCGCAGGTCGGCGTCGAAGGCCTTCTTGAAGCCGGCCACCATCTGCGCCACCACGTCGGCCGCCGGCGTGTGGCGCGGGAGCACGTAGGTCTCGGGAAAGAGATAGCCTTCCAGATCCCTCGCCGCGGGATCGAGATCGTGGATCAGCGAGGCGTCTTGCGCGGCCCTGGTGAAATCCGCCGCGGCGCCAAAGCCGCGCTCTTCGAACACCGCCGCCATCTCGACCATCGTGAGGCCCTCGCGGAACGTCAGCAGGCGCGTGTAGACCTCGCCGCGCGCGATCTTGCCCACCACGTCGAGCGCCGTCATCGGGGCATCGAAGCGATACTCCCCCGCCTTCAGTTCCCGCGCGCGCCCGCTCAACAGGACGGCCGCGCGAAACGTCCACGCGTCACGGACGAGGCCGGCGGTGACGAGCCGGGCGCCGATACCCGCGGGGCCCGTGCCCGAAGGGATATCGACAAAGGTCTCAGCCTCGGCCGCGCCGCGAAACGGTTCCTGCACGCGCGCGTACATCCACCAGGCGCCGGCCCCGGCCGCCACCGCGAGCGCGGCCAGCAGCAGCGCGATTGGTCGCAGCCATCGCATCATTCGGTTGATTCGTCAGAGGCCGCGCGAGGGCGGCCGTCGAGATAGTCCTGCAGGATGACGGCCGCGGCCGCCGCATCGAGCTTGGCCTTGCGCTTGCGCCAGTCTGGTTCACGCAGCGCCAGGCGCGATGCCGCCTCGTGGCTCGACAGGCGTTCGTCCTGCAGCACCACCGGCACCTTGACCTGCCCCTCGAGCGTGCGCGCGAAGGCTTCCACAATGGGTGTCTGTTCGTTTGGCGTGCCGTCCAGGCGGCGAGGCCACCCGACGACCACCGCCTCGAGCCCGTCATCGTCTGCCGCGAGCGCGGCAACCTCGGCCACAATCATGCGCAGCGTCGCCGCGTCCGACGGCGGACGCTGCAGGATCCGCCACGGGGAGGCGAGCGTGGCGGTGGCGTCGCTCAGCGCCAGTCCGATGCGACGCGCGCCGTAGTCGATGCCCAAGACACGCACGCGGCCAGTATAATTCGCAACCAGATGGGGCTTGGGGCTTGAGGCTTGGGGCTTGAGGCATGAGGCTTGGGGCTTGAGGCTTGGGGCTTGGGTGCCAGCGATGGCGCTGACGTGCGCCACGTTGGCAGCGCAGACGCCGGCGGACGACGCGAAGGCGTTGACCGCGAGGGCGGCGGAGCGCATCCGCGTGCTGCAGGGCGAGGCCGACCGCCTGGCCGCGCAGGCGCGGACGGTGTTCGGCGACCTGCGCAAACTCGAACTCGAACGCGAGATCAGCCAGCAAGAGATCATCCGCGCCGACGCGGATGTCGCGCGCGTCACCCAGGCGCAGGAGCAGGCGGCGGCGCGGCTGAAGGCGCTCGAGGCCGCGCGCGTGGCGCAGACGCCGGGCGTCCGCGAGCGCCTGGTCGAGCTCGCCAAGCGCGGACGCGGCGGCTACCTGCAACTGCTGCTGGCCTCGGACGACATCCGCGCCTTCGGGCGGATGAGCCGCGGCGTCGCCGCCGTGGCGGAGCTCGATCGCGTGCGGCTCGAGACCCATCGCCGCACCCTCGCGGCCCAACGCGCCGCGCTGGCCGCCTTCGACCAGGAACGCGCGGCCGTGGAAGCCGCGCGGAAGGAAGCGCGCCGCGCGCGGGCCGGGCTCGACACCGCGGTGGCGGCGCGCAACCGCCTGATCGACAGCCTCGATCGGCAGCGCGATCTGGCGGCGCAGTACGTCGGCGAACTGCAGGCGGCGCAACGCCAGCTCCAGCGGACGCTCTTGGCCGCCGACGCGTCCTCGAAAGCGGTGGCGCTTCCCATTCGTCCCTTCCGCGGCGACCTGCCGTGGCCGGCCGACGGACGAGTGCTGAGCCAGTTCGGCCGCACCCCAGCCGGCCGTTTCGGCACGGCCGTCGTCCGAAACGGTATCGACGTGGAAGCGGCCGAGGGATCGCCGGCGCGCGCGGTGCACGGGGGCACGGTGGCCTATGCGGCCCCGTTTACCGGTTTCGGCGTCCTGGTCATCGTCGATCACGGCGCCTCGGCGTTCACGCTGTATGGCCACTTGTCGGAAGCCACCGTGGCCACCGGTTCGACGGTAAAACGCGGCGATGTCGTAGGCCGAGTCGGGCTGGCGCCGGCCGGCGATGCCGCGCTCTATTTCGAGGTGCGCATCGACGGCCGCCCGGTCGATCCCGTACAATGGCTGGCGAGGCCGAGGCGTTAACGCGGCGAGTTGCTGACGGTCAAGCCATCCAGGAGATCACGATGAAGGTTCGCGGCCGGGTTCTCGTGCTGGCGGTGTCGGTGCCCGTGATTGCTTTTGCGGTCATCGGCGGCTTTCTGGGCAACAGCGCGCTGGCCCGCGAAGACAGCTATCAATATCTCCGCATCTTCGAAGACGTGGTCACGCTGATCGTCAACAACTACGTTGAGGAAGTGAACGTCGACAAGGTGATGCACGGCGCGATGCACGGGCTCGCCGACGGACTGGATCCCGACAGCGCCTTTCTCGACGCCGCGCAGGTCAAGACCTACGACAAGGCCGACCCCGGCGGCGCGGCGCAAACCGGCCTCGAGGTCACGCGCCAGTACTACCTGCGCGTGATTGCCTCGCGCGACGGCTCGCCGGCCGCGAAGGCGGGCCTCAGGCCCGGCGACTACATTCGCGCCATCGACGGACAGTCCACCCGCGACACGACGGTGTACGAAGGCCAGCGGCTGCTGCGCGGCAAGCCGGGCACCAAGGTCCGCCTCACGGTGCTGCGCGGCAACGCCGCCGAGCCGCACGACATCGAACTGGCCCGCGAAGACCTGCCGGCGCTGCCGATCAAGTCGCGCATCGCGGCCACTGGCGTCGGCTACGTCCGCCTCGCGGAATTCACGAAGGCCACGCCGGATCAACTGAAGGCCGAGATCGCGTCTCTCACCAAGTCCGGCGCCACGCGCCTCGTGGTGGACGTGCGCGGCACCGCCTTTGGCGACACCGACACCGGCCTCGCCGCGGCGCGGCTGTTTGTCACGACCGGCGTGCTCGTGTATCGCCAGGATCGCGGCAAGGAAAAGGAAGCCGTGTCGGCCGCCGCCGGCGACGGTGCCGTTACGCTGCCGACGGCGATCTTGACCGACAACGGCACGTCGGGCGCGGCGGAGGTGTTTGCGGCCGCCCTGTCGGGCAACAAGCGCGCGACCCTCGTCGGCGAGCGCACGTTCGGCCGCGCCGCGCGGCAGAAGCTGGTGCGGCTGCCGGACGGCGGCGCCCTCATGCTCACCCATTTGATCTACCTGACGCCGGCCAGCGTCGCCATCCACGAGAAGGGCCTGATCCCCGACGTGCCGGTGGAACAGGCCGACGTCGAGTTCGGCCAGGCGCCGCCGGCGACCGACGCCACGCTCGACAAGGCGATTGAATCGCTCGCCGTCAAGGCCGCCGCCTGATGAACAAGCAGGATCTGATCGCCAGGATCGTCAAGGACACCGGCGCCACCAAGACCCAGGCGTCCCGGATCGTGGCGGTAGTGCTCTCGACGATGACCAGGGCGCTCAAGAAGGGCGAGGCCGTGACCTTGGTCGGGTTCGGCACTTTCAAGACCGCCGTCCGCAAGGCTCGAAAGGGCCGCAATCCCCTCACTGGCGGCGCCATCCGCATCCCCAAACGCAAAGCGGTTCGTTTCAGCGCTGGCAAGGCACTGAAAAAAGCCGTCAACTGACGGACAAGGATCGCAGAAACTGCGATCCTCTCCTCCGTCGCTGTGGAAATCCGCCAGCCCTTGCACGGTTTCTGCGGACAACATCCAGAGCGTCGTTGCTGGACGTGGTGGTTGCGACTACCGTCGTCAGGTGAACTCCTCGCGGCTTCTCACCACTGTCCTTGCGATTCTGTTGTTTGGCGG
>CAYHCX010000100.1:0-6103 GCA_964355095.1 uncultured Acidobacterium sp.
TCTGCATCTCGTCGATCGACTGGGACTTTATCTGGCAGGGCCACCAGGAGATCATGTCGCGCCTCGCCGCCGAGGGGCATCGCGTGCTGTTCATCGAGAACACCGGCGTCCGCCAGGTCCGCGTCAGCGACATCGGCCGCATTCGCGCCCGCCTCAAGAACTGGCGGCGCGGCACCAATGGCTTCCGCGAAGAGCGGCCCAACCTGTTCGTGCACTCGCCGCTGGTGCTGCCGCTGCCGTACTCGCGCCTCGCCGGCTGGATCAACCGGCAGGTGATGATGCGCAGCCTCACCCGCTGGATGCGCGCCACCGGCTTCTCCCGCCCCATCGTCTGGACCTTCCTGCCGACGCCGCTGGCACGAGAGGTGATCGCGCGGATTGATCCGGTCGCGACGATCTATCACTGCGTGGACGAGTTCTCGTCGAGTTCCGCCGATGCCCGGCGCATCGTGACCAGCGAGGAGCAGCTCTTTCGCGGCGCCGAGCTGGTGTTTGTGACGTCGGAGAAGCTGCGCGAGCGCGCGGCGAAGTTCAGCGAACATGTGCACCTGTTCCCGTCGGGCGTCAGCCTGGAGGCCTTTGGCGCCGCCCGCGATTCGAGGGTGGCGGTGCCGGACGATCTCGCGCGGTTGCCGCGGCCCATCGCCGGCTACGTCGGGGGCATCCACCAGTGGGTCGATCAAGACTTGATCGTCGCCGCGGCCACCCGCCTGCCGGATACGAGCTTCGCCTTGATCGGCCCGGCGCAGGTGGACGTGTCGCGCCTGCAGGCGTGTCCCAACGTGCACCTGCTCGGTCAACGCCCGCACGCCGAGGTGCCTGCTTACATTCAAGGCTTCGACGTCGGGCTGGTGCCGTACCGGATCGCCGACTACACGGCCAACGTCTATCCCGCGAAGATGAACGAGTATCTCGCGATGGGGAAGCCGGTCGTCGCTACTGACCTGCCGGAAGTGCACCGCTTCAATCGTGAACACGACAACGTGGTGACGGTCGGGCGCACGGCCGACGAGTTTGCCGCGGCTGTCGCCGGAGCGGTCACGCCGGCTGGCGACGAGGCGCGGCGTCGCCGCATTTCCGCGGCCGAACGTAACGGATGGGCACGACGGCTGCGAGACATGTCGGCCCTGATCGACGAGGTCATCGCCTCACGCAGCCACGACGCCCGTGGTTGGGAAGACCGCCTCAAGCGGCTGTACGCCGCGGCGCGGCGCCGCACGGCTGAAGGCCTGATTGCCGCCGTCGCCATCTACCTGCTGCTGTTCCAGACCCCGGCGCTGTGGTGGGTCGCGAGTCCGCTGCTGGTCAGCGCGCCGCCACAGCCGGCAGAGGCGATCGTGGTGTTCGCCGGCGGCGTTGGCGAGTCGGGCAAGGCCGGCGGCGGCTTCCAGGAACGCGTCACGCAGGCGGTGGCACTCTATCGCGCCGGCTACGCGCCGAAACTCATCTTCTCGTCCGGCTACGTGTTCACGTTACGCGAGGCCGAGGTGATGAAGGCGGTGGCCATCGACAACGGTGTGCCGGCCGACGCCATCCTGCTCGAAGAAGCTGCGAAGAACACCTACGACAACGTCCGGCTGACCAAGCAGATGCTCGACCGCAACGGCTGGAACCGGATTCTCCTGGTCAGCTCGCCGTATCACATGCGCCGCGCGACCATGACGTGGAGCAAGCTGGCCCCTGACGTCGCGGTCGTCCCGACGCCGGTGCCGCAGAGCCAGTTCTACACTCATGAGCGGGGCGCGTCGCTCGAGCAGATCCGCGGCATCCTCCACGAATATGCCGCGCTCGCGAGTTACTGGTGGAAGGGCTGGGTCTGAATCAGGGATCAGGAGCGGGGATCAGGAGACGCGGCGCCCCTACACTCCGGCGGCTTGCGCCACCGCCACCAGAAACCTCCGTATAGCGGGAATGCCTTCCCGGGCTTCCTCATAGAGGCGGTCGTGCTGAACGGTGGCGTAGCCGTGGGCGATGCGGTTTCGGAGGCCGGTCATTGCCCGCAACTGGCCGGCCAGCGGCTCCGGAATCGCTCCCCGCGCGGCGAGGACGTCGAACATTCCACCCGCATCATCCGGAGATTCCCATGCGGCGTCGGTCACCCAGTGTGCGGCCAGGTCGATCGTCTCCTGCATCGCAAGAAACAAATAGAACGTGGCGAGGTCGCGCGTTTCAGCGCGTGACAGGAAGAGATCTCGAGGCTCGGCCAGCCGCGCCTCGGCATCGCCCAGCCAACCTTCGGCGCGAGCCAGCTTGCGCGAGACGAGGTCTCGATTGACCATCAGGCAGGGCTCCGCTTGCGCAACCGTTCCACACCAGCGGCGTGAATGCGCCGGGCGATCGGCGCCCAGTCCCACCAATCCACCATGGCCCTGACCCGTTCGCGAACCCAGAGGCCTGGTTGACGCTCGAACGCGAGGATGCCTGACCGCGCGATCTCGAACCGCAACTGGGGAGGGGCATCGGCCAGAAACGTGACGTCGGCGTTGCCGCCAAGCGCCCGCTGCACATCGACCTCCGCACGCCGCCTCGCGTCCGGCGAGTCGTCTTGCAGCAACAAGGCGACGTCGATGTCACTGCCGGGGCGGACGCGTCCGGTGGCGTGCGACCCAAACAGCGCACAGAGATCGACGCCCGCCTGGGAAGAATGGGCGCGAAGCCGCTCGAGCAGATCGCCCTGCGCTGGCATGAGCCGAGTATAGCGCGCGGGTGCGAGTTCGCGACTGCCGGACTCAGCCGTCTACAAATCCACTTCGGAGTGGTTGAATGCGTGCATCGCTGCGTGACCGGCGCGCGCCCGACGGTCTACCCCTATGACGGGTCGGGCCGCGCTGGCGTCGGGGGGCTGGTGATGCCCGTGAGCGGATTGAGCCAGCGCAGTGCGGTGAACCTGAGAAAGTCGGTATCGGCGGTGTGCAGGACCGCATCGGCGTCGAGGACGTGCGCGGCAATCTGCGCATCGGTCACCAGATTCCCTCCGGTGCCGAGCGACTCCAGCAGGGAGAGCACGCGCTCGAGGTGATCGGCGCCAGGTTCCAGGACCTCCACCACCGGCTGCGCCAGCCAGCTGCGGATGTGACCGGCGGCCTCGCCCGGCGTCATCGGCTGTTCGAAGACGCGAGCGCTTGTGGCGACGCGCACGAACCCGAACACGACCACCAACGGGATCCCCACGGGCTCGTTGCCACCCAGGCACGATCGCCACCACGCGGCAGCCGCGGCATGGAACCGCGAATTGGCGTCGTAGGCGTACAGCAACAGATTGACGTCAGGGACGATCATGGCCCGTCATGCGCACCTGCCGCTCCCGGAAAGCGTCGGCCTCCAACTCGTCGGCGAGCTTGTTGAAACTCGTGGGGTCGATGCCCGCGCGCAATCCCAGAGGCCGCGCCGCCAGGACAAACGCGGGACGACCGGAACGGCCCGGCTCGCGCCCCAAGGCGGCACGAAGGGCGCGGTTCAGAGTCTCCTTGAAGGACAGGCGTGAGCGATGCATGGCCTCCCTCAGCAGTTGCTCGACATCCGGGTCCAACGTCACGGTGGTCCGCATGGATGCATCATGATGCTCCACCAAAGTGCTGTCAAGATGCTGTCCGCACGACCTGCAGCGCGAAAATGGCTGCCGTAACGTACGAAACGGTCAATTCCTTGCGTCCCCGCGGTGACTGTAGGACCATGGCTTCGTGACCGCCAAGACACTGCTGCAGCGCCGCGATGAGGTCCGGGTCGAGCGTCGGCTCGCGCTCCAGGCCGAGGTTCTCCGCAACCTCCGTCACACGCTCGAGGCCCTGATACCAGGCGAGCGCGTCTGGGTGTTCGGGTCGTTGACACAACCCGGGCGGTTCAATGACGCATCGGACATCGACTTGGCGCTTGAACGCGAGCCGCGAGGGATGAGTGCGGGCCAACTTTCGTCTGAGCTGACCGAACGGCTCGCGCGTCCGGTGGACGTGGTCTTCCTGAAGGATTGCCGCTTTCGCGACGCGATCGCGCGTGAAGGGGAGTTGTGGACGCTGTAGACCTCCAGACGCTGGCGAGCGAATTGCGCGCGGACGTCAGGCTCGCCGTCTCGGCCGTCGACCTTGCGCGCCAGCGGTTCGCAGAGGGAACCCCGGCGGCGAGAGACAGCGCCGCGCATCACGTCTCTCGATCCTACAACGTGATCGAGCAACTTGCCTTGCGTGTCGCCAAAGCGTTCGAGAACAACATCGACGACGAGCGGGGCTGGCACACCGAGTTGCTGCGGAGGCTGTCCCTCTGTATCGAGGGCGTACGGCCGGCGTTGTTCGACGATGGACTGCGGCAATCGCTGCAGGAGCTTCGTGCCTTCCGGCACGTGTTCGTGCACGCGTACGATCTCACCATCGACCCTGACAAACTTGCGCTGGTGTTGAAATATGCTCACGTCGTCTCGGAACGTCTGCCTGAGTTGGTGGACCAGTTCCTGATCACCGTGGCGGAGGACCAGGATCTAGAACCGCCGAAGTAGCAACTCGTCCCTTGACGGGTTTCCCATGATTATGGTTTTATGCGTTTATGCGCACAACCATCGAGCTTCCTCCGGCCCTCCTCCGGAAGGCCAAGATGCGCGCCGCTGCCCGAGGAGAATCGCTCAAGACCCTTCTGACCCGGGCTGTGGCGGCTGAGCTCGGCCAGGGCCACGACGAAGCGAGACAGCGGCGAGTCGAGCTTCCCCTGTTCGGCGACCCGACCGCGCCTCCGGTGGATCTGAGCGCGTTGGATCTGGCCAAGGCCCTCGCCGAAGACGATGCCGCGCTCGCAGGCCAGCGACGCCCCAGCCAATGAAGCTCCTCGACGTGAATGTCTGGCTGGCGGCCGCCTGGGCCCGCCATCGTCACCACGCGACGGCCAAGCGGTGGATGGATGACGAGGAAGACGACCTCGCGTTCTGCCGCGTAACCGAGATGGCGCTCCTACGCCTGGTGACCAACCCGGCCGTGATGGATGGCGACGCCCTGACCCGTCGCAACGCCTGGGATCTCCTTGAACGATTGATGGAAGATCCGCGTGTCGATGTCGTGACGGAGCCGGACGGGTTGCTGCCGATATGGGTGTCGTTCTCGAAGCGTGACGATCGGAGCCACCTGCTCTGGACCGATGATTATCTCGCGGCGTTCGCGCACGCCGCCAACGCCGAGTTCGTGACTTTGGACGGAGGGCTTCGCACCCGGCACCCGGCTGTTCGCGTGAGATGCCTCTTGTGACGACATGACCCTTCGCAGACTGCTACTGCTCTCGCCAACCACCCGTTCGGCAATGCGAATCGCGTGAAGGCCGACGCCTTGTTCGACTTCCTGCGCACCAGTTCGTTGATGCCCCCGGCCCACTGACCAGCATATGTGCGGCATTTGCGGAGAGATGAGTTTTGCGGCCGGCCGCGCGGTGGCCGACCGCGCCCTGTCGGCCATGACCGACACGTTACGCCACCGTGGTCCCGATCACGGCGCCATCTATCGCTCCGATGATGGCGCGACGGGCCTGGGCTTCCGGCGACTGAGCATCATCGATCTGCGGGCGGCGGCGAACCAGCCGATTGGCAACGAGGACGACAGCATCCAGCTCGTGTTCAACGGCGAGATCTACAACTTCCAGGATCTGCGAAAGGGCCTGGTGGCCAACGGCCACACCTTCCGCTCGAACTCGGACTCCGAGGTCATCGTTCATCTCTACGAGGAACTGGGCGACCGCGCCATCGATCGGCTCGACGGCATGTTCGCGCTGGCGCTGTGGGACTCGCGACAGCGGCGGCTCGTGCTGGCGCGGGACCGCGCCGGCAAGAAGCCGCTCTACATCCACACCTCGGCCGACCGGGTGGTGTTCGCGTCGGAACCGAAGGCGCTGCT
The DNA here is from genome assembly GCA_964355095.1 of uncultured Acidobacterium sp. GTDB lineage: Bacteria > Acidobacteriota > Vicinamibacteria > Vicinamibacterales > UBA2999 > 12-FULL-67-14b. The sequence goes on from CAYHCX010000100.1 coordinate 5,862, forward strand.
CGCGCATCCCGATCTCGACATCGAGGTCGACGCTGACGCGATTCCCTACTACTTCCTCTACGGCTACGTGCCGCACCCGCAGACGATCTACCGCGGTGTTCGGCATGTCGAACCCGGCACGGTGGTTACTTTTGACCGGCACGGGGCCCAGTCTGCGCGGCGCTACTGGCAACTGACGTTTCCTGATGTCCGGCTAACCGCCTCCGCCAAGGCTATGGCGGTCAAGAAGCCGGACGCCACAT
>CAYHCX010000100.1:6203-8151 GCA_964355095.1 uncultured Acidobacterium sp.
TCTGACGTGCCGCTCGGCGCGTTCCTGAGCGGCGGCCTCGACTCCACGATCATCGTCGGCCTGATGAGCCGGCTGATGAAGGAGCCGGTGCGGACGTTCAGCCTCGGCTTCGAAGGCGACGCGGATTTTGATGAGACGGCGGTGGCGCGCGCCACCGCCGCGCAGTTTGGCACCCGCCATACCGAGTTCAAGGTGCGGCCATCGGCGATCGACCTCCTCGACACGCTCGTCTACCATCACGACGGACCGTTTGCGGACTCGTCCGCGATCCCGACTTACCTGGTCTCGAAGCTGACCCGCGAGCACGTCACCGTGGCGCTGACCGGCGATGGCGGCGACGAGGTGTTCGCCGGGTATCTCCGCTTCGGCGCCGCGCTGGCCGCCGATCGCGTGCCCGGCTGGGTGGGCGCCGCGGCCGCCGGCGCGTTGTCGCTGTTGCCGACGCCCCGCAACGAGCGGCACTGGATTGCGCGCGGCCGGCGCTTCGCGCGCGCCGCGGGCCTGTCACGGCAGGAACGGCTGGTGGCGTGGGCCGGCGTATTCCACGACGACCTCGGACAACTGCTGGGAATCGGCGGCGCCAGGGCGGGCGAACCGCCGGTTGACTGCTGCCATCACATTCGCGATCTGGCCGGCGCCGACGGCGCCTCGCCCCTCAACCAGTTGCTGGCCGCGAACTTCCACAGCTATCTCCACGACGATCTCCTCGTGAAGGCCGACCGCATGTCGATGGCCAACTCGCTCGAGGCGCGGGCGCCGTTCCTCGACCGCGACCTGATGGAGTACGTGGCCGGCCTGCCGGACCACTACAAGCTCGACGGCCACACCACCAAGGCCATCCTGCGCGAGGCGTTTGCCGACCTCGTGCCGGCCCAGGTGCAGCAGGGCGCCAAGAAAGGCTTCGGCGTGCCGCTCGATGGCTGGTTCCGCGGCGAGCTTCGTGATCGCCTCCGTGACACGGTGCTGGCACCGTCGGCGAAGCTGCGCGCCTACGTCGATCAGGCGTACGTGCGGAAGCTGGTGACCGAACACCTCGAACGGAAGGCCAACCACGGCCATCGCCTGTGGACCCTGCTGACGTTCGAGCGCTGGCTGGACCTGCTGCCAGGCTGGAGGCAGGCGTGACCGCCGTCGACCTCAGGTCCGTGCTCGTCGCGTTCGGCGTGGCCTTCGCGCTGTCGGCGATCCTCGTGCCGGCGTGCCGCCGACTGGCGGACCGCACCGGCGCCGTCGCCCATCCGCGCAACGACCGCTGGCACCGCAAGAGCATTCCGCTGCTGGGCGGCGTCGCCATCGCGGTGGCGGCGCTGCTCACCGCATTCGGCACCGGCCTCGCCCGCGAAGTCCCGGTGCTGCTCGCCACCGCCTTCATCATCTTCATCGTCGGACTGACCGACGACATCATCCACCTGAAGCCGTTCACGAAGCTGATCGCGCAAATCGCGTTGGCGGCCACGCTGGTCTATTTCGACTACAGCCTCGGCTGGCTCGAGTCGCGGTTGCTGGACAACCTGTTGACCATGGTGTGGGTGGTCGGCCTGACCAACGCGTTCAACCTGCTCGACAACATGGACGGCCTGTGCGCCGGCACGGCGCTGGTGGTCTCGGTCACGCTGATGTTCGGGCTGCTGACCGGCGCGAGCCGGGAACTGGCGGGCCCTGAAGTGGCCTACCTGGCGATGCTGGCCGGGGCGGTGGCCGGCTTCCTGGTCTACAACTTTCCGCCAGCCTCGATCTTCATGGGCGATAGCGGCGCGCTGATGCTCGGCTTCAGCCTCGCGGCGCTCACGCTGAGCAACGATGGCGTGCGCGGCAGCCGCTCCGACGTCGTCTCGGTGATCGCCGCACCGGTGTTCGTGCTGCTGATCCCGATCTTCGACACCACGCTGGTGACCGTGCTGCGCCTGTTCGCCGGACGGTCGCCGGCCGTGGGCGGCCGCGATCACTC
>CAYHCX010000100.1:8251-13998 GCA_964355095.1 uncultured Acidobacterium sp.
CGGACCGTCATCCTGTACTTCGCCGGCATCCTGATCGCCCTGATGGTGGTATCGCGCGCCTCGATGCGCCTGTTCGCCAGATTCATTCCCTAGCAGGTTGCTGAAAAAGCCAGCAACCTGAAGTGGGAAGTGAGAAGTGAAAAGTGCGAAGGACGAAATCGCGCCAGATTCCGAAGGCTTCTGACTTGTCACTTCACACTTTTCACTTCAGGCTGCGTTGTTCAGCAGCCTGCTAGCGCTCGACTCCCTGCTCTCTCCACCCGCCGCCGGCGGGTCCAGCCTCAGCCAGGCCACCAGCGCCACGGCCACGAACACGAACATCAACGGCTGCACGGTCACCGTGTAGCGCATGTTCGTCAGCACAAAACAAATCGTCACCGGCACGTAGAAGATCGGCAGCAATAGTCCGAGCACGGCGGAGCGCTGCCTCACGGCCACCACGATGCCGGCGATGAACACCACGAGGTAGATGGTAGACAGTGCCTGGCCGGCGCCGTAGGCCAGCCGCGACCACGAAAACTGCTGGGTGGTGGCGACATCATCGGTGCCGACGATGATGAACATCCGGACGAAGCGATACGCGGACGCCAGCGCAAACTCCACGGGCGCGCGCGAGATGTTGTCGAAGGCCAGCGCCGTGTAGCGGTTGAGGCGGTGTGGTTCCTTCCGGTAGTAGACGTCGTTGACGCGCACGTCGTCCACGACGTGGCACATGTGCGGCGTCGCGGACACGCCGGCGGCGGCGATGGCCGCAAACGACCGGCTCTTGGCGACCAGGCTGGCAGCCAGCTCGCCCTGGGCTTCGAGGTCGGTTTGGCGGCCGCCGAAGTCGCGCGGCACCGAGAGCGTGGAGCCGTCGGGCAGCGTGAGCGTGGCTCGTGACGCCGAGGCGTCGAACTGGACGACCGGTGGCGCCTGCCGCGGCGACGGCTGGAGCAGGTAGCCCACAGAGGCGGCGAGATCCCGCTGGTCGGTGGCGCCGTCCAGGTTGAGATCCAGCAGGCCCGGCGCGGCCGGGCGATCTCCCCACGCCAGCTCGCGCATCAGGCGCGCGACGTCGAAGATGTCCAGCAGGTCATTGTGGCGATCGAGATCGCCCAGGTGATCACTGGACACGAACGTCACGTACGGGGCACGGGCGCCCTGCAACGGCGTCGCCACCTTGTCAGCGGTGTCGGCCCACGACCCTTCGAAGAAGTAGTAGACGACGGTGTCGGCGGGTTGCCCGGGGATTTCGAACTCGAGTCGCCGACCCGCGGCCCTGGACGCCGCCCGATGCTCTTGAGGATCGCGGTCGGTCCAGTAGATCAGGTCCACGGTCGGCTGGCTGCGCCCGACGCACGTGGTCGGGTCGGCGGAGACGACCAGCGAGGTGTCGATCAGGCTCGTGTAGTCGAACGCCGCGAACTCGAAGGCCCGGCGAGGATTGTGGGACTGGCTTTCCAGATGAGCACCGACTTGCAGGCTGCCGTACCAGAGTTGCTGGCCGCCGTGCGTGCTGGTGGGCATGAGGATGCCGGTCATGCGGTAGTTCCGGATGGTCCACGGCGACAGCACCGCGATCACCACCACGAGGTAGAGGGCCACGTTGCGCCAGGCGCGCCGCGAGCGCGGTGATTGCCAGAGGTAGAACGCCGCGGCCACCGCCGGCAGCAGGATCAGGTTGGGGCGGAACTGGGGCGCCAGCCCGGCGAACAGACCTCCCAGCACGAAGTCGAGCGCGCGACCACTCCGAAACCCGCGGGCGAAGCAGAGGAGGCCGGCGGTGAACAACACCGTGCAGATCGCATCTGATGCCTGGGTGGAGGCGTAGAGCGTGTTGAACGAGAACGCGCCAACCAGTACCGCCGACAGCACCGCCGTCCGGCGGCCGGCGAGCGGTACCACCAGGTGATAGAGCAGCAGCGGCACGCCGGCGTTCGCCACCTCTTGAGCGACCAGGGGCACCCAGAGCCGCTCGCCCGACAGCCAGTACCAGAAGGCGACGAAGTACGCGTATCCCCAGGGAACGTCGGTCGTGGAAAACGAACCGCCGCGCGCGAGCTCGAGCGCCAGCACATGGTAGGCGTCGATGCCGGCCCAGCCCCAGGGATGCGGCGCCCACACGAAGATGAAGGCGAGGCCGAGGACGAGCGACACCAGGCACGCCGCGTAGACAGTCCGGGTCGAATGGAGGACGCGCGCGATGGTCTCGCGCATGGCGGTCACTGCGACGTCCGGGTGTCGGTTACGCCGGCGAACTCCGGTCCGCCGGCCGCGGGGAAGCCGCGGCTCTCGCCCGTCGGCCACGGGCTGACCCAGAACGCGAACAGGCGGCCGCGGGTCAGCGAGAACCGGAAGCGCACGGTCTGGCCGGACAACCCGGCAAGCGAGCCCTGGCGCCACCGCACGGGAAGGCGCGTGCCGTCGGTGACGACAGGCTCGCACGCCGCGAGCGTGAACGGCGAAATGACCACGCCAGCCCGATCGAGCACTTCCACCCGCAATTCACCGCCTTGGGCATCGGCGTTGACGAACAGATGGCCGCCGCTGAACGTGATTGGCCGCGTGGTCAGCGAGCCCTCGGGAATGCTGGAGACGCGGCGCACACCCGCCGCACCAGGCAGCCGATCCATCGACGCGAAGCCATCGCGGCGCAAGGTCGCCAGGCCCGTGCTGCAAACGCCAGGCGCGCTCGTGCCTGGGCGCCCTTGCCGGCCGCTGACGTAGAAGTGCAGGCGGTCGCCGACGATGATGCAGCCGCCGCCGGCCGATTGCATGTTGGCCCAGTTCCAACTGCCTTCCCGATCGGAGACGCCCATGAACGACTCGCGATCGGGCCGGTGCCAGTGGAATCCGTCACGACTGAAGCCGAGCGCCACTTCGTTGATCTTCTCGCGGGTCTCGGATTCGCCACGCCACACGGAAAACAGCCCGAGCATCACGCTTTCGTAGGCGACGCAGTCGAGGTTGTACAGCTCCGATTCCCTGGCGAGCTCAGGCCGCGTGAAGTCCTTCGAATCGGACTTGACCCACGCCACCGGTGACCGTCCGCTCCAGTTGCGCGCGGCGGTGAAGTCTCCGTCTTCCCAGTACTGCCGGTAGCGGCCGCTAAGCACCGACTCGCGCTGATTGGCGCGCAGGCTGAACACCCACACCTTGCGGAACGGGTTCCTGAAGAACGTCGATCGATCGGCGGTGCGCCCGGTCTTGCCGATTTCCGTCCAATGCACGCCATCCGGCGAGGTGAACAGCACTACGGCATGGTCGTACCACGTTGACATTTTGAAGCGCTGCCGGGGATCGGCAGCCTCGAGATCCAGCCACACGGTGCTCGAGTCGCGGATGTGGGTATTGACGATGTTCGAGCCGGGCACCACGTCGAATGCCGGCCGCTCCCACTTGACGCCGTCTGTCGACACGGCCAGGCACGTGAAGGCACCGTAGCCGGCCATGTACCACATCTTGAACAGCCGGTCTTTCGGATCGAAGAACACGCCGTCGCTGAACACCATGGCCGACGGGTTGAGCGGCTGGCCGGTGCGCTCCGACACGTCATCCCTCAACTCCCATGGTGTTTCCGGGCGCAGCACGGGATTGGCCGGGTGGTAGGTCGCGCGATGCCAGGTGCGGACGAGCGTGGTCTCTTCGATCAGGAAGTCGTCCACGAACAACTGGCGGCCGACGTCGATGGGCACGACCGCCGGCCGATCGAGCAGGTACGGCGGCAGCACCGGATGCTCATCCGGATACTTGAGCCGCGGCGGCCACGGCGACCCCAGCCTGATGCCGTTGTAGAGGGTTTCCGGCGAAGCCGCGCGAAGCGCGGGGAAGGCGCCGACGGGCCACGCCATTGCGCCGGACGCTGCCATGCGAAGTAGGTCGCGACGGGAGATCACAGTGTCGAGGGACAAGCGCCGGGCCATCTCCCGTGCTCGCTGTTGTACTATACACGCTCGGTGTGGAGCAGACGAGGTCTCTTGCTGGCGATCGTGATCGCGTGCGGCCCGACGTCGCCGGCTGCGATGCAGGCACCGCCCCTGCGTGGCGCCTCCGATGACGACGTGACCGCCAGGTTCGCCGAGATCACGCGCGGCTTCGAGATTCGCGACGAGCAATTCGCGCCCGCCGGCCAGCCACCCATCGCCCTGCGCTTTGTTCTCAAGCCGGAGACCGCCGCGCGCGCGCAGCGTCTGATCGATGCCACGAAGTCGGCCCTTGCGCGTCTCGGCGAGTGGCACGGCCCGTTTCCGCGGGCCGAGCTCCAGGTGATCGACGCGCCGTGGAACAGCCCCTGGGTGGGGGCGTCCTATCCCGGCGTGGTCGTGACCGCTGCCCGCGTGTTCGAGCCGGAGAGCGACCGCACCCTCGAGCGAACCCTGATCGGTGCCATCGCGCGGCAATACTGGGAGGTCCCGGCCGGCAGCGAGCCGGCGCAGCGGTGGCTGGGCGAGGGCCTCGCGCTTTACGCCGGCGTCCGCGGCATTCACGAAGAACTCGAGGGCCGCCACTTTGCCACCGCGCGGCTCTTCGGCGGGTTCGTTCCGTTCACCAGCCGATCGCTCCAGTGGTCGCACACCCCGACCGATCCGCGGCCGAAGGTTCGCCACTTTGCCGAGATCGATCACCCGGCCGAGGCGCCGTGGCGATCCTGGAGCGCCGCGCCGCACGCCGAGGCCCAGCGCGTCGCGCTGGCGCTGCACACGCTCGAGCGCTACCTTGGCTGGCCCGCGATGCAGCAGGTCCTGGAGGCGTTCCAGGCGCGCTGGCGGAGCGGCGCCGCCGGGCCGGACGATCTCGCCTCGGTGATTGGCGAACAGCGCGGACGCGACGTGCGTTGGTTCTTCGACGAGGCTCTTCGTTTCGAGGCCCGCTTCGACTACGGGATCCTGGCCTTCAGCAGCAAGCCGGCCGGGCCGGCTCCGGCGGGAACCTATGAAACACGCGTGTCGCTGCGGCGCTTCGGCGACGGCGTGTTCGCCGGCACTTCGGAACCGGCGGGCGGCTCGTTCGCGCACGCGCGCTCGTTGCTGGTGGTCACCCGCTTCGAGGACGGCTCGGTGATCGATGACTGGTGGGATGGCCGCACGGCGGAATTCGACCTGACCTACCAGGGGCCATCCCGCGCTATCTCCACGAGCGTGGATCCCGACGCCATTCTCTTGCTGGATGAAGACCGATCGAACAACTCGCGAACACTCACGGCTGCGATGACGGCAACCGGCGCGCGCCTGGCCGCCTCCTGGTTCCTGTGGCTCCAGGATGCCATGCTCGCCTCCACGGCCTTGCTATGACGGAGGGCCCACAGTCATGATCCACGCTCTCCGCGCTCTTGGCCGCGGTCTCCGAACGGTGCTCACGGCGCCGCTGCTGGTGATCGTGGTGACGATGGTGACCGCTCTCGCGGCGGTGCCGTTCGGTGTCGTCCTGGGGTCGCAACTCCGCGACGCCCTGGCCAACCGGCAACCGGTGTACCTGGGCACGGCCGAGATCGATGCCGAGTGGTGGATGGAATTTCGCGAGCACGCCGAAGGACTGGCCGCGACGTTCACGCCCGCGATCGTCGGGTTCGCGGCGCCGCTGGGCAACCTGAGCGCGGTGCTCGACGGGTCGTCTCGCCCGCTCGTGCTGCTTGGCCCCGTGTTGCTGTCGCTTCTCGTGTGGGCCTGGTTATGGGGCGGCCTGCTCACGCGGTTTGCCGCCGGCGGCCGGCAGGGACCGCGGGCATTCTGGCGCAACGCGCGGCAACACGTCGTCACCTTCGTGGC
>CAYHCX010000101.1:0-12147 GCA_964355095.1 uncultured Acidobacterium sp.
TCCGCACTCGCCTGCAGCGCCAGCTTCACCTGCAACGGCGTCAGGGCTCCGCGTCCATCCAGCACCAACGCCGCCGCGCCAGACACCACCGCCGCCGCCATGCTCGTGCCGCTCATCGAGAAGTAATCGCGCCCGCCGGGGCCGTCGATCAGCCGCTCCGGAAACTGCTGCATCAGCGTCGCGCCCACCGCCGCCGTCGACACGATCTTCGAGCCCGGCGCCACCAGGTCCGGCTTGACAATGTGGTCCACCAGCGTCGGGCCCTTGGAGCTCCACGGCGCCACCTCGTCGTCTCTCCGATCCACCGTGCCCTGCGTGCGGATGGCGCCCACGGTGATGGCATAGGGCGAAATGCCGGGCGACGTGATGCTGCCGAACACCTGCTGGCCCTGGTCGTTGGTGCCGTAGTTGCCGGCGGAGGCAATGACGACGAGGCCGGCCTTCACGGCGCGCTCAACCGCCAGGCAAATGGGGTCGTCTTTGTAGCTCTGCGTCGGCGCCGCGCCCAGCGAGAGGTTCAGCACGCGGATGCCGAGCGACCGGCGGTAGCGGATGGCCCAGTCAATGGCCTCGATCACGTCGCTGGCCTGGCCGCTGCCGTCGGCGCCCAGCACCTTGAGGTTGATCAGGTGCGCCGCCGGCGACACGCCGCCTTCACCGCCTTCGGTGTTCCGGAACGACCGCGCCGCGATGATGCCGGCGATGTGCGTGCCGTGGCCGTAGTAGTCCTGACCCCTGCCCCTCGGGTCGGTGAAGTCCACGCTGGCCACCACCCGATCCCTCAGCGCCGGGTGGCCCACCGCGATGCCGCTGTCGATAATCGCCACGCCAATGCCGCGGCCGTCCACCGCGCCGAGGATGTCGATGTCGCCGGCCCAGGCCGCATCCGCGCCAATCACATCCGCCGTCAGGCTGGCAGCGGTTACGCGCGCGGCCGAGCGCACCCGCGGGTCGCCCGACATGGTGTCCATTTCCTGGTCCCGCGACAGCGAATCAAACGCCCCGCGCGACGCCGTCAGCACCGCCCCGGAGGTGAGCACCTTCTTCACCACCAGGCCGTGGCGCTTCACCAGCCGATCGATGCGCTCCTGCGAGCCCGAGACGATGAGGTCAACCGGCGCGGACGAACCGGAGTTGAGGTGGGCGACGAGATCCGACGACAGCCGCGCCCGCCGGTCGCTCGCGACCGCCGGCGTGGCGCAGGCGAGCACCAGGAACGCGGCGGCGAGCAGAGCAGTGGAGCCTTGCCATGTCGACGGGAGTCCGCGGTAGCGGTTCCGGCCGTTCAGCTGCAGGTCCATCAGTGACTCCAGGGTGTGAAACGTTCGGTTAAGTGCAAGTGTTCGGTGAACGTAACGAGGCGCTAGTGCGCCCCGCGCATTTCCTCGACCGAATCCATCAGGACGCGCTGGGATCCCCCAAGCGTGCGGATGGTGCGGAGCCGTCCATCCCGAATGCGGTAATACACGGTCCGGCGGGAGACACTCAGCAACTGGGCGGCCTGTTCGATGCTCACGCTTCGGCCGACCTGCGGCTGAAATTCCGGTTCGCTGTATGTCAGCGCTTGAACGTCCATTGCAGTGCTCCTCCTGCCAGGGACATCGCACGGGCGGTGCCAGATTTCCCGGCGCGGCGCCGCGTTCCTGCTAAGTGATTGCATCGGCAAGGTTTGTTGTTCTACGATGCGGTCATTCGGCCCGGGTGGCGCGCCGGGATCTACGGCCAAAGGGTTGCCCCGGCCGTGCTGGCCGGCTCAACCGACCGTCGATTTGCACGCAAAGCGGGCCAAACGCGGATTCCGTGCATCGGCAAAACCGGCCAACTTATTGGCCGACAGGACAAGAAGTGAACCGACAACCGCGGGCATTGCTGAGCGTTCTGCTGTTGGGCTTGATCGCCTTCATGGGGTGGCGATGGTGGTCCGGTCAGCAGAAACCTGCCGACGAAGGCATGGAAATTGTCTTCTCCGACGTCAGCACGCGTGGCGGCGTCCTCACCTCGTCTTTGCGGAGCGAACCGCGCACCTTCAACCGGTGGGTAGACCGCAACTTTCCGACCGACTTCGTGTCCCAGCTCACGCAGAGCAAGCTGATCCGCGTCAACCGCAGCACCCAGGAACTGGAGCCGGCGCTGGCGGAAACCTGGACCGCCTCGCCCGATAACCGGACCTTCACCCTGACCCTGCGCGAAGCCGCGTGGTCCGACGGCACCCCGTTCACCTCCGCCGACGTCGTCTTTACCTTCAAGGCCATCTACGATCCGAAGGTCAACAGCATCCTGGCCAGCGCGCTCGAGGTAGACGGCAAACCGCTCACGGTCACCGCACCCGATGCGCGAACCGTCGTGATCGCCTTTCCAGGCCCCTTCGGCCCGGGCATCGCGATGCTCGACAACCTCATCCTCGCGCCCAGGCACAAGCTGGAGGCCGCGCTGGCCGCCGGCACGTTCGCGCAGGCCTGGGGCGTGGCCACCCCGGTCAGCGAGCTGGTGTCGCTTGGCCCATTCGTGCTGTCGCGCCACGAGCCGGGCCAGCGGCTGATTTTCGATCGCAACCCGCGCTACTGGAAGAAGGACGCCGCCGGCACCCAGCTGCCATACGTGGACCAAATCGTGCTCGAGGTCGTGCCCGATCAGAACGCCGAGCTCGTGCGCCTGCAGGCCGGGCAGATCGACATGCTGCAGCAGCAGGTGCGGCCCGAAGACATCGCCACGCTCCGGCCGCTGGTGGACCAGGGCAAGCTGCAGCTGCTGGAACTGGGTGTCGGCACCGACCCCGACCTGTTCTTCTTCAACCTGCGGCCCCAGCGCTGGGCCAACGACCCGCGCGGCAGCTGGATCACGCGGCGCGAGTTCCGCCAGGCCATCTCGCACGCGGTCGACCGCGAGGCGTTCGCCAACACGGTGTTCCTCGGTGCGGGTGTGCCGATCTGGGGACCGATCACACCCGGCAACCAGAAGTGGTTCTCGCCCAACGTCCCGCGCTATCCCTTCTCGATCGATCGCGCGAAGGAACTGCTCGCCGGCATCGGCCTCACCAACCGCGACGCCGACGAATGGCTGGAAGACGAGAAGGGGACCGAAGCCCGCTTCACCCTCCTGACCTATCGCGGCAACTCGTCGCTCGAGCGGTCCGCCGCGGTGCTGCGCGAGGATCTCCGCCCCCTCGGCATTGCCGTCGACGTGGTCGCCCTCGAGCAGGGGGCGCTCGTCGAGCGCATGATCAAGGGTGACTTCGAGTCGATCTTCTTCTTCTTCTCGGCGACCAGTTTCGATCCCGCGATGTCGGCGGATTTCTGGCTCAGTTCCGGATCCGCGCACATCTGGAATATCGGGCAGGCGACGCCGGCCACCGAATGGGAGAAGCAAATCGACGACCTGACGCACCAGGTGATGTCGAGCGTGGATCAGGCGGAACGCAAGCGGCTCTTCGACCAGGTTCAGAAGATCTTCGCGGAGAACCTGCCCGCGATCTACTTCGTGGCGCCGCGCATGTACATCGGCGTCAGCGCCCGCGTCGGCTCGATGTCGCCGACCATCCTGCGGCCGCAATTGCTGTGGGCCGCCGACACCATCACCGTGCGCACCCCGGCATCGACAGGGCAGGGAGGGCGGTAACGCCGCATGGGACGCTATCTCCTGAGGCGTCTCGGCTTCGCCCTGCTCCTGGTCCTCGTCGTTTCGTCGGCGTCACTGCTGCTCACGCACCTCGCCCCCGGCGACATCACCTCGGATCAGGCCCTCGCCCTCGACCCGGCCGCACTCGCCAAGCTGCGCGCCGAACTGGGCCTGGATCGGCCGCTCGCCGTCCAATACCTGTCGTGGCTGGGTGGCGTCGTCCGCCTCGATTTTGGCCGCTCGATCCTTTACGCGCGCCCGGTCAGCACGCTGATCAGCGAGCGCGCGCTCAATACCGCGGTGCTCGCGATTGCCGCTCTCATGCTGGCCACCGCGATTGGCCTGCCGCTGGGAGTGTATTCAGGCAGCCGCTCGCGGGGTGCCGGCCGCTCAGTGGTGCGCGTGCTGTCGATCCTGGCGCTCTCGGTCCCGCCCCTGATCGGCTCGCTGGCGCTGGTGTTCCTCGCGGCGCGGACCGGATGGCTGCCCGTCGGCGGCATGACCTCGGCCGCCGGTATCAATCTCAGCTGGGCCCAGTGGCTCGCCGACCTGGCGCGGCACATTCCGCTCCCGGCGCTCGCCCTGGCGCTGCCGCTCGCGGCCACGCTCGAGCGATTGCAGTCGCAGGCCATCGAGAAGGCCACGCGCGAGCCCTTCGTGGCGGCCAGCCGGGCCCGCGGCCTCACCCAGGCGCAGGCCGTGGTGAGGCACGCCTGGCCGGTGTCCCTGCGCTCCGTGCTCGGACTTTACGGCGTCATGATCGGCACCCTGTTCAGCGGCTCGTTCGTCGTCGAGGTGGTCACCTCGTGGCCGGGCCTGGGCCGATTGATGTACGACGCGCTCAAGGCGCGTGACCTGTACCTGGTGGCGGGCTGCGCCGCGAGCGGCGCGTTCTTCCTGGCCGCCGGCACCTGGATCGCCGACGTGCTGCTCGCCCTCGCCGATCCGCGGGTGCGCTCGCAGGAGGCGCCATGAGCCGCCGCGCCGCCGTGTTCGTGCTGGTGCTCACGGGGCTGTCGCTGCTCGCGCCGCTGCTCGCGCCGTACGACGCCGGCCGCGGCTTCCGCGACTTCCTGCACGCGCCGCCCATGCGTCCGACATTCCAGGGCATGGGCGCGCCGCTCGTGCATCCGCTGGTGCTCGCCGATCGCCTCGATCAGCGCTTCGAGGTCGACCCCACGCGCACCGTGCCGCTGCCGTGGTTCGCCGACGACGGTGACGCGCCGGTCTTTCTGCTCGGCGCCGACAACTTCGGCCGCGATGTGCTGTCGCGCCTGCTCTATGGCGCGCGCACGTCCGTCGGCCTGGCGCTGGTCGCCACTCTCGGCGCCGTCCTGATCGGCGCCCTGGCCGGGGCCTGGGCCGGACTTCGCGGCGGCTGGGTTGACGACGCGGTCATGCGCACGGCCGACTTCGTGTTGATCCTGCCGGTGATCTACGTGGTGCTCGTCTTGCGATCGGTGTTGCCGCTGGTGCTGCCGGCGTCGACTGTCTTCCTGCTCGTGGCCTGGATCTTCGTGGTGGTCGGCTGGCCCTTCGTGGCGAAGGGCGTGCGCGCCATCGTCGCGGCCGAGCGCGATCGCGAGTACGTGCTGGCGGCCCGGTCACTCGGCGCCGGTCCCATGCGCATCCTCGTGCATCACCTCATCCCCGCTTGTTCCGGACACCTCGTGGTGCAAGCCACGCTGCTGTTGCCCGGGTTTATCCTCGCCGAAGCCACGCTGTCGTTTGTGGGCCTCGGCTTTCCCGATCCCGTCGCGAGCTGGGGCACCATGCTCGCGGAAGCGGGTAACTACAACGCGGTGGCAAGATTTCCGTGGACGCTTGCACCAGCGGTGGCAATTTTTGCCATCGTCTTGGTCACCAATCTGATCGCCTCTCCGAACGACCGAAAATGACAGTTGACCATGCCCCGCGACGATGGCATCGTCGTCTTGCGGTCAGGCGGTTGTCGGCGGTATGGAGCACAATCGTGATCCGTCAATCAATCGGCGTGGCACTTCGCGGGCGACTCGGAGAGGAAGCCTCACACGACCTGTTCGAGTGTCTCGGTCAACAGGGTGAGGCGTGGAGGAAAGACGTCATGACAGCGTGCACTGAACGTCTGGATGTACGGCTCGAGCGCTTCGCGTTGCGCGAGGATCTCATCAAGGGGTTTTCCGAGATCCGCGATGAGATGGCGGCGCTGCGAGTTGAGTTGTTGCGCTGGTCGTTCGCGTTCTGGATTGGGCAGGTCGCCGCCACCGCCGGGTTGATGGCACTCCTGATCCGGCTGCTGACGCCCTGAGCACAGGCCGTCCGCTGATAGAATTCAGCGGATGAACCCTTTTGCCGGCGTCTACACGCCACTCGCCACGCCCTTCGCCGCGGACGGCTCACTCGACGAGCGCGGTCTGAAGGCCAATGTCGAACGCTACCTGCGTTCGCCGCTGACCGGCCTGGTCGTGCTCGGCTCGAACGGCGAGGCGCCGCAGCTGGACGACGCCGAGGCTGACCGCGCCATTGCGGTAGTGCGCGACGCCATGCCCAAGGACCGTCCGCTCCTGGCCGGCACCGGACGCGAATCGACCCAGGCCACGGTCGCCGCAACCAGGCGTGCCGCCGCCCTTGGCGTGGACGCCGTGCTCGTGCGCACGCCCGCGTTCTATAAAGGCCAGATGACCACGGACGCGTTTGTCCGCCACTACACGCAGGTGGCCGACCAGTCGCCCGTGCCGGTGTTGCTCTACAACGTCACCATCTACACCGGCGTCAACCTGCTGCCCGACGCGATTGCCGCGCTCAGCGCCCATCCGAACATCGTCGGGGTCAAAGAGACCAACAGCGACATGGTGCAGTTTTGCGAATATCTCGTCCGCGCCAAGCAGGGCTTCACTGTGCTCGCCGGTTCCGGCGCGGCCTATTACTCGGCCCTCGCGCTGGGCGCGCATGGCGCCATTCTCGCGGTTGGCGGCGTCGCCCCCGCGCTGTGCATGGACATGTTCAAGGCCGTGTCTGATGGCCGCTTCGCCGAGGCGCGCGCGTTGCAGCGAAAGCTCGCGCCGCTCGCGCGGCTCGTCGGCACGGCCCATGGCGTGCCTGGACTCAAGGCGGCGCTCGACCTGCTCGGCTACGCCGGCGGTCCGCCGCGGCCGCCGCTGCAGCCGGTCGGCCAGGCTGCCATTGACGCCATTCGCGAGCAACTCGTCGCGCTCAACCTGCTGGAGGCCGCCCCTGGTTCCCGATAACGCACGGATCCTCCTCGGTCCCGGATCGAGCCGAGGCACCAGGTCGTCACCAGAACTGGTCAATCTGCTGCTGAAGGCGCTCGGGGAGGCCCTGGCCTCGCCGGATGTCCGTAAAGCGTGACGTCCGGCTCTGGTACAGGGGTTGCAGTCGCCTGGGCATGAGAAAAGGGACCTGCTTCCTTTTTACGGTTCTCGTCGCCGTCACGGCGGCGTGCGCCACCAACCCGGTGTCGGGCAAGCGCCAGATGTCGCTTCTCAGCGAAGCCGAGGAGCTGGCGATTGGGCAGCAGCAAGACGTCGAGATTCGCCGCGAAATGGGGGTCTATGACGACCCCGCCCTCCAGGCGTATGTGACGGAGATCGGCCAGGACCTGGCGCGCGCCTCCCATCGCCCGAACCTGCCCTGGTCGTTCACGATTGTCGACAACCCTGCCATCAACGCGTTTGCGCTGCCGGGCGGGTACGTCTACATCACGCGCGGCATCCTCTCGTATCTGGATGACGAGTCGGAACTGGCCGGCGTGCTTGGCCACGAGATTGGCCACGTCACGGCGCGGCACGCGGCACAGGCCTACACGCGGCAGGCGCAGGCCAACCTGGGCCTCACCATTCTCAGCATCTTCGTGCCGGGCACGCAGCCGTTCACCGAGCTGGGTGCCACGGGCCTTGACGTGTTGTTCCTCAAGCACGGGCGCGACGCGGAAATCGAAGCCGACCGCCTCGGCGTGGAATACGGTTCGGCCGCCGGCTGGGACCCGTCCGGCGTGCCGCGCTTCCTCGCCACGCTCGCGCGCGTCGATGCGCTCACCGAAGACGGCGTGCCCAACTGGCTGTCCACGCACCCCGATCCGGGTTCGCGGGTCGGCAAGGCCGAACCGGTCGCGGGCCAGTTCGTCTCGCCGACCGCCACCAAGAGGAACCGCGACGAGTATCTTGATCACATCGCCGGGCTCGTCGTCGGCGACAACCCCAAGGACGGCATCGTGCGCGGCAACGTCTTTCTGCATCCGCTGCTGCGCCTCGGACTCGATTTCCCGGAAGGCTGGGGCGTGATCAATTCGCCCGAGGCGGTGATGGCGCGCGAGCCGGGCACCGAACACTACATGGTGTTGCAGGAAGTGGAGCAGCCGCGCCTCCTTCGCCAGGGCTCCGGAGGCCAGGGCGGGCGATCGATCGGCGACGCCGCGGTGGCCGCCATGCGCGCCGCCGGGTATTCCGTGGTGGACGGCCGCATGGAAACGCTCAATGGCCATGACGCCCACGTCGGCCTGTATCGCGGCACGGCGAAGGGCGCGGGCAAGGTTCTGATGCGCGCCGCGCACATTGCGGTGGGGCGGCAGCTGTACGTGGTGGCGGGCTTCGCGCCGGAAGCCGAGTTCGCCCTCGTCGATCGCGAGGTCACCCCGTCGATCCAGACTTTCCGCGGCCTCACCGCCGCCGAGGCGTCCCGCGTGCGTCCCAATAAGGTGGACTTCTACGTGGTGCGCCAGGGCGACTCGTGGCAGTCGATCGCGGTGCGGCAGGGCAAAAACATCGTCAACGCCGCGACGCTGGCAATCATGAACGACCATGAGGTCAACGTGCAGCCGCAGCCCGGCGATCGCATCAAGCTTGTGGTCGAGGGGTAGTCACCCCGCCGCGTAAGTAATTCCGCCCCGTATAATCGCCTGATGCCAGCGGCTCGGGCGCGGAAGTCAATCTGGAAGCGAATCCTGAACACCGTCGTCACTGTTGGCGCCATCGGCTTCGCCTACGTCGCCTACGTCTACCTGACCCTGCCCGACGTCCGCTGGCTCGCCGACACCAATCCCACGACCACGGCATTCATGGAGTTGCGGATCCGCGAGGCGGCGGACGCCGGTCGCAAGTTCCAGATCCGGCACCGCTGGGTTCCCTACAATCAGATCTCCGCCAATCTGCGGCGCGCGGTGATTGTGACCGAAGACGCGGCGTTCTACGATCACGACGGCATCGACCTGACCGAGCTCAAGGCCTCCCTCGAGAAGAACTGGGAGGAAGGGCAGTTCCTGCGCGGCGGCAGCACCATCACGCAGCAGCTGGCCAAGAACCTCTACCTGTCGCCGTCGCGCAACCCGATGCGCAAGGTGAAGGAGCTGTTGATCGCGCGGCGGCTCGAAGCCGCGCTGAGCAAGCGGCGCATCTTCGAGATCTACCTGAACATGATCGAGTGGGGCGACGGCATCTTCGGCTGCGAGGCGGCGTCGCGCGCGTATTTCAGCGGGCTCTGCGCGTCGTTGAGCATGGAGCAGGCGGCGCTGCTGGCCGGCGCCATCATCAACCCGCGCGAGCACAGTCCCGCCAAGCCGACGCGACGGCTGCTTCGTCGTCAGCAGATCATCTTGAGAAGGATGGGGATCAAGGACACGCCGCCGGCCGCGCCGGCGGTGGAGATGCCCACGCCCGCGCCGGTGGACCAGACCCCGCCTGAACCGCCGCCGCCGGTGCCGCAGCCGTTTCCCATTCCGCCCGGGAATGGCAGCCCCCTGAGTCTCGAAAGGGCGGATTTCGCGGCCTGACCCCAATCATCCCCGAAAGGGCGGATTTCGCGGCCTGACCCCAATCATCCCTGGTTGACCCGCTTGGCGCCGACGTAGCGGCTGGCCCAGTAATGGACGCTCAGGTTTTCCACGCGCACCACGCCGCGCTCGCTCGGGGCATGGATGAACTGATCGCCGCCGATCATAATGCCGACGTGCGAGGCGCCCGGAGCCACCGTGCTGAAGAACACGAGGTCGCCCGCCTCCAGCCGGTTGCGGTCCACGCTCTTGCCGACCCTGAACTGCTCCCTGACTTCGCGCGGCATCGGCACGCCGTGCCGCTCGTAGACGTAGCGCACGAAGCCGCTGCAGTCGAAGCCGTTGGGGTCGATGCCGCCGTTGCGATACGGTGCGCCGCGCAACGCCAGCGCGGTGCTCGACAGCGCGTAACCGTCCGCCGTTCCCCCGGCGGGCAGGGCGCCCTTGGCTGTGGAGCCGGGCACCGCGGGACGACCCGTCGGCGGTGGCACCACGCCGGGCGGGTTGGCGGCCTCGGCCGGCGCCGGGACGGCCACGGTGCCGCCACCGCCGGGAACCGGGAACGGGCGCGGCGTATAAACCATGCCGCCGGAGCTGGCGCAGCCGGTCACGACGACCGCCAGGGCGCCTGCGATAATCAACCTCGCTTGTCCGCCGTGGCCTTGGCGCAGGCGGAAGCGCAAAGCGCGAAGGTGGGCCATCAATCACAGCTTATCGGCCAGTGTGCCGAATTGTGTAGTCCCCCGTGATTCATGGCACAATGGCACGAGAATGGAGCAGACGCTCCTCCTCAACGCAACCTACGAGCCGCTGAAGGTCGTCAACTGGCAGAAGGCGGTGACGTTGTGGTGCCAGGGCAAGGTCGAGATCATCGCGCATCACGACCGCGAAGTCCGCGCGGTGTCGTTCGCCTTCAAACTCCCCTCCGTCATCCGGTTGTTGCGCTACGTGCGGATCAAGAAGCGCTTCGACTACGTGCCGTTCTCGCGCGCCAATATCTACGCGCGCGATGAGTGCACCTGCCAGTACTGCGCGGAAGTGTTCCCGACACCAGACCTCACGTTCGATCACGTGCTACCGGTGTCGCGAGGCGGCCGCAAGGACTGGGAGAACATCGTCACCTGCTGCGTCACCTGCAACCGGCGCAAGGGCGGGCGGACGCCGGACGAGGCGCGGATGCGGCTGGTGCGCCCGCCGCGGCGGCCAATGTCGGCGCCGGCCATCCGGATCACAATCGGCCTGCGCAGCGCTCCCGAAAGCTGGCGGGACTACCTGTACTGGAACCTCGAACTGGACGACACCTAGCCTTGCCTCACCTTACTAGCCTGGAGCCGGTCCGCGTCATCGAAGGCGGTCGGCTCTGGCTGCGCGGCGACGGTTTTCCACCACCCGAGTCGACCGCCGATCTCGTGACCATGGGCGGCCAACCGGCGCGCCTGGCGTTTGCGGCATCGGACCGGCTCGCCGTGATTGTCCCGGCCGGCCTTGATGGCGGCGAGACGCCGGTGAAGGTGGCCTGCATTCCGGGCGCCACCCTGTATGCGCGCGTCGGCGCCGTGCTGGCCACCGGGCTCCACCAGGTGGACAACCCGGTGTTTGGTCCCGATGGTTCCCTCTACGTCACCTACAGCGGCTCTCGCGGACAGGAAGCCGCGGTCTCGATTTTCCGGATCCCGGCCACCGGCGGCGCGCGCGAGCCGTTCGTCCACGGTCTGGTCAACCCGACCTCGATGGCGATGGGCCCTGACGGGCGCCTCTACGTATCGAGCCGTTTCGAGGGCCGCGTGTATCGCGTGTTTGACGACGGCCAGTACGAGGTGATGGCATCCGACCTCGGGGTGGCGTGCGGCCTGGCATTCGACGCCGAAGGCGCGCTGTATGTTGGTGATCGGGGCGGCACCATCTTCCGCATTCAACCGAGTGGCCGCACCGAAGTGTTTGCGAGGGTGCCGCCGAGCATGGCGGCGTTTCACCTGGCGATGTCGCCGGACGGCCACCTCTACGTGTCGGCGCCGACGCTGGCGACCTACGACTCGGTGCGCCGCATCAGCCCGAACGGCGCCGTGGAAACTTTGGCGGCGCGGTTCGGCCGGCCCCAGGGCCTCGCCTTCGATGCCGCCGGCACGCTGCACGTGGTTGAAGCGCTGGCCGGCGCGAGCGGGGTCTATGCGATGCGTCCTGGCGTGCCGCCCGAGCTGGTGGTGGCCGGCGCCGGCCTCGTCGGGCTCGCGTTCGGTGCGCGCGGCCAACTGGTGGTCGCGTCGAACGAATCCATCTACTCGTTTCCCGCCGATGTGGCGTCCGGCTTCTTGACCGACGACGCCTTGGCGAAGGCGGTCAGCCGGACCTCGATCGCATGACGGTGCTGATCGTGGTGCTGGTCGGCCTGGCCGGCCTGTGCCTGGGACTGCGCACGACGTCCCTGCTGCTGAACCCACGGGCGCATCCGTACGATCGCCTCGCGCTATCGATCCTGGCCGGTGCGTTGTGGGTGGCCGTCGTGCTCGAGGTGTCCGACAGCTATCGCATCTTCGATTTCGGCCTGGGGCTGCTGCTGTCGCTGTCGCCGGCCGGACTGTTCGACGTCACCAAGTGGTGGTTCCGCTCGCGCGGTCGCCGTTCGCCGTGGCTGGTCGGCGCGGCGGCGTCGCTGTGGGTGGTCACGTTGCGCTGGCTGTTTGTGGCGTCGGTCTTCGCCGCCGTCATCATTACCTCGTGAGCGAACTCCGTACCATCAGCCACGACGAGGCACGGGCGCTGCTCGCCGC
>CAYHCX010000101.1:12247-13976 GCA_964355095.1 uncultured Acidobacterium sp.
TCGGACCCCCGCGCGCTGAAGCGCGTGCTCGGCGCCGGCGATCTCGTGATGCTCGCCATCGGCGCGGTGATCGGCGCCGGCATCTTCGGCGCCATCGGCACCGCCGCCGCCGGGCAGGTGGCGCCCGACGGCACGGTGATCCGCTATGCGGCGGGCCCCGCCCTGGTGTTCTCGTTCATCCTGCTGGGCGGTGCATGTGCCTTGGCGGCGCTCTGCTACGCGGAGCTCGCGGCGATGATCCCGCAGGCCGGCAGCGCCTACGCATACTCGTACGCGACGCTCGGCGAGCTGGTGGCCTGGATCATCGGCTGGGACCTCATGCTCGAGTACGCCGTCGGCAATGTGGCCGTGGCGATTTCGTGGGGTGACTATTTCAACACGCTGGTCCGCGGCGTCGGCATCGATCTGCCGGCGTGGCTGACCACCGGCTACCGCACCGCGCTGCTCAGTTCGAACCCCGACGTCAGCGGCCTGCTCACCACGGCGCCGCACGTGCTCGGCATTCCGATCCTGGTCAACCTGCCGGCCTTCGGCATCGTGATGCTGATCACGTGGCTGCTGCTGCGCGGCGCCCGCGAGAGCGCCACCGCCAACACGGTGATGGTGATCATCAAGCTGGTCGTGCTCGCGCTCTTCATCTTCGTGGGCCTCGGCAACATCAATCCGGACAACTACACGCCGTTTGCTCCGAATGGGTTCACCGGCATTCATCAAGGCGCGGCCATCGTGTTCTTCGCCTACATCGGCTTCGACGCCATCTCGACCGCGGCTGAAGAAACCAGGAACCCGCAACGCAACCTGCCGATCGGCATCCTCGGCGGATTGGCGGTGTGCACGCTCATCTACGTTGTGGTCGGCGCGGTGATCACGGGCATGGTGCCCTACACCGAGCTGGGCGTCGCCGACCCGCTGGCCCGCGCCCTCGAACTCATCGGCTACCAGAAGGTCGGCGTGATTGTGGCGTTTGGCGCCGCGGTGTCGATGTCGGCGGTCCTGCTGGTGTTCCAGTACGGGCAGCCCCGCATCTTCTTCGCCATGGCGCGCGACGGCCTGCTGCCCGAGTGGGTGGCGCGCATCGATCCCAGGACGCGAATTCCCTACACCGCGACGCTGTTCACCGGCATCCTCGTGGCGGTGGCTTCGGCGATTGGTGATGCGGCCGAGACCTACGACCTCACCAACATCGGGACGCTGTTCGCGTTTGCGCTGGTCTGCGCCGGCGTCCTGGTGCTCCGCGTCAAGGAGCCCGAGCGTCACCGGCCGTTCAAGGTGCCCTTTGTGTGGGTTATCGCCCCGCTGGGTGTCGTCGCCTGCCTGTTCATCATGGTCGGCCTGCCCTACCAGGCCTGGGAACGGTTCGGCCTCTGGCTGGCCGTCGGCCTGGTGCTGTACGGCGTTTACGGCTTCAAACACAGCAAACTGCGTCAGGGATGAAACGGCTTGGGACTTGTGGCTTGGGACTTGGGCCCGCTTTCCTCAAGCCCCAGGCCTCAGGCCTCGAGCCCGTAGTAGAATTGGGGATTGGGGTCGACACCGTGGGCCCCGCAGTACCCCATGCCTCACGATTGGATAGCTGTCCGGGGCGCGCGCGTCCATAACCTCAAGGACATCGACGTCGACATTCCGCGCAACAAGCTGGTGGTCATCACGGGCTTGTCGGGCTCGGGGAAGTCCTCGCTCGCCTTCGACACGCTCTACGCCGAGGGCCAGCGCCGCTACGTCGAGTCGC
>CAYHCX010000102.1:0-13909 GCA_964355095.1 uncultured Acidobacterium sp.
CCAAGGTACCAAGCGGCACGACTGACCGCAGGCGGACACCGGTTGTCACCCCCGGACGTTTGCGGGCCGGTGGCCTCTCGAATATGGCCAGAAACCGCCTAATGGGTGGCACATGACTTGTAGTTCGAGTCCTCCATGACCGGACCTGTCAGCGACCTACTCCACGCCTGGCGCGCGCTGAAGCAGAAGCCGGGGTTCCTGGCGGCCGCCCTCGCCACGCTGGCGATCGGCATTGGCGCCAACATTACGATCTTCAGCCTGGTCAACGGCATCAGCCTGCGGCCCATGCCGTTCGGCGACCGCACCGATCGCCTGGTCACCGTCCACCCGACGGGCCGATTCATCACCGACGAACCCAGCTGGGGTGAGTCCGAGATCTCGTATCGGGACCTGCGTGATTTTCGCAACGCCACCACGATTGATGGGATGGCGGGCTACGTCTTTCGCAACTTCGTCCTGAGCGGCGATCTCGCCAGCGCCGAGCGTGTGCAGGGCGGATCGGTGACACCCGACCTGTTCCCGATGCTGGGCATCGAGCCGATGATGGGCCGCCAGTTCCGGCCTGAGGAAGCCGCCGCCCCGGGCCTCGAGTCGGTCGTCATGCTCACGCACGGGATCTGGCAGCGCCGTTATGGGGCCGACCCGGCGATCATCGGCAAGGCGGTGATGGTGAACGACCGGCCGCGCACCGTGATCGGCGTGCTGCCCGAAGGCTTCACCTTCCCACTCGTCGATCAGCTCTACATGCCGCTGCGCTGGGACGAGTCGCCGCGATCGGCGCGCGACGTCAACGCGGTCGCGTTGCTGCGGCCGGGCAGCACCATCGACCAGGCGCGCGCCGAACTCGCCGGGATGGCGCGGCGACTCGAAGAGACCTATCCCGACACCAACCGTGGTTTCGGCGTGCAGGTCGTGCCCATTCGCCAGTCGTACGTCGGCGCCGGCCAGGCGCGCATGAACATCGTGCTGATGACGGCGGTGGGCTTCGTCCTGCTGATCATGTGCGCCAACCTCGCGAACCTCATGCTGGTTCGCGGCGCCTCGCGCCAGCGCGAGCTGGCCGTGCGCGCGGCCATGGGTGCCGGGCGAGGCCGCTTGATCTGGGTCTCGCTGACCGAAAGCGTGCTGCTGGCCGTGCCCGGGGCCCTGGCCGGCTTGCTGTTCTCGCAGTGGGCCATCGACGCGATGATCTCGTCGTTTCCCGAAGACCTGCCGTACTGGTTCGACTTCGGCATGGACTGGCGCGTGGCGCTGTTCACGCTGCTCACGGCCGCGTTTACCACCGTGGCCGTCGGCTTGTTGCCGGCGTTGCGGGGCGCGCGTCCTGACCTCGTGGCCGGCCTGAAGGATGGCGGCCGGGGCGCGTCGCTCGGCCGGGGCGGGCAACGGCTGCAGTCGGCGCTGGCGATCTCTCAGGTGGCGCTGTGTTTCGGCCTGTTGGTGGGAGCGGACCTCATGGTGCGCAGCTTCCTGGCCATGCAAACAGCCGACCTCGGATTCGATCATCGTCCGATCCTGTCGGCGCGTGGTTACCTGGCCGGCGATGCCTACGACGAGGTGAGTGCGCGAGCCGCCTTCTACCGCCAGGCGGTCACGCGCCTGTCGCAGATGCCCGGTGTGGCCGCCGCGGCCGCGACCACGGCCATCCCCGGCGACGATGGCGGCGGGACGAGGCGATTGGTGATCGATGGCCGCACGGCCGACACTGATGAGATTGGCATCCACGCGATCGGCATCACACCGACGCTGTTCGAGACACTGGGCCTGCCCATCGTGTCGGGCCGCACCTTTACCGAACAGGAAACCGAAGACGCCGGCGCGCGCGTGGCGGTGCTGAACCAGGCGCTGGCCAACCGCCTGTGGCCAGGCGACAGCGCGATCGATCGCCGGATCGGGTTCCGCAACGGCCAGGACATCACCTGGCGCCGCGTCGTCGGCGTCGTTCCCGACATCCACTACGAAGAGATTGGCGAAGACACCGAGGCGTCGCGGCTGAATGTCTACGTGCCCTACGGCAACGACGGCTCGCGCAGCATGGCACTGCTGGTCAGGGCCGAGGGCGCGCCCGAGGCGCTGGTGGCGCCGGCGCGCGAGCTGCTGCAATCGCTGAGCAGCAGCTTCCCGGTCTACCGCCTGATGCCCATGAAGGAGCTGCGGCGATTCACCACGTGGGAGCAGGAGTTCTTCGGCAGCCTGATGGGCGGCTTTGCCGCGGTGGCACTGCTGCTGGCGTGCCTGGGAATCTACGCGCTGATCTCGTACTCCGTGGGCCGTCGCTCGCGGGAGATTGGCGTCCGCCTGGCACTGGGCGCCCGGCCCGCCGACGTGGTGGGCATGCTGTTGCGCGAAAGCGCGCGGGTCGGCGGCGTCGGGCTGGCCGTGGGCCTTACGCTGGCGGTGATGATCGCGCGCGGCCTCGCGGGGGCGCTTTATGGTGTGACCGTGGACGGCTGGCTGTTTGTGTCGACCGCGGCACCGCTGGCGGTGGCGATTCTCTTCGCCACGTGGTGGCCGGCCAGGCGGGCCGCGCGGGTGGAGCCCACCAGCGCCCTCCGCGAAGAATAGCTACCGAGGCCGCTTCAACTTCGTGCGCGCCTTTTCGACCTCGGCGCGCACACCGCAATCGTGCACGTGATCGTTCACCAGTCCCATTGCCTGCATGAACGCGTAACTCGTCGTCGGGCCCACGAACGACCACCCGCGCTGCTTCAGGTCCTTCGACATCGCGTTCGACTGGGGTGAGGTCGTGATCTTCATCAGCGTCTCGCGCGTCACCGTGCGCGGGCGGTCGGCGTCCGCCGGTTCCCACGACCAGAAGTAGGCCGCGAGCGAGCCCTTCTCGTCGATCAGCTCGAGGGCCTGCTTCGCGTTGTTGATCGTGGATTCGATCTTGCCCCGGTGGCGGATGATGCCTTCGTCTTTCAGCAGCCGCTGTACATCCCTGGCGGCGAAGCGTGCCACCCGTGCCGGGTCGAATCCGGCGAACGCCTTCCGGAAGTTCTCGCGCTTGCGGAGGATGGTGATCCAGCTCAAGCCGGCCTGGAAGCCTTCCAGGCAGATCTTCTCGAACAACCGGGTGTCGTCGGTGATCGGGCGTCCCCATTCCTCGTCGTGATAGCGGACGTAGGCCGGATCCTCGCCCGGCCAGGAGCAGCGCTTCACTTCTTTCGGGCCCGCTTCGCCTTGGCCGCCGTGATTTCGGCCTCGAGCGCGATCTTGACCTTCTTGAGCTCGGCCCTGGCCTTGGCGTCCGGCACC
The DNA here is from genome assembly GCA_964355095.1 of uncultured Acidobacterium sp. Lineage (GTDB taxonomy): Bacteria > Acidobacteriota > Vicinamibacteria > Vicinamibacterales > UBA2999 > 12-FULL-67-14b. Next base: position 3,259 of record CAYHCX010000102.1, read on the forward strand.
GGGAACTGCGGGTTGAGGGTCTCGATGGTGTCAACGATCACGGCCGCCACGGCGAGGCGCGTGAACCACTTGCGGTCCGAGGGGATCACGTGCCACGGCGCCCACTCGGTGGAGGTGTGGCGAATGGTGTCTTCGTAGGCCTGCATGTACTCGGCGAAGTGCGCGCGCTCGCCGACGTCGGCAATCGAGAACTTCCAGTGCTTGTCGGCCTCGTCGAGGCGCTTGACGAAGCGCCGCCGCTGTTCCTCCTTCGAGACATGGAGGAAGAACTTGCGAATCACGACGCCCTGCCGCGAGAGGTAGCGCTCGTGGGCATTGATGTCTTCGAAGCGCTCGCGCCAGATGTCCTTGGTCACCAGCGACGCGGGCAGTTGTTGCCGGGCCAGGATGTTCTGGTGCACGCGCACCACCAGCGTCTCTTCGTAGTACGAGCGGTTGAAGATGCCGATGTGGCCGCGGCGCGGCAACGCCAGCGAGGTCCGCCACAGGAAGTCGTGGTCCAGCTCTTCGCTCGACGGCGCCTTGAAGGAGTGGACCTCGCACCCTTGCGGGTTGACGCCCGACATCACGTGCTTGACGGTGCCGTCTTTCCCGGCCGCGTCCATGGCCTGGAAGATGAGCAGGATCGACCACTTGTCTTGCGCGTAGAGCCGTTCCTGCAGGTCGGCCAGGCGGGCGATGCCGTCCGAGATCAGCCCGGTTGCGGAATCCTTGAGCGACGCGCCCCACGGGTCGCCGGGGTCGATGTCGTTGAGGCGGAACCGCGCGCCGTTGGTGACGCGGTAGCGTGCCGAGATATCGGCGAATGTTGGGGCCTTCACAGGGTCGATGGTACCGCAGACGCAGATGTCCAGGGCCGCAGATGACGCAGATGACACAGATTAGGATTTTCGGGATCTCCACGCATACCGGGCCCCAACCACGAGCGACGCCGTCATGAGGAGGACACCCGTGTAATGGGCCCACAGGCCAAGCGTCCGGTCGAGATGCAGGGCGCCGAGCTGGGTGAGGATGAACTCCCAGTCGTGGCCCTCGACTTGCGCGCCGGTCCGGCCGCCGAGCAGCACCAGCCGCAGCGCGCGCGCGTCGGCCATGTAGGGCGAGAGATCGACGAGATTCTGCCCGGCCCACCAGGCGCAAACGGTGGCGGAGAAGGGTTGGTGCTGGCGGACGAACGCGGCGGCGAGAACAACCGGAACCAGGACCTGCATCAGGCTGCCGCCGAGCACCGTCATGAACTGGCCGAGGGGCGAGAAGATCACATGACCGGCTTCGTGAAACACCAAGTCCGGCATGTGGAGGAACGAGTCCATCGCGTCAGCGCTGAGCGGCGTTCGCGCGAAGCTCACCGTCCAGCCGGCGAGCGCCACCAGCAATCCCAGCCTGGCCCAGCGCACGAGGCCTGCCGTCGCTTCGTCTTCCAGGTTAGGCATTGGGTCGCTTCCAGGTTAGGCATTGGGTCGCGGTTACGCCTTCGGTCGCGCCGGCGCCGGCGCCAGCACGGCCAACACCAGCAGCCGCCGGTCGCCCGTGTTATGCACGCCGTGCGGCACGCCCTCGGGCGCGACGAGCAGGTCACCGGCTGTCATCGCCAGCGCCCGGCCATCGAGCAGGAAGAGCCCCTCGCCTTCGAGCACGTGGTAGACCTTGTCTTGCCCGGCATGTGCGTGCAGGGCGTGGGCCTGCCCGGGCTCGAATGCGTTGAGCCCGACCAGGAGCCGCGGCGATTCGAAGATCGTCGCCTTGCCCATCTTGTCGGCGGCGTAGACGGCATGGTCGGCGGGGCGGATGACGGACGGATGTGTCACTGTGGCCTTCGCGCGTTGATGTTGAGACGCCAATAGTCGAGGGTGAACGGCGGGTCTTCGCGCGCCGACAGTTCGGTGACGCGGTCGATGAACGCCTGCTTGAGCGACGGGTCGGGCAGTCGCTCCAGATGTGGGTGGTAGATCACGGTGGTGACGAACTCCCGGTAGTCCGCCTCGGTCGCCAATGTCGTCGGCGCTTCCTCGATGCTGGTCTCGATGTCCGCGAACCCGGCGCGATGCAGCCGATCGGCCGTGGTCTCGGCGTTCGCAAACTCCCACACGCCGGGCCAGTCGCCGAAGTGCCGCGCAAACGGATCGGCATGCATCAGGTGTTCGGCCAGGGCATGTGCGCGCGCCAGGTTCGGGCCGCCGCCGCACTGGGCCATCAACTGCCCGCCCGGCCGCAACGCCAGGCGGATGTTCTCGAACAGCGACTGGTGGTCCCTGATCCAGTGAAACGTCGCCGTGCTGAACACCAGGTCGGCCCAGTTCGCGAATGGCAGCGCCGGCAGCGACACCTGCACGAACGACACCCGGGGGCCGTAGATCGGCCGCAGGTTGGCCCGCGCCGTCATCAGCATGTTCCACGACCGGTCGATGGCGATGAGACGGCCATCGGGCAGCCGCTCCATCAGCTCGCCGGTCAGCCGGCCGCTGCCGCAGCCGGCATCAATGGCGCGTTCGTCACCCCTGACCGAGAGACGCGCCAGCACTTTTTGTCCCCAACTGGTCTGGGGCCCGGACACCTTGTGGTACGACGCCGCATTCCACTCCGTCACGTCCCTAGTGTAGCCTTCCGAACAGCCGACGTCCTTTCCCGCCACGCGCCTGCCGGTTGTCGGTTGTCGAACGCACGCGCAGCCACGACGAAGAGATTCGCCGGCTCGCGTGGGCCACGATCATCGAAGCCTACTGGAAACCCGCTTACAAGTACCTGCGCATGAAGTGGTCGCTCAGCCCGGCGTGAGAGGAACCGTCGCACCCAGCGTACGAAGCATGGAGCCGCTGCCGTTCGTGCCAACTGGGCCTTCAGTAAGAACTCGCCGAACTCCTGCAGTGAAGACTCCAGTTCACGCATGTGTCACCTCCCCCAGGAGGGGCAAGGAATGCGCCACGGCGACTCGCGCGGCTTTGCCCTGTTCGAGCAAGGCGTTACGCGTTTCAACAACAGGGAGCATTCTGGATTCATGACATCCGCCTTCGCGCGGAGCGCTTCGGCGGACGAGACCACCGTTGGCAGTTTGCAACCCCGGTTGGCACCGACCCAGGGAATGGTGCCCACCGCCTATCTTCGGATTCTCCGGGTTATGGCGCCGGCACCATAACTCGGGTTCAGGTGTCGTTCAAGTGAAGCGAGTCGTTTGGGCAGAATGACTTGCGGCCAACTCGAATGACGGCAATAATGCGCGCGAGTGAGGGGTGGCTCTCAAGCGCAGGCGTCCTCAAAGAGGGCGCCGACCAGCAATTGGCGCCAGACACCCATATGACGTTGGGCCGACAACTCGTAACTCGGCTTCCAAAAGTCAACGGGAGTAAAATCGACGGTATGCCACATCGCATCACGCGCGAGCGAATGATTGAAGCGATTCGCGAGTTGCCGGAAGATGCATCGGTCGATGACGCGATCGAGCGCCTCGTGTTTCTCGCCAAGATCGAGGAAGGTCTAGCACAGCTTGATCGTGGCGAAGGGATTCCGCACGACGAGGTCAAGCGACGCCTTGGCCTGTGATCGAGCTCATCTGGTCCCCGCGCTCGGTGGCGGATCTTCAGGAGATTCGCGCGTACATTGAGGTGGATGCGCCGGCATGGGCGGACCTGACCGTGCGTCGTCTGGTGGCGGCGGTCGAACGGCTTCGGCAGTTCCCGGATTCGGGACGCATGGTGCCAGAACGCCAGTCGCCTGAACTTCGTGAAGTAGTGTCCGGGAAGTTTCGTATCGTGTATCGACGACGGCCGAGCACCGTGGAAATCGCAACAGTCTTTCGAGGCTCGCGAGATTTCTCGATGCTGGGATTGTAGCAGCGGCCCAACAAGGCGCTGGAGCCGGCGGCGTTGGATACTCTCGCAGTATTCGAAGCAGCTGGGCGCCGCGGCTCAGCGCCAATGCGTTCTGAATCGACGCACGACTTTCTTGTCAACCAAACCCGACCCGAACAGGATCTTGCATGCGTACCCCTGACGCCAGTTTCGCGACGAGTGACGGATTGAACAGGGCACTTGAGCTACTCGTATCGCGAAGTGGCGATGCTGGCGATTTGCCGCTCACGCTTCCTGAGTCCGGGATCGGCGAGATGCGAACACTGGACATGCTCTCGGGTCACGTTCTCGGCCAAGCCGCTCAACTCGGTTCACCGACTTCACTGGCTCATATGGATCCTCCGACACCGTGGATCACCTGGGCGATGGCGCTCTGGAACGCCAGTCTCAACCAGAACATGCTTCATGAGATGACCTCGCCGTTCGCCACTCAGGCGGAGGCGGTGGTCTTGACTTGGCTGGCACCCTACTTCGGCATGCAGGGCGGGCACTTCTGCACGGGGTCAACGATCGCAAATCTGACAGGAATCTGGGCCGCGCGTGACGCCGCCGGAGTGAAGATGGTCGTCACCTCTCAGGCGGCGCACCTGAGCGTTGAGAAGGCTTGTCGCCTCTTGGGGCTTGAACTCGTGGTGGTTCCGGTTGACGGGCGGGGGCGCCTGGATCGCGAGCAGCTCCCGAACCTCGATGACGCGTGCCTTGTGCTCACCGCGGGAACCACGGCCACCGGTTCCATCGACCCGTTGGACTTAGTGGGCAAGGCGAAATGGACGCACGTTGACGCTGCATGGGCTGGTCCGCTCAGGCTTAGTCCCTCCCACTCCGGAACACTCGACGGTGTTGAAGCGGCCGACTCGGTGGCCGTGTCCGCCCACAAGTGGCTCTTCCAACCCAAGGACTCTGCGCTGGTGATGTTCCGCAATTTGGACGTAGCGAATGCGGCGGTCAGTTTTGGCGGCGGTTATCTTGCCAAGCCCAACGTCGGTGTTCAGGGCTCTCGATCGGCTGCGGCCATTCCTCTACTGGCAACCCTGCTCGCTTGGGGTCGCGAGGGCGTGGCGCAACGACTCGACCGCCTCATGGGGGTTGCTGACTCGTTGGCGGATGCGATCGATGCGAGCGACCGCCTGGAGCTATGGGGCAGACCGCAGACTGCGATTAACGTGTTCCGCCCGGTGGGCTCAACGGCCGCTGCGTTCGTGCGGGCGTTGCCTGCGGGAATGTTGTCGACATGTGTGCTGGATGGCGAGACTTGGGCGCGTTCGGTGGCGGCCAACCCGTTGGTGGATATGGATCTCGTGGTGGAGAGTATCTTGGCTGCCAGCAGTGAAGACGCCTAACTTCTCATTGGTGCGGACGCCTATCGGCGCCGCACAATTCAGACGTCTAGCCGGACAGGACCATCCCGAGACAACACGATTACACGATGACGGACGGGCCAAGGTGGTGAGTCAGACTTTGGAGCAGGTGCGAGCACTGGTGGCCCGCGGAGAGGTGCGTGTTTCTGTTCATGGATACGAGGAACTCGCCGCCGATCAGGTTCTCGTCCACGAAGTGGTCGATGGGCTGGCGGCGGCAGTAGTCGTTGAGGACTACCCCGAGTTCCCGAAAGGCCCCTGTGTGCTCGTGCTTGAGCAGGACAAGACAGGCAAGCCCGTACACGTCGTCTGGGGCATTTCGGGGGGACAAACGTCTCCGGCAGTTTCGATCACCGCGTACAGGCCAGATCCAGCAAAATGGGATGAGACGTGGCTGAAGAGACGAACATGAGCACCAAGACCACCAAGCGATTAGTCCGCGAGGGCGACTTCGTTGCAGAAGTCGACGTCGATCTCCTCGAGGCCGAGGGCGGCTGGGCGCCCTACCTGTCAATCGGCGACGCGTACCGGCTCGACGAGGTCCGAGAGGCGCTGCGGTCCGGTGACCTCCGGCGTGCATCGCGATTGGCCAGTCGGGTCTACCGGCTCATGCCAGTGACGGCGTAAACCCGCGCGAAGGCTAACAGAAGGTTGCCACGCCGTGGTCGAGGAGGAAGTGGAGGATGTCCTGGCGCGACCGATGGAGGATCGAACCGGTCGCGATGGATCAAGAATCGCACTCGGCCAAACCGAGTCCGGTCGCTACCTACGGGTGATCTACGTGCCAGATTCGATTCCTGGCTCTGTGTTTGTCATCACCGCGTACGAACTGGGCGAGAAGGCCCGGACGGCGCTGCGGCGGCGCCAAAAGAAGAAGCCATGAAGAAACAGAACCGGTTTCCTCCAGGTTGGAACGAATCACGAGTACGTCGGGTGCTCGCCCACTACGACGGCCTGTCCGAATCCGAGGCCGTCGCGGATGACGAGGCGGCGTACCGATCAACGACGACGACCGTCATGAAAGTGCCGGTGAAGCTCGTACCGGCGGTCAGGGCGTTATTGGCGAAACGCCGGGCGAGTTGATCGACGCCGAGGCCTAACATGGCATGCAGCCGACCGCCTGCGGCGGCGGCTGATGCCTGACGCTAGGCCGTCGACAGAGCTGGCGTCAGTTTCGGAGGTGCAAAATGACACGCGGAATACTGCAGGCCGGGGAACTGAAAGTGGTGTGGGTCGGTCGATTCCGCGCGGTCGCATCGGCGCTTGGCGTCCTGTTGTACGTGACTTTGCCAGCGGCGCAAACGAGCCAGCAGCCTGCTCAGTATCCGGGCCTGCCCAGCGAGACGCCACAGCGATTCGAGGCTGTGACCAGCAGCTTCGACTACGTCCGGCGCAACGTAATGATCCCGATGCGCGACAACGTGAAGCTGCACACGGTCATCCTGGTGCCGAAGGGGGCCACGGGTGCGCCGATGCTTTTGACGCGCACCCCGTACAACGCCACCGCGCTGACGACGCACGCGCAGAGCGCGCACCTCGGCTCGATTCTCGCCGGGTACGACAACGCCACAGACGTGATTGTCGAAGGCGGCTACATCCGGGTCGTGCAGGACGTGCGGGGCAAGTACGGGTCGGAAGGCGACTACGTGATCAACCGCCCGCTCAGCGGACCGCAGAATCCGACGCCGGTCGATCACGCCACCGACACCTACGACACCATCGAGTGGCTGGTACGGAACGTGCCGGAGAGCAACGGCAAGCTCGGCATCCTCGGCATCTCCTACGACGGTTTCCTCCCGCTCATGGCGCTCGTCAATCCGCATCCGGCGCTCAAGGTGGCGGTGCCGATGAACCCGATGGTGGATGGCTGGATGGGCGACGACTGGTTCCACAACGGCGCCTTCCGGCAGCAGATGACGTCATGGATCTACGAGCAGGGAGCCACGCGCGCCAACGAGTCGAAATGGTGGACTAGCCATCACGACGACTTCGACATGTTCATGCAAGCCGGATCGGCCGGAGAGTTGGGACGTCGCCGCGGGCTCGACCAGGTCGGCTTCTGGCGCAAGCTCGTCGAGCATCCCAGCTACGACGCATTCTGGCGCGATCAGGCGGTCGACAAGTTACTGGCGGCCAGGGCGTTGACCGTGCCCGTGATGATCGTGCACAGCCTGTGGGATCAGGAAGACATCTACGGCGCGCCCGCCGTTTATCGGGCGATCGAGCCGAAAGACACGGGCAACGACAAAGTCTTTCTGGTGATGGGGCCGTGGCACCACGGCCAGGAAATCGGCGACGGCAGCTCGCTCGGTGCCCTGAAATTCAACAGCGACACGGCGCTCTATTTCCGGCAGCAGATCCTGCGCCCGTTCCTCGATCAGTACCTCAAGGACGGCGCGCCCAAGGCGGGTGTCTCTCCAGTGACCGCGTTCGAGACGGGGACCAACACGTGGCGGCGGCTTCCCGCCTGGCCGGCCGGCTGCCCCAGCGGCTGCAGCGTCGTGCAGACGCCTCTCTACCTGCGCGCCGGTTCGTCGGCCAGCCTCGACGCGCCGAGGGCCGGCGATGCGCCCTTCCAGGAATACGTCTCCGACCCGGCCAAGCCGGTGCCGTTTCGCGCACGGCCGATCGACCGAGCCAGTTGGTCCAGGTGGCTCGTGGACGACCAACGCGAAGCGTCGGGCCGTCCGGATGTCGCGGTGTTCGTGTCTGAGGTCATGGCCAGTCCGATGAAGATCAGCGGGGCGCCCGTCGCCAATCTCGTCGCCTCCACCAGTGGCACGGATTCAGACTGGGTGGTCAAGCTGATCGACGTGTATCCAGACGAAGTGGCAGGGCAGCCGGCAATGGGCGGGTACCAGTTGATGGTGTCGGCCGACATCTTCCGTGGACGCTATCGCGAGAGCTTCGAGACGCCAAAGCCGGTCACGCCAGGCGCGGCGTTGATGTACGCGTTCGCCCTGCCGACGGCCAACCACGTGTTCTTGCCGGGTCACCGCATTATGGTCCAGGTGCAGTCGAGCTGGTTCCCACTCTACGATCGAAATCCCCAGACCTTCGTCCCGAACATCTTCTGGGCGACGCCGGAAGACTATCGAAAAGCTGTTCAGCGGATCCACCATGCGCCGGGCCAGGCGAGCTTCATCGAACTGCCGCTCGTCAGAACTCCTTAGGTGGGAGGACCTGTGAACGGTGGTCTGGGCGAACGGCGCCGACATCGCACCGGAATTCCTGCACGACAACGTGCGAGTCACGGCATGACATCCGGCTGCACCCGGCGCCGCGTCGCTCGCGCGCGTTCCGGCACCGGATCGACTACCAGGACCACGGTCGGAATGCCACCATCCCCCAGTACGAGAGGTACGCCGTCAGCACGCACGAGCACAGCGACACCTTGAGGGCGTAGAGGCGGAGCCACGGGCCGGCGCCGCGCCGCCAGGCGTCGAGCGCAAAACACAGCGACATGACGGCGGCGGCCGGCAGCAGGATGGATCCCACGAAGATGGCGGCGGTCCACGCGTTCCGGGTGCCGAGGCTGCGGTCGGACCCGTTCATCACGCCGAGCACCATCAGCAGCACGCCGGCGCAGGCGAGCAGGAGCGTGCTCTTGGTCCACCAGAAACCGGAGGGCGCGGCATGCTTGGCGTGAACCGCCCACGGGATCAGCATCGCGATCGGCGTGAACGCGAAAGCAAACGCGAGCAAGACCGGCCACCGGACCATTTCCACCTGCCACCGCGGCCGCCGCTCCGCATACAGGAAGCCCCCCGTCATGACCATCGTGCCGTGCTCATCGGCGGTGAATACCCGCGTCGCGTCGGCGTCGGAATCGGTCCTGAACAGGTTGGTGGATACGGGAATCAATTCCGCTCGGCTGCTGAACACCGGATCGACGCGCAGGCCCGCGGTGGTGGCCGTCACAGTGGTCCCCGTCACCAGCCACTCGAGGAACGCGACGGCCTGGCTTCGCGGATTGGCCGGGTGGTAGTAGCCCTCGTAGCGCTGCAACGCTTCAGCGGGCAAGGTCACCTGTGGTTTCGCCGGCGGCTCCACGTCGGCTTTGAGGTACCGCACCGCAAGCCGTGAAATGCGCCGCATGGCCTCTGGAGAGTGGGTCGAGTTGAGCAGCACGACGTAGCCGATGTCGCGCGCGGCCGAGTAGGCGTAGAGCGACGAGAAGCCGTCGATGCCGCCGCCGTGGCCCAGCATCGGGAAGCCTTCGGTCGATGACGCGGTGATGCCGGAGCCGTACCCCAGGCGCAGCCCTGCCTCGGAGGCGAGCGAGCTGCGGGGGTGTTCCATGTTGCTCAAGTACTCGGGATCGATCACGAGTTGCTCTGCTGTCTCGCCCCAGTTGAGCAGCAGGTGAACGAACTTGCCCAGTTCCAGAGGCGAGGTGTGAAGGTTGCCGGCCGGCCGCAGGTAGATCTGCGAGTAGGCCACCGGCGGCCCGGAGGGACCGCGATAGCCCTTCGCCAGCAGCGCCTCGTCTTGTTTGGTCAGCCGAAAACTGCTCGTGGTCATGCCGATCGGCTGGAACGTGCGCTCCGCCACGAAGTCTTCGTACGGCTTGCCGGTGATCTTCTCGACGAGGTACCCGGCGACGGCGAAGCCCGGGTTGGAGTACGACACGCGCGTCCCTGGCCGCCAGCGCACGTCGCGCGATCGCGGGTTCCGGCGCAGGATCTCGATCAGCGGGAGGTCCGCCGGATCCTGCAGGTTGTAGACCTCATTGAAGTGCATGTCGTCGAACCCGGCGGTGTGCTGCAGCAGGTGGATCACCCGCACCGGGTCGCCGGCCTCCCACGGGTTGTTGATTGGCACCTCCGACGCGATCTCAGCGACGGGCGTATCGAGGTCAAGGTCGCCGTCTTCGGACAACTGCACGAGCGCCATGGCGATGAAGGTCTTGCTGACCGAGCCGGCGCGGAAATGGGTGTCGGCGGTGACCGGCGTCCGGCGATCGCGATCCGCGACGCCGACGCCGCCGGCCCACTCGACGCCCGACTGGCGCACGAGCGCGAGGCCGGCGCCGGGCACGCCGGTGTCGATCAGCACCCTTTCCACCGCGGCGCGGAATTCATCCACCGTCTTCGGCCAGGGGTCGGTTGCCGGTTGCCCGGCCACCACGGCGCCCGCGCCCAGCGCCACCACCACCGGCAGCAGCCATTTCATGCGGAAAGTGTAGAGCTTGATATCCTAGAACGCCATGGGCGACGTGTCCCGGCCCGCCCCCTTGTGGAGCGCAGACATCGGTTCGGCCGCGCTGCGTGTCGAGCTCGACATGCCGCGCCAGTTCCCGAGCGTCAAGGCGGCCATGGTCGGCAACCTGGCGAGGCTCGGCATGCTGCCGCGCACGCGACCCATCGTGCCGGGTGAGCTCGCCGTTTCGGACTAGGTCCCCATGTTCAGCGAGCTACGGCGCAGCCTCGTCCTCAAGACCGCGGT
>CAYHCX010000103.1:0-8483 GCA_964355095.1 uncultured Acidobacterium sp.
CGAAGATCAGGTTGTCGAGCTTCTCGCGCGACGCGAGCGTGATGGCGCCGAGCGACTCGGGTTCATCGGTTTCGCCGTCGCCGAGGAACGCCCACACCTTGGCGTCGGTCTTCGGCTTGAGGCCGCGGTCTTCCAGGTAGCGGCTGAAGCGGGCCTGGTAGATGGCCATGATCGGGCCGAGGCCCATCGACACCGTCGGGAACTCCCAGAAGTCGGGCATCAGCCATGGGTGCGGGTACGACGACAGGCCGCCGCCGGTGGCGAACTCGCGACGGAAGTTCACCAGCTGCTCGCTCGAGAGCCGGCCCTCGAGGAAGGCGCGGGCGTAAATACCCGGCGAGCCGTGGCCCTGGAAGAACACCACGTCGCCTTCGTTGCCGTTGTCGCGACCGCGGAAGAAGTGGTTATAGGCCACCTCGTAGAGTGTCGCGGACGAGGCGAAGGTCGAGATGTGGCCGCCAATGCCGTCTTCGACGCGATTGGCGCGCACCACCATGGCCATGGCGTTCCAGCGCACGAGACTCTTGATGCGGCGCTCGATTTCGCGGCTGCCCGGGTACGGAACCTGCTCGTCGGCGTTGATGGTGTTGATGTACGGCGTGTTGGCCGTGAAAGGGAGGCGGACACCCGACTTCTGGGCATGAATGCCAAGCTCGCGAAGCAGGCTGCCGACGCGGGCCGGGCCGCCGCACTTCATTACGTCGTCCAGCGAATCCAGCCACTCGCGCGTTTCGAGGGCTTCCAGCTGGGCGGCATTGGTAGGAGCGGTATTTCTCATGGCCGACTATTACCTTCCTTATAGGAGCGGACTTCTCGTCGATTGGACAATCGAACCATTTTAGCGGGACTTGGGGGGTAAATGAAAGCAGCGGGGGCTGGGCGAACGGCTTGTAACATGCTGCAACGCATACACATGAGCCATTCTCGCGGTAATCGCCCCCTTGTTCTGTCGGCCGTTCGGACCGCCATCATTAGCTGCGACCGCTGCCCACGCCCGCGGACCTATTGCCAGGAGGTCGGCCGGGTGAAGCGGGCCGCCGCCGACCTTCCCCGCCCTCGCCCGGCATTCGGTCATGGCGCCAGCGCGCACCTCAGCACCCGAGCACCTGAGCCCGCCTCCGCTCGCACAGCCACCGCTGGCGAGCTTCGGCGAGGTCTCGCCGGAGCGGCCATAGGCCGCGAAGGCGGACACCCCAGCACCTTGGTGGGGATGTACCATCCGTCCAGGCAGAACACCAACACCGGCGCCGCAACGCCGGCGATGTACGACACTGTCCTTCGCAAGGTCAGAGGTAGAATTTCCGCTCAATGAAGACGCCGCGAGTCCGGATTGCCATCGCGGCCGCCTTCTTCGTCTACGTCCTGCTGATTCGGACCTACGGCATCACCAGCACCTTCCTGATGCTGGGCGATCAGATTCGCGACTGGACGGTGGCGTTGAGCAGTTGGCGCGAGTTGCCGCTCACCGGCCCGCCCAGCCTGGCCGGCGGGCATACGCTGGGGCCGATCTTCTACTGGCTGCTCTGGCTCGGCCGCGCGATCATCGGTCCCTTTACCGACAACCTTCCGCACACCGGCGGCATCATCGTGGCGGTGCTGCAGACCGCCGGCGACACCTGCCTGCTGTTCGTCCTGCTGCAGCGCCTGCCGGTGGCCCTGGCGCTGGCGACGTCACTGTTCGTGGTGTCGGCGCCGTTCGACCTCGGGCTGTCGGCGGTGATCTGGAACCCGCCGGTCGCCGCCGCGCTGGCCAAGATGGCCATGGCGCTGGTGCTCACCCTTGGCCAGGAGCCGGCGCGCTGGCGCATCGGCGTCACGGCGGCGGTCGCCTGGATGGCACTGCAGGCGCACTCCACCGGCGCCTTTGTCGGCGTCCCGATCCTGGCGGCGCTCGTGGCGATGCCGCTCGCCGGCCGGCAGTGGCGCCGCGCGCGCGAGACCGCGGCGCTGGTGATGGCGGTGGTGGCCGCGCTGCAACTGCCCTACCTGGTGGCGCAGATCCGCGATCTCGGCACGCCGCTCGCGCCGACCGTGGTCATCGACAGCTTCACCCAGGCGTCGTCGGTCAACGTGCTCAGGAGCTATTCCATGGTCGTCGACACGACCGGCGATCTGCTGGTGCGCCAGATGGGCGCGTGGACGTTCCGGTGGCCGACGCTGGCGGTCATGATCATCGTGCTGGTGCGCTGGCGACGCGACATTCCCCTGGTCGCGGTGTCGGTGGGATGCCTCGCGACGGCGGTCGTGCTGTTCGCCACCTGGACGCGGCCGTACGACAGCTACTGGTTCCTGACGCTGACCACCTCGATGGCCCTGGCCTGCAGCCTCGCGATCGCGGCGCTGCCGTGGCCGAGGGTGGTGCAGGGCATCGGCCTGGTGCTGCTCGCCGCCGTGCTGGCACTGCAGCCGGCGCGGATCGCGCAATCGAAGCTGACGTTCAAGTACCCGGAATATCGAGCGATGTTGATTGGGTCGAGGAGCCTGGCGGCGCAGGCACCGGTGTTGCGCGACATCCGCGTCACGTTCGCGGTGCACCCGTCGATGGACAAGTACTTCATCTACACGATCCTCGGCGGACGCATGGACCCGGCCGCGCCCCACCGGGGGTTCATCGAGCCCGACGGCCGCGTCAGGCTCGAGTAAACACGTCTCGAATCGCCCTGGGGCCGCCCTCCAGTCCCGTCAGCGACATGGCGACGAGATTGGCCACGGCCACCGCGAAGGTCTGCTCATCGTAAGTCCACCGCCGCCCGCGGCCGGTGTGCTCGAAGCAGAGAACGCCGAACACCCGGCCTCCCAGCCGGATGACGGCGTCCATCATCGAGGTGATGCCGAGCGGCGTCAGGTAGCCCGGCGAGAACTCCGCCGTGCGCGGGTCGCGGTGCGCGTCGTCGGCCGCCAGCACATCCGCCTCGGTGAGCGCCTGGAAGTAGGGCGGGTTGTCCGCCCTTGACAGTTCGGTGCCGAACGAATGGCGGTGGGCCTCCCGCTCGTACAAATCGAGACAGCGAATCCCGGTTCGAGGTCCGGTGTAGCGCCAGATGCTCACCCGATCGACGTCGAGGGTGCGCGCCGCGACCTCGGTCAGTTGCTGGATCGCGCGGGTCAGGGATGCGTCGTCCTTCGGTCGCGCACTGGTGGCCAGTTGAATCAGCGCGTTGCGCTGGCGTTGATAGCGTCGGTCCTCGGCCAGGCGCGCCTGCTCGGCCGCGCGGTCGGCGGTGATGTCCTGGATGCTGCCCACCATGCGCAGCGGCGCGCCGTCGGGGGCGTAGTCAACGCGGGCCCGCCCATGCACCCATCGCTCCACTTGATCGGAGGCATGAATGATGCGGTACTGGCGATCGAAGTGTCCGCGAGCGGCCAGCAGCCCTTTCAGGTATGCCCCCATCTCGTCACGGTCGGCGGGATGCACGACCTGCAGCCATCCGGCGACCGTCCGCAGATGCTCGGGGCCGATGCCCAGCACGCGATCGAGGTTCTCCGAGCTCCTCCACGAGTCGGCCGGGATGTCGAACTTGAAGCTGCCCAGTTGCCCCACCGCCTCGGCCTCGCGCAGCAGCTGGTCGTTCTCACGCAGCGATTCATACAAACCGCGAAACTGGCCGGCCTGCTGGCTCCGGTAGAACGAAGCGAGCCCGGCGGCGCACGCCAGGACCATCAACGTGACCAGGGCCACGACGACACCGGCCCGGTAGCGGGCCTCGGCCCACACCTCGTCGGCGTCGAGCTTGGCGATGAGAAACCAGTCAGAATCGGGCACCGGGCGAAGGTCGGCGAGCACGGCCACGCCCCGGTAGTCGATGCCCTCGGACGGCCCGACGCTCCCGAGCACCGCTCTCACCGCCGGTGTTTCCGTTCGTGTGGTGGGTTCTCGAACGGTGAGCGCGCTGCCAGGGCGGTGGCGCAGCTCGTTGAGAACCACCACCTCGTCGCCGTCCCGCCGCAGCAGCATGGTTTCGGCACTCGGGCTGGGCGTGGGCCAGGTTTGCAGCATCGGGAACAACAGCTTCTGCGCGTCGGTCCGCAGCACGACGACGCCCCGCGGACGACCGCTGTTGTCACGGACCGCTGCCGCCGTGTCCACGTAGACGCGCCCGTCGCCGGCGCGAAAAAACGCGCCCATGACGGGACCGGTGCCCGCGAGCGCGGCGTCCACGATCGGCGAGTCGGCGACGGCGCCTCCCTGGCCGCCGGCCGAGAACAGCTCCTGCCCTTCCGGTGTCAGCACATAGGCACTGGCGTATCCGTAGGTCTCGGCGCCCGTGGCGATGACGGTGCGGGCCCGGCTGACGTCATCGGGCCGCCCGTCCGCCAGGGCGGCGGTTACCGAGGGCGCGCGGGCCAGGGCCTCGGCGTGGTCGAGCCGAATCTGTCGCCACAGGTGAAGCTGTTCGACCTTGAGGGTGCCGATGGCCGCAATGGCCTCGTACCGTTCCCGGTGAATCCGGCCGGATTCGTTGCGGTAGTACGCGTATCCCATGGCGCCCAACGCCACGGCAAACGCCACAAGCACCACCGCCCATCGCCCCACACGAACCATGCCGGTTACTTCTTGATCAACGGGTTGACATAGCCCGCCGCGAGCACGCGGTCAGGATCCGGCCGCACGCTCAGGTAGTCCACGTGATCGGCAATGTCGGTCCAGCCATGCGGCACGCCGGCGGGGATGATGATGATGTCGCCGGTTTTCACCACCTGCCTGACGACGTCGGCGCCGGCAATGGCGCCGCTGCAGGACGGCCCGTTCAGCACCTTGGTGACCGCGCTTTCGGGGGCCGACTTGCGGCCATTCACGATGTGGCCGCCGGTCACGAGCGTGCCGCCGCCGGAGACGATGATGTAGGTTTCGGTCTGGCCGTCGTGCGCGATGCCGCTCGCGGTTCCGGCCGGCGGCGCGGCACTCCGCTCACCGCATGGTTCCGGGGCCGCTGCGGGGGCGGCCGCGGCACCGGCCAGTCGCGCCGTCGCGGCCGCGGGTGGCGCGCCGGTCCGGCCGCGATGAATGATGCCCACCGCCAGGTTCAACTTGCCGATGTCGACGTTGACGATCTGCCGATCGACACCAGGGCTGGCATTGACCGCCTTGACCTGCTCATCGGTAATGTAGGTCGCGCCCTTCGGTGACTGGGCCGACGCCACCACCGGCAACACCGCTAGAACAACCGCCGCAATGACTCGAGTCTTCATCTCGTTGCCTCCCTTGTCATTGCAACTATAGCGCCGGTCCTTCGATCGGCGTCGTCGGATCGATGGCGAGCCAGGCCAGCGCGCCCAGCGCGTAGACGGCGGCGGCAATGTAGAACGGGATGACCCACGACTGCCACTCCTCCACGATGACACCCACGACGAGGGGGCCGAGCAGGCCGCCGAGGTTGCCGAGCGTGTTCATCCAGCCGGTGACGACGCCGGCGTGATCGGGGGCGATGTCGAGCGGCACGGCCCAGGCCGCGCTCAGCGCGAAATCCGCGGAAGCGAGCGCGAACGCCAGCAACACGGCCTTGGCGACCGGCGAGCCGATGAGGGTGGACCCGAACAGCAGGGCCGCGCAAGTCAAGAACGAGGCGCATCCGAGATAACAGCGGCCGACACGGAGGCCGCGGGTCCGCGACAGGTGGTCGGTCAGCCAGCCGCCCGCCACGTCGGCAATGCCCGCCAGCAGGAACGGTAATGCGGCAAAGGCGCCGCCGGCCAGCGTCGAGAACCCGAGCACGGTGATCAAATAGGTGGGCAGCCAGGTGAAGTAGAAATACAGCCCGTAGCCGAACGCGAAGTACATCAGGCAGATGGCGTAGAGGTTCCGGCTCGCGAACATCGCGGCCCACGGCGTGGCGTGCCGCTTCGGCGCTCCGCCGTCCTGCTGAATCCACGCCACTTCGGCGGCGGAAATCGCGGGATGGTCTTCCGGCCGATCGCGATACCACGCAAACCACGCCGCGGCCCAGGCAATGCCGATGCTGCCGAACAGGACGAAGGTGATGCGCCAGCCCCACTGCGTGATGCAGAACAGCGCGATGGGCGCCGACAGCATGCCGCCACAGCGCGAGCCGAGCAGCATGACGCCGTTGGCGCGGCCGCGCTCGCGCAGCGGGAACCACCGCGACAGGCTCCGCGCCAGGTTGGGGAACGCGCCCGCTTCGCCGGCGCCGAACAGGAACCGCACGGCCAGCAGCGACCGGAACCCCTGCACGACCCCGGTCGCCATCGTGAACGCCGACCACCAGATCACGATGCGCATGAGCACGCGGCGCGGGCCGATGACATCGCCCAGCCAGCCGGACGGCACCTCGAAGAGCGAATACGACAGGGTGAACGCGCTGAAGACGGCGCTCATCTCGAGCACGCTCAAGCCGAGGTCCTTCATCATGAAGGGGGCCGCGGCCGAGATGCAGATGCGGTCGAGATAGGTGATGGCGGTGAGCGAGAACGCGAAGCCCAGCACGCGCGTGCGCACACGCGATGCCGGCGCCCCAACCGGATCGGTCAAAACGACCCGCCCGCCCCGGCGCCGCCCGCGCGGCCGCCGCCGCCCACGGGGGGTTCAGCGGCAGGGGGCGGTGCGTCGCTGACCGGCACCTCCGCCTGGGTCGCTGACACCATCGCCAAGGCGCCGAGCTTGCCCTTGTCGGAGGCCAGCAGCCGAGAGGCGGTGTAGCCGTGGCGCATGCCGCCGTCTCCCGAGGCGAGCCAGCGCCGAACGGCAATCGCCACGCCCATCAGCAACAGGCCGAACACGATCGGGTCCCACTCGTACCGCGGCGATCCCAGGTATTCCTTGTTCGAAAGCAGCGTCGCGAGCGCCATCACGATGCTGACGACTAGCAGCGGCCGCTCGCGGCCGCGCAGCGCCACCCAGAGACCGGCGGCCGGCAGCATCCACATGCCGGCATACGTCACCCAGTAGACCGTGGCTTCCCTGTTGATGTGCGTGAAGCCGGTTGACGCCAGCAGGTTCAGCAGCAGGTAGATGCCGAGCCACGCCGCGGCCTCGATCACGGCGAAGTCGTCGCCGGGATAGTCGGCGCCGTACTCGATTCGCTTGAACCGGAACGCCACGGCAATCGCGGCCAGCAGGATCATGGCGGTCACCCGCTGGATGAATTCGGAACCGCCAAACTGAAACGGGAGCGCCGCGGCGGCCGCCATGGCGAGGACGGCGGCGTAGACATACCCGAAGCGGCAGTACACGAGGGCCAGCATGGCCGCGGCCACGGCCAACCCGGCGATGATCGGCCAGTTGCCTTGGTCGGCAATCAGGATCGCGGCGCCTGCCGCGGCCAGGCCCACCGCGCCAAGCGCCACCGCCTCTTCGACGCCGAAGCGATAGAGGTTGTAGCGGCTCACCAGTTGCGCCGCCAGCCAAAAGCATCCGCCGCCGGCCAGCAGGCACAGCACCGCGGCGACGGTCTGGTTCCGGAGGGCGCCGATGAAGATGGCGACCAGCCCAAGGCCGGACTGCAGGATCAACCCGCCAAACAGGAACAGCGTGACGCGCAGGAACAGGTTGGTGCGGCGGAGGCCTACCGCGACCTGAGGCATCAGCCCCTCGCGCTGTTGGGCGGTGAGCAGGCCCGAACGGGTCCAGTCCTCCACCAATCGGCCGACGCGGATGTTGCGCTCGTCTTGTGACTTGTAGGCCGTCATTCGTCGCGCCCGAATCGCCGCGCCAGCACCACCAGCGCGATCAGCATCATGGTTCCGGTCACGAACAAGTAGAGAAAACTGCCCGTCATGCCGCTGATATTTTCGAGCACCTTGAAGCTGATGCCGCCATAGCCATACAGCGTCCCATAAGCCACGAAAGCGAACCGTCGATGGCGGACGCCCAGCGCGATGACGGCGGCGCACAAGGCCAGGAGGGCGGCGAGATATGCCAGGCCCATGGCCGGCTCGCCGATGCCGGACGCCAGCGCCGCCAGCACGACGTTGGTGGCCAGGTGCAGGTAGACCTCGAGAAAGTGCGCCTTGACCTGCTGCCGGTGCAGCCAGGTGCCGATGCCGGCCACGAATGCGGCATACAACAACGCGGTGGCGCGCAGCGGATCCGCCGACGCCACGTTGAGACCCGACATGCGCAGACCCAGCCATCCCGCCAGTGACGACAGCGCCAGCGACAGCACGAAGCGATTGTCGAAGCGGTACGCCAGGCCGCCGAACACCGCGCTCGCGATCAACAGGTGGTGATGCCAGTTGTCGAAAATGTGGAAGCGGTACTCGACGTAGCCGATCTCCGCCGACAACACCAGGCACCCCAGGTAGAGGACGTAGTCGATCGCCAGGTTCGGTGATTCCACTTCGGTGCTGGCGTACGGCTCCGCGCGGGTGAAGCAGTAGTAGAAGGTGGCCGCGACCAGCAGCGACATGAACGAGATGATCGCGGCATCGCCGAGGTTGGCGACGTAGGCGCGAAACGTCCAGATCAGCCCGCCGACGAACGACAGTACGCCGATGTACAGGAGCGCGCTCAGCTCCACGTACACCGA
>CAYHCX010000103.1:8583-13763 GCA_964355095.1 uncultured Acidobacterium sp.
CGCAGCGCGAGGCGCACGCCGCCGGCCAGCTCGTCTTCGGTCAGCAGGATGAAGTCGTCCAAGTGTTTCTTGAGGAGGTCGAAGGTTAAGTCAAAGGTGACGCGCGTGGCCATGCCTTCCGCAAATGTGTTGGCCGACGCCCCGATGACGCGATTGGGACCGCGCCAGGACTTCTCGACTCCGTCGGCGTTGACGGCGCCGACGCCGATGATCCGCGTCTTCGCGCCCAGCGCGTTGCGCACCGTGATCAGGCCGCAGGCGCCGGAGCCGCCGCCGATGGGGACCAGGACGACGTCGGCCTGTGGCAGGTGCTCGAACACTTCCAGTGCGTAGGTGCCGACGCCGGCGATCAGGTGCGGCTCATTGGCGGAATGCACGTAGCGCGCGCCGGTCTCGCCGGCCCGCCGCTCGCACCGCTCGCGCGCCTCGTCGAAATCCTGGCCGCCCTCCTCCACCGTGGCGCCGTAGGCGCGCATGGCGGCATTCTTCTCCGGGTTGTTGCCCTCGGGCACGAACACCGTGCAGGCGACCCGGTGAATCCGCGCGGCCAGCCCGATCGACTGCCCGTGGTTGCCGGTGCTGGCCGTGACGATGCCGCGGGCCTTCTCTTCCTTGCTGAGGGCGCCCACCAGGTTGAGGCCGCCCCGCACCTTGAAGGCGCAGGTCGGGTTGTGGTTCTCGTGTTTCACCCAGATCGACAGGCCGGTGGCCTCGTCGAGGAGCGGATGGCGCAGCAGGGGTGTGGGTTGCACATGCGGCGCGATGCGTTCACGCGCGGCGTAGACATCGTTCAATGTCGGCGGGATCATGCTCATGCGAGGGTTTGGCGCTCGTTATACCACGCGGCGTTGACCGGCACCGCGACGTCGGGCCGATCGGAGATCAGGCCATCAACGCCCCAGTCGAGCAGCCGGCGAATGTCGGGCTCGTCGTTGACCACCCACACCTGGATGACCTGGCCCTCGCGATGCACCTGGTCCACGAACGCCGGCGTCACCACGCGCAACCGCCCGGCGCGCTCGGGGACCTGGAACGCGACGTACGGGCGCGGGCCAGCCCACGGCCAGCGCACCCACGAGCGGTGCAGGGCCCACCGCGCCTCCGGCTGCGAGGCGCTGGTCACGATCTCAGGCGCCTCTTCCCGCAAGGCTTCGATGGAGGCCTGGTAGAAGGAGCCAACGCACACGCGATCCACGGCGCCGGCGTGCCGCACCTCGTGCGCCACGGCCCGCGCCAGTTCCGGCTCGCCGCCCTTCATCTCGATGATGACGCGCGTCTCGGGATGCCGCGCCAACACGGCGCGCAGCGTCGGGACGCCAAGGCCCTGGCCGCGAAAGGGAAACGCGCCGGCGCGCTCGAACCGGTGGCCGGCGTCGACGCGCGCCAGTTGGTCGGCGGTGAAGTCGTGCACGGCGCCCACCCGGTCGGTAGTCCGGTCGAGCGTCTTGTCGTGGATGACCATGGGCACGCCATCCGCCGACAGTTGGACGTCGATCTCGATGCCGTCGGCGCCCAGGGTCAGGCCGTGGTCGAGCGCGGCCAGCGTGTTCTCCGGCGCCAGCCGGGCGCCGCCGCGATGGGCGAACACCAGGGGGCGTGGCGAGGCGAAGACCGGCACGGGCACGGCGCCATGTTCGCACGGGTCGCCCTTATACTCCACCCGTGCGGCCCTTCGTCGATGCGCTCGTCGCCATTGTCCCGTCGCTGCTGCCGCGGCGGCACTGGGAGGCGATCGATCTGCCCGTGCAGGCCATGGTGCCGGTCTCGGGCCTGCTCACGCTGCTGGCCGGCCTCGGGTTCGGCCTCAACGGCTTCGTCGCCTACAGCCACCAGGTCGCGAACACCGCCGGGATTGAGTTCATGCCGCCGCCGCTGATGCTCCTCACCGGGTTCACCTTCGCGTTCTTCACGCCGACCGGACTGTTGTGCGGTTATCTCATGGCCAGCGGACTCATCCGCGCCGTATCGTGGTGGATCGACGAGCCGTTCGGCGACCCCGTGCTCACCGGCATCGATACGCTCATCCACCGCACCCGCCATTCCGCCGCGGCGCGGTCCTCGCATCGCACGCGAACGACCGCCGAGGGCACCGACGAGCCCGACCGCCGTTACCCCGGTCCATGGGCGGACCTCCCGGACGTGGATTTCGTGGTGGTGGCGGCGCGCCGCAAGGCCGGCTGGACGGCAGGCACGTTCGTGATCACCCCTGATGGGTGGTTCCGGCTCGGCCAGCCGTTCGACCGGCCCATGGCCAACGGCCTCCGGACCATCTATCCGCTGACGGCGTTGCAGACGCTGGATGTGCTGCGAAAAGGCGTCTCGTACGAATTGCCGCCGCTCCGGTTGTATGCGCCACGGCGCGCGGTGGCGCCGGCTGGACCTTCGGGGACGCGCGGCGAGTCATAATAGCCGGATATGTCGTCTTCGCCCCGTCTCGAGACCCTCGGACATCTGAAAGCGGCCATCGCGCGCGGAGACGTTCGCCGGCGTCCGGTCCGCGACGAAGTCCGCGAGAACCTCGCGGAACGCTTGCGCCGCAAGGAGACGCTGTTCCCCGGGATCATCGGCTACGACGACACGGTCGTGCCGCAACTGGTCAACGCCGTGCTGGCCAAGCACCACTTCATCCTGCTCGGCCTGCGCGGCCAGGCGAAAACGCGCATCCTGCGCGCCCTCACCACGCTGCTGGACGAGTGGCTGCCGGTGATTCCGGGCAGCGAGATCAACGACGACCCGCTGGCGCCGCTGTCGGCGTACGGCCTGGCGCGCGTCAAGGCGGAAGGCGACGACCTGCCCATCCGCTGGTTGCCGCGCGAGGCGCGCTATGTCGAGAAACTGGCGACCCCGGACGTGACCATCGCCGACATGATCGGCGACATCGATCCGATCAAGGCCGCCAGGGGCGGCCTGCAACTGGGCAGCGAGCTGTCGATGCACTTCGGCCTGCTGCCGCGGGCCAACCGCGGCATCTTCGCCATCAACGAGCTGCCCGACCTCGCCGGCAAGATCCAGGTCGGCCTGTTCAACATCCTGCAGGAAGGCGACGTCCAGATTAAGGGCTATCCGGTGCGCCTGCCGCTCGACGTGCTGATGGCCTTCACCGCCAACCCCGAGGACTACACGGCGCGCGGCAAGATCATCACGCCGCTCAAGGACCGCATCGGCGCCGAGATCCGCACCCACTACATGCAGAGCCGGGTCGACGCCATCGAGATCACGTCGCAGGAGGCGTGGGTCGCGCGCGGCGGCGACATCGAGGTCCCCCGCTTCGTCCGCGAAGTGGTCGAGGACATCGCGTTCCAGGCCCGCGGCGAGCGGAAGGTGGACAAGCGCTCCGGCGTCAGCCAGCGCCTGCCGATCAGCGTGCTCGAGACCACGGTGTCGAACGCCGAGCGCCGCGCCCTGGCGACCGGCGAGACGCCCACGGTGGCGCGGGTCACCGACATCTACGCCGCGCTGCCGTCGATGACCGGCAAGTTCGAGCTGGAATACGAAGGCGAGCTGAAGGGCGCCGACCAGGTGGCGCGCGACCTGGTGCGCGCGGCCGTCTCGAACGTGTTCGACGGCTACGTCCGCGATTCAGACTTGAAGCCGGTAATCGAATGGTTCGACCTCGGCGGAACGCTCAGCCTGTCGGACACCACCTCGTCGACGGAGCTGCTGGCGCAGGCCAGGCGGGTGCAGGGCCTGCTCGAACTGGCGCACCTGGCCGGCATTGCCCCGGACGCGCCGGTGCCGGTGCTCGCCGCCGGGATCGACTTCGCGCTCGAAGGGCTGTACTCGCAGAAGAAGATCAGCCGCAGCGACGAGCGCGGCTACCACGCCACCGAACCGGTGCGGCGTCCTCAACCGCAGCACAGCCGCGCGCCGGTGCTGACGCCGGATGATGACGACGACAGCCCGACCGGCAAGAAGAAGAAGCGGTACTACAACTGAGGCGACGGCTAAAGCCATCGCCCTCCGGAGACCGTCGCACGGAGAGCGACGGCTTTAGCCGTCGCTGAGTTCCAGGCGGCGAGCGACGGCTTTAGCCCGCCGCTGAGTTCCAGGCGGCGAGCGACGGCTTTAGCCGTCGCTGAGTTCCAGGCGGAGAGCGACGGCTTTAGCCGTCGCTGACACCATGAAGTACAAATACACGAAATACGTGCCCAATCTGCTCGACGACCTCGACATGGACGAGCTCATGTCGAAGTTGTCGGACCTGCTGATGTCGAGCGGGTTCGGGAACCCGCGCGACACCGGCGACGACAGCGACCGCACCATGCAGGCGCTGCACGACGCCATTCTTGAAGCGCTGTTCAACGGCGGGGTGCTGCCCGACGACACGCTCGATAGACTGTTCGGCGACCCCTTCGACTCGGCGGTCGAAGGCGACCGCCTCGCTCAGGGCAGGCAGCTGGAGGATTTGATCCAGCAGATCATCGAGCGCATGAAGGAGTCGGGCTACATCACCGCCCCGCCTGACCTGGATCCCGAGAAGGCCCGGCGCGCCCAGGGTGGCGGTCCCGGCGAGGGCGAACCCGGCGAGGTGAAGTTCGAGGTCACCGACAAGGCGCTCGACTTCCTGGGCTATCGCGCTCTGCGCGACCTGCTCGGTTCATCCGGCCACGGCAGCACCGGCCGTCACGACACGCGCGATCTGTCCACCGGCATCGAAACCAGCGGCGCGCCGAAGCCGTATGAGTTCGGCGATGTCATGAACATCGACGCCACGGCGACGATTCTGAATGCGGTGCGGAGAAACGCGGACGAGACTGCTGCGGCCGGGGCTAAAGCGGCGGGGGCTGAAGCCCCCGCCCTCCGTACTTCTGGCATCGACATCGACTATTCCGATCTGATGGTCGCGCAAGGCGAGTACCAGACCTCCTGCGCCACCGTGCTGATGCTCGACTGCAGCCACAGCATGATCCTCTACGGCGAGGATCGCTTTACCCCGGCCAAGCGCGTGGCCATGGCGCTGTCGCACCTCATTCGAACGCAATATCCCGGTGACACGCTTCATGCCGTGCTGTTCCATGACAGCGCCGAGGAGATCCCGCTGCGGGAACTCGGGCGCGTGCGCGTCGGACCGTACTACACCAACACGCGCGAAGGCCTGCGCGTAGCCCGCCGCATCCTCGAGCGCCAGCGCAAGGACATGCGGCAGATCATCATGATCACCGACGGCAAGCCGTCGGCGC
>CAYHCX010000104.1:0-2419 GCA_964355095.1 uncultured Acidobacterium sp.
TCCTAGCGCAACATTCGATCCGCTTAAGGTCGATCCCGTGTACACACATTTCTCCATGGGGACCGAGGACAAGGACGGCAAACTGAGTGTGCTTCGCCGGTTAAACGTCGCCGACCCCGGTGCCGGCGCCCTAGTCCGTCAGGCGCACCGACACCACGTCGCCGTCGACCTGCACCTCGTGGCGCGACACGCCGACGCGCGGATCCTGCACCATCGTCCCGGTCGCAATCTCGTACGACCAGCCGTGCCAGGGACACGTCACGACGCCGCGCTCGATCGGCCCCTCGCACAGCGGGCCGCCGCGATGCAGGCACAGGTTGTCAAGGGCGTGGAACGCGTTGCCCAGCCTGAACAGCGCCACGTGCCGGCCGCCCACCACCACCATCTTGCCGGTACCCGGCGTGAAGTCGGCGATCTTGCCGACGAGATGAAACCGGGTTTCTTTTTCTTCCACCAGGTCAACTCAGGTCTGCGAAAAAGAAACCCGGTTTCTTATTTCCTTGCCGCCGGCGTCAGCGTGGTTTCCTTGCGCTCGCCGCCGCGCATGAACACCACCTTGGCGGGCTGGCCGATCTTCAGCAACTCCAGCGCAAACGTGTAGTCGTAGATGTTGGTGATCGACTGGCTGGCAATTTCGATGATCACGTCGCCCTTCGCGAGCCCGGCCTGTTCCGCCGGACCGCCACCAATCACGCCGCCCAGCAGCAGGCCCTTGATGTCGGACGCGTAGTCGGGGATGGTGCCGGTGAACAGCCGCAGGCCGGCGCGGCCGCCGGTCTCGGTCTTCTGCTCGACCTTGGTGAAGAGCGGCGCGTCGGGCGAATCCATCAGCCGCTTGACGACGCCCGACGCCAGCTCACCGACGCGGACGAGGTCTTCGTAGTTGATCTTGTCGGCGGTGTCGCTGGGCTTGTGGTACTCCTGGTGCGCCCCCGTGAAGAAGGTGAGGCAGGCCACGCCCGCGATGTTGAAGCTGCCGACGTCGGTCGGCTGATAGGGGTCTTCCTGCAGCACGAGGTCGAAGCCGGCGGCGACGTTGGCCTGCTCGAGCAGCTTCGGCCACATCGTGCTGGTGCCGGTGGCCTGCACGGTGAGCTTGTTGTCGGCGACGCGGCCGACCATGTCGAAGTTCAGGTAGGCGGCCATCGTCTCGAGCGGGATGGGCGGCTTGGTCACGAACGCGTTCGAGCCCAGCAGGCCGAGCTCTTCGCCCGACCAGAACGCGATCAGCAGGTTGCGCCTGCGCGCCTGCTTGCCGAAGGCCTCGGCCACGGCGAGCGCGGTGGCCGCGCCGGAGGCGTTGTCGTCGGCGCCGGGGTGAATGGCGTTCTTCTCATCCTGGCCCGCGAGCGACCCGCCAGTGGTGCCGCGACCGAGGTGATCGTAATGGGCGCCGACCGCCACCCACGGCTTGTTGACGCCCGTCGTCGGCGTGGTCGCCGGCAGGTAGGCCACCACGTTGTTGCCGGTCTGCTGCTGGCGGATGACGTTGGCCTTCAGCGT
The DNA here is from genome assembly GCA_964355095.1 of uncultured Acidobacterium sp. Taxonomy (GTDB): domain Bacteria; phylum Acidobacteriota; class Vicinamibacteria; order Vicinamibacterales; family UBA2999; genus 12-FULL-67-14b. The sequence continues at coordinate 1,504 of CAYHCX010000104.1, forward strand.
CACCATGATGCCGGGGATGGCGAAGCCCGCCACGTGCGGGTTGCCGCTGTCGAACTCCTTCTGCACCTCGTCCAGCGACTTGCCCGACGCCGCGACGATCGGCGCAAACACCTCACTGCCGACGCTGGCGGCGACAATGCCGGAGCCGGCGATGGCGGTGTCGAAACTCATCGGCACCACGGCGCCGGCGTTCGGCGATCGCGGCCCCGTGATCACGAGCATGCCCTTGGCGCCGCGCTGGCGGGCCGCCTGCGCCTTGTAGCGCAGGTCGGCGTAGCGGGCGAGAATCGCGCGCGTCTTCTGGTCGGCGTCTTCGGGGAAGTACCGCAAGACCACCACGATCTTGTCCTTCACCTCGAGGCCGGCGTAGCTGTCGTATCCGAAGTTCTGTGCCTCGGGCACCACCAGGCCATAGCCCGCGAACACGACCCGCCCGGTGGCCTCGGCGGTATCCGAGAACGACAGCGCCTGAACCGTTGTCGCTCCGGTAAAGGTCTGCGCGCCGCCGGCGTCCTTGGTGACGGTGACTGTCGTGCCGCCGTCCTTCGTGCCGGCCGTGAACGTGAACGGGACGCGGAAGTCGGTCATGCCCGGCAGCGGCTTCGCGCCAATGCGCTTCAGCTCGCTGATGATGTAGTCGGCGGCGAGCTTCTCGCCCGGCGAACCGGTGAGCCGGCCCTCGAACTTGCCGGACGCCAGCGTCTCGACGTGCGTCCTGGTCCGCGATTGCACGGCGGTGGCGGTCTGCGCGTGCGGGGTGGCCACGAGAAGTGCCGCAGCGGCGGCAGCAGCAAGAACGAATCGTGATGTGTTGTGCATGTTGTTTCTCTCGTGCGCCGGGACTTGGGTGCGGCCGGGACTAAAGTCCCGGCCCTCCGGGTATAGCTCGTGGCCGGGACTAAAGTCCCGGCCCTCC
>CAYHCX010000104.1:2519-13274 GCA_964355095.1 uncultured Acidobacterium sp.
GGCCGGGACTAAAGTCCCGGCCCTCCCGGGCGTGATGGCTTGCGCGGTGGCGCCGCCTTCAAGGCGGCCATCGCCGCCTCGTGGTTCCACTGCGCGAGGTAGATCTGTCCGGCCGCGCCCGTGCCGCCGGCGCGGCTCGACGTGAACGCGATCTGGGTGCCATCCGGCGACGGCACGGGGAGCCCGTCGAAGCCGTCGGTGTAGGTGATGCGCACCGGCTCCTTGGCGCCCGCCTTGTCCACCATGAACACTTCGAAGTTCTCGAAGCCGAGCTTGTTGGAGGCAAACAGGAAGTACTCACCGGACGGGTGCTCGTAGGGCGCCCAACTCATGGCGCCGAAGTCGGTGATCTGCTTCTTGTCGGTGCCGTCCGCTTTCATCGTCCAGACGTCGGCAATCAGGCCGCCCTCGTCGAAGTGGCGCCACACGATGCGGCCGTCTTTCGTGAAGAAGGTGCCGCCGTCGTAGCCGGCCCAATCGGTGAGGCGCTTCTGGCCGGAGCCGTCGGCCTTCATGATGTAGACCTCGGCGAAATACGAGGCGTCGAGCTCGAGCTGCTTCTGTTCGGCCGCCGACAGCGTGCGGTTGTAGGCGTCGCGCATCGACGAGAACACGATCCACTGGCCGTCGGGCGAGTAGCCGCCCTCGGCGTCGTAACCCTTGGCCGTGGTCAGCTGCTTCATCGTCCCGGTCTTCTCGCTGAACGCGAAGATGTCCATCGACGCGTCGTAGTCCCAGGCGTAGCGGCGCTGCTTGCCGGAGGCGCGGAAGGCCAGCTCGTCATCCTGGGACTGCTTCGACTTGGGATCGAGGTGGGTGGATCCGAACATGATCTCGTCGCTGCCCGGCCGGAAGAACGCGCACGTGGTCTTGCCCGTGCCAAGCGAGATGCGCTTGGTGTCGCCGGTGGCGAAGTCGAGCAAGTAGATTTGGTAGAACGGGTTGGCCGGGTCGCGCTCGCTCTGGAACACCAGGCGCTTGCCGTCTGGCGACCAATAACCCTCGCCCGCGCGCTTGCCTTCCACGGTGAGGCGGCGGACGCGACTCAGATATTGCCGCTCCGGCGACGGCGCTTGGGTTTCCACCGGCGTCGATGACACCGATACCAACACCAGGGCCGCAGATGACACAGATAGCGCAGACAAGAGCCCTTTTCTCACGAGCTTAAACATTTGGCATTTCCCTCTGTGTAATCTGCGTCATCTGCGGCCCTGGCTTTGAATCCTGCGTCATCTGCGGCCCTTGAATCCTGTCGTCTGCGCCTCAGCCCGTCCCCGGAAAGTGAGGCCTTCATTCTAATGGCCTTACAGCCCGGCGCGAAACCGGCCATCTGTGTTCCAGGATGGGGCCAGGTATCGGTGCCTTCTCGCCGGACTCGTGACTGGTCCCGCTGGCGCGGGCCGTCGGGCCAGGGCCACGTTCCCGCCGGCCAATATGTCGGCACGTGGTAGTGGCGCACGGACGAGGCGTTGCTGGCGATTCGCTAGGCGTAAAGGCGCACGAACTTCAGCTTGGCCATTCGCTCGAAGTCCTTGTCGAGCGTCCAGACCAGCGCACCCAGTTCGTCGGCGATGGCGGCGATCAGCAGGTCGGGCAGGGTAAATCGTTCGCCGGCATCGGCCGCGAGATCCGTCCATCGCTCGATCCGGGTCCAGATGTCATCTGTCGGCACGCCGAGGGGCATCGCGGCGAGCAGGTCGAGCACCTGGCGCCGCTGTGACTTGCCGAGCCCGGCACGCACCTCCTGGCGAACGACCGTTGGCAGCGTGATGAGGTCGTGATCGATCAACTGCCACAACACCGCCGTCTCCGACGCCGGTGCCGAGCGCAGGATCGGCACCAGTACCGACGTATCGACAACGATCACTTCTGGCCGCTGGCTGGAGCAGGCTTTCCGCGCAGCGTCAACGGATCGACCTCAAATTCCACTGTGCCGAAAAGGGCCTTCAAGGTGTCCAGCTTGTTACGCCGGACCACCTCCCTCAGAGCGTAGACAATGGTGTCTGTTTTCGACTTGAAGCCCAACGATTCGCGAGCTTCGTCGATCAGGTCTTCCGGCAGATCCAGCGTGGTTCGCATATTGATAATCTATTTCGTATGCATGGCATATTTCAATATGGTCTATTTTATATGCGCTGCCAGCTCGTACGGGTGTGGCCGCTAGACGCGTCCGGGCTGCACGACCCGCAGGCGATGCTCGCGCGCGGCCGCCGCCAGGCGCTCGTCGTAAGTGATGAACTCGACTTCATCGTCAATCGACAGCGCCGTGGCCAGGTGGATGGCGTCGAGCGATCGCAGCGCCGGCGATTCCAGCTTCCCGGCCGTGTCACAAATCGCGGGATCAAGACCCAGGAGAAAGAAGCCGCGCATGGGTTCGGCCGATGGCGACGGCGTGGCGCGCACGCGCTTGAGCGCGCGCGCCACTTCGATTCCCGCGACAATCGACGTCGAGGCCTCGATCTCGTCGTCGGTGAGGTAGTCGATGAGCGCGAGCGACTCGCGCTCGAGGCGATCGAGCTTCACGATCGCCGACGAATCGAAATAGGCGACCTTCACAGGCGTTCTTCGCGCAGTTCAGCGATGACGTCTTCACTGGCGGGAGCGCCGGGCAGCCCGGGCGTGGGCGCCGGCAGGTCGCGCAGCGAGCGGGTGGGCGGTGTGGCGCGGCCTTCCGCCACCAGGCGTTCCAGGGTCGTGAGCTTGGCGGCCGGCAGGGGGGCCAGGATGGCCACGACCTGGCCATATTCGGTCACGCTCAGGGTTTCGCCCAGCTTCACCCGATCCAGGTAAATCGACAGATTTTGCCGGAGTTCCCGAACGCCGACCGTGTCAGGGCCACGCCGCGCTACGTCGTGGTTCATTATGTAGCACAATGTAGCATAAATGGAGTCCTCTGGCAATCGAGCGCCCGCCTCCTATAATTAGGGCATGGTGCGTCACGCCCTCGCCCTCATCCTGTTCGTCTCAACCGCCCTGCCGCTCCCCTCGTCGGCGCAGGGCCGCCCGGCCTGGCTCGATCCGTTCCGCGACCACGCCGACAAACTGATCAAGGCCGCCACCGCCGATCAGTTCGCGTGGGACCGCGTGGCGGAACTCACCGACACCTACGGACAGCGGATCAGCGGATCGGACAACCTGAATCGCGCCATCGCCTGGGCCGTCGAGACCATGAAGAAGGACGGCCTCGAGAACGTCCACACCGAGCGGGTGATGGTGCCGAAGTGGGTCCGCGGCGCCGAGAGCCTCGAGATCACCAACCCGCCGCACCATGTCGTGCCGTTGCTCGGCCTCGGCGGCAGCATCGCCACGCCTCCCGCCGGCATCGAGGCCGAGGTGATGGTGGTGGCCAATGGCGCCGAGCTCACCGAGCGGGCGGCCGAAGCCAGGGGCAAGATCGTCCTCTTCAACGTGCCCTATACCAACTACGGCGAGACCGTGGCGTACCGCGGCAACGGCGCCCGCATGGCCTCGCAGCATGGCGCCGTCGCGGCGCTGGTGCGGGCGGTGGGCCCCACGGGACTGCGCACGCCGCACACCGGCGGCATGAACTACGGTGACGACACGGTGGCGAAGATTCCCACCGCCGCCATCCCGGTTGAAGACACCCTGCGCATCCAGCGGCTCGTCAACCGCGGCCTCCACGTGCGCCTGCGCCTCAAGATGGAGGCGCACTTCGAACCCGACGTCGAGTCGTTCAACGTCGTCGGCGAGATCCGCGGCAGCGAGAAGCCGGACGAGATTGTCCTGGTTGGCTGCCACTTCGACTCGTGGGATCCCGGCACCGGCGCCTCGGACGATGGGGTGGGGTGCGTGGTGACGTGGGAGGCGGCGCGCCTGATGAAGAAGCTGAACATCCGCCCGAAGCGCACGGTGCGCGTCGTGCTGTTCACCAACGAAGAGAACGGCCTGCGCGGCGGCAACGGCTATCGCGATCAGCACGCCAAGGAAGCCGGCAATCACATCCTGTCGTTCGAGTCCGACTCGGGCGTGTTCGCGCCGGCGAGCCTCGGCTTCACCGGCTCGGACGCGGCGCGCAAGCTCGTCGCCGATATCGGTACGCTGCTGACGCCGCTTGGCCTCCAGAATATCGGACCCGGCGGCGGCGGCGCCGACATCGGCCCAATCGCCACGCTCGGCAAGGTGCCGATGATGGCCTACTCCGGCGACTCGACGAAGTACTTCACCATCCACCACACGCCGGCCGACACCATCGATCGCATCGATCCGCAGGAAGTGTCGAAGGCGGCGGCCGCCATTTCGGCGATGATCTACGTGGTCGCCGACATGCCGCAGGCGCTGCCGAAGTAGTGCCTGGCACCGTTACATAGGTTTGTGATGACATTCCTGCCTACCGCTCTCGTCGTCGCGTTGCTGATTGCGGCACCTCATGCACAGCCCGCCATTACCGCGTCTGACGCATGGGCGCCGGCGGCGTCCGGCGCGCCGGCGCCGGTCTACATGGTGATCAACAACCCGACGATGTACGACATCTACGTGGTGTCGGCGAAGAGCGAGGCGGCTGGGAAGGTCGAGCTGATCGACGGCGACAAGCCCGTGAAGGAGCTGACGGTCGCGTCCTATGGTTCGCTGGAACTCAAGGCCGGCGGGGCGTTCGTGCGGCTGTCGGATCTGAAGCAGGAGCTGAAGGCGGGGACGAGCCTGACCGTGACGCTGATGACCGACGGCGGTGTCACGATTGTGGCCACCGCCTCGGTGAAGTAGGGGGTGCCACCGAGTTCCTTCATCGAGCCCATGGCGGCGCCCATGTCGCCCGCCTTGGCAATGGCGTCGGCGTGGCAGCTCCCTCGCCATGTAGCCTCCCGCTTCTTGACCGCCGTAGCCTTGTGCGAAGGTGGTTAGCCGGAGTTGGAGTTATAGTCAGCCGCATGACGAAACGCCTCCTGGTCATCCTCCTCGCTCTGGCCGTGGCACCGCTGTCGCCGGCCGCTCAGTCGAAGCGTGCCCTCACCCTGGACGATCACTCGAAGATCCTCGGTGTCGGCGATCCGCAGCGGTCGCCCGACGGCCTGTGGGTGGCTTACACGGTCACCACCATCGACGCCGAGAAAGACAAGCGCAACACCGACCTCTGGATGGTGAAGTGGGACGGCAGCGACCAGTTGCAGCTGACCTCGTCGCCCGACAACGAGTCGTCGCCGCGGTGGAGCCCCGACAACAAGTACCTCGCGTTCGTGGCGTCGCGCGGCAACGAAGACGAGAAGAAGAAGGGCGGCCAGATCTGGCTGCTCAACCGGTCTGGCGGCGAGGCGCAGCGCGTCAGCGATTTCAAGGGCGGGGTGTCCGGCATCCAGTGGTCGCCCGACAGCACGCGGATCGCGTTTGTCGCCAACGACGAGGACCCCGCCGACGAGCCGGAGAAGATGGACGGCTGGAAGCGCAAGACCGAGCCGCCGATCGTGATCGATCGGTATCACTTCAAGGAAGACCGCCGCGGTTACCTCAAGCAGCTGTACAGCCACATCGCCGTGTTCGACCTCGCCACCAGGGCCGCCACGGTGATCACCAAGGGCAACACCGACGACGCCAACCCGTCGTGGTCGCCGGACGGCAAGCAGATCGCCTTCCTCAGCAAGCGCGGCGCGGCCGATCCGGACCGCACGACCAACGACGACGTCTGGACCGTGGACGCCACGCCCTTCGGCACGCCCAGGCAGATCACCAAGACGCCGGAGGGCGAGAGCGGCCGTCCCGCCTGGAGCCCGGACGGCAGCCGCATTGCGGTCCTACTGGGCGATGTCGACCACAACTTCGCCTACGACCAGAACAAATTGATCGTCGTGCCGGCCGATCCACCGGCCTCGGCGGGGCCCACGGTGAAGCCGCCGGTCTACATGCCGACGATCGATCGCGCGGTGTCGAATCCCTCGTGGTCCGCGGATGGCCAGCACATCAACTTCCTGCTGCAGGACGATCGCACGAACCACGTCGCCAGCGTGCCGGCCGAGAATCCGAACGGCGCGGTGCAGCGGAAGTCCAACGGCCGGCGCGTGATCAGCGCGCTCAGCCCGGGCCAGGACGGCAACTTCGCGGTGCTGGCGACCTCGCCGACGCAGTTCACCGAGGTCTACGCGCTCGAGGGCGCCAACCTCCGCCAGTTGACGAAGCACAACGACACGCTCGCCGCCGAGCTGCAGCTGGCGACGACGGAGGATTTCCAGTCGAAGAGCAAGGACGGCACCGAGGTGCACGGGTTGATCGTGAAGCCCGCGGGCTTCACGGCCGGCACGAAGTATCCGACGCTGCTGATCATCCACGGCGGCCCGAACGGGCAGGACCAGCACGCGTTCAGTTTCGAACGAGAATTTCTCGCCGCCAACGGCTACCTCGTGCTGTCGGTCAACTATCGCGGCAGCGCCGGGCGCGGCAGCGCGTGGCAGAAGGCGATCCACGGCGACTGGGGCAATCTCGAGGTGGTCGATCTGCTGGGCGCGGTCGATGAAGCGGTGAAGCAGGGGATTGCCGACCCGGCCCGCCTCGGCATCGGCGGCTGGAGCTACGGCGCCATCTCCACCAACTACACCATCGCCACCGACACGCGCTTCAAGGCGGCGATCAGCGGTGCCGGCAGCTCGATGCAGTTCACGATGTACGGCCTCGACCAGTACACCGTCCAGTACGACCACGAGATGGGGCAGCCGTGGAAGACGAAGGACAAGTGGATGAAGGTGTCCTACCCGTTCTTCGCCGCCGACCGGATCAAGACGCCGACGCTCTTCATGGGCGGCGAGAAAGACTTCAACGTGCCGATTGCCGGCGGCGAGCAGATGTACCAGGCGCTGAAGAGCCTGGGCATCGACACCCAGCTGGTGATCTACCCGGGCCAGTTCCACGGCCTGACCGTCCCGAGCTACGAGCGCGATCGTCTGCAGCGCTACCTGAACTGGTTCAACAAGTACCTGCAGCCGGCGGCGACAACGACGGCGCAACCATAGGGCTCACCGCCGGGGATCGCCTCGGTGGGGCCCTTGAAGAAAGCCGTTGAGATGAGCTCATAGAGCGCACCGTAAGCGGTGCCGTTTTCTTCAAGGGCCCCACCGAGGCGATCCCCAGCGCGGCGGCGTGATCCCGCCGACAGATGTAATCAGTGGCGGCGGCCGCCGCTGGTTGGTCATAATTCGCCCATCATGCGTTCGCCCTGCATCGCATTCGCGGTCATCATGACTGTCGTGACCGTTGCCTCTGCCCAGCAGCCTAATCTGCGCACGCGCGCGGAGATCACCAACTACGAAGAGACCAGCTCCGACGCCGACGTGTAGCGGGTGATCGACGGCCTCATGGCGTCGAGTCCGCTCGTGCACACCGAGAGTTTCGGCAAGACCGAGAACGGGCGCGACCTGCCGCGGCTCGTGATCTCCGAACCGAGGGTCACGACGCCGGAGGCGGCCCAATGCCCGCCCCGTCGAACTCGGCGTGGACTTCGAGATCCGCGCCCTCCCTGAAAAAGTCGGAACATCATCGAGGAAGGGCTGGCGGCCGGTGAGTCCTACCCGATCTACGGGCGGATTGTATCCACCTGAGGGCGGCTCTTGCCAACGACGGACGATCATTTGTTCGCTGGCCGGAGTTCGCGTTCAGCAAGCAGCCAGAAATCCACGTCGTCCCGGTTGCCCCCGCGGCTCGTCGGGAAAGAACGCCGGCGAGCGAGACCTGTCCGGCACTCGGCGGAATGATGCCGGTGATGCTGCGCAGCGTGGTGGTCTTGCCGGCGCCGTTGGGGCCGACCAGACCCAGCACCTCGCCCGGTCGAACCGTGAACGAGAGGTGGTCCACCGCGGCGAAATCGCCGTACTGCTTGCGCAGCCCGGACACTTCGATCATGGCTCGATGTCCCGCGACCCTCGCCTACTTCGCGGTCAGGCCCTCTTTGAGGAACGCGACCAGCGGCGGCAGCACCTTTTCGGGCGCCTCGAGGTGCGGCACGTGTCCGAGTCCCGGGAGCAGCAACACGCGGCCGTTGCCGTTGGGCACCGTCTTGGCGATGTAGTTCATGCGCTCCTGGAACGCCGCCGCCGTGCCCAGCAGCATGTCGTCGGCGCCGCCGAAGGCGAGCGTCGGCACCTGGATGTGCGCCCAATCGTAGACGACCGGGTCGGCGTACAGCATCTGACCGATGAGCGCCTGCACCATCGCCAGCCGCGGCCAGTCGGCGCTGAGTGTCCACGAGTAGCGGATGCGGGTGTAGGTCTCGAATTCCTGGTTCCATGCCTTGGGGTTGTGCGCGACGTAGCGGCTCAGGCTGGCGCGCGTGCCCTGGTAGTCGGCCGTGAGCGCCTGTTTGTAGGCCTCGTCGATCGACTGCATCGGCCGGCCGAATCGCCCGTCGGTGAGCCCGATCGGGTTGTAAATCACCACCCGCTCAACCGCCTTCGGATACTGCGTCGCGAAGCGCGCCGCGAGCATGCCGCCCATCGAGTGGCCGATCACCATCGCCTTTTCGATCTTCAGGTGCTGCAGGATCAGCCAGGTGTTCCGCGCCTGCGTATTGAAGTTGTATGGGGCAATCGGCTTCGACGACCGGCCGTAGCCAATCTGGTCGGGGACAATGACGCGGAAGCCCTCCCTGGTCAGGCCGTCGATGATGGCCTTGAAGTAGAAGCCGCCGAAGTTGTTGCCGTGCAGCAGCATCGCGGTGTGGCCGTTGGGCGTGCCCTGCGGGGCCACGTCCATGTACGAGATGCGGACGTCCTGGCTGTAGACGCTGATGTCGAGAGACGAACTGGGATAGGGATACGGACACTCGTCGCAGGTGATGCTGCCGGGCTTCACATCGGTGGGTGTGGGGACGGGCGGCAGGATGGCGCGGCCCTGCGCCGCAACAGCGGTTGCGGTTCCAAGCAGCAGCAGCGAAAACGTGAGCGATCGCAAGGGTGAGGACACCGGGGGATTCTATCGTAGGGCGCCCGCATCCGCTCGACTGACGCCCTGTATGCGATAGGAAGGTAACAGCGACTCTAATCGATTCCTGCCGCCAGCCGGCGCTGAAGTCCTGAAGCGATTCGCCCGCCGATCGCGTCTTGGAGGCGGGAGCGCACATCATCCGGGCCTGCGCCGGTGGGCCGGTCCGCGTCGTTCGCGACTTCAAAGACCCAGGTCCACTCACGGCTGCCGTCGCTCGTTCGCGCCAGTTCCACCGAGACTCGCCATCCCGCAGGCGTTTGCTGCAGCGTGCCCATCAGCACCGCATCGGCGCCAAGCCGCGCGCCGGCGTCTTGCGGCAACTCGCCCCTTGGTCCGCCGGTCAGCGCCTGGCCGCGAATGTTGGTCTTCTCCAACTGCAAGGCGACGTACTGGGCGAGCCCTGGCACGAGTGCCGCGCCTGCCGCGGAATCCACGACCGTGAAGGGCATCACGACGACCAGCCACTCCGCCGGACGCCCGCGCATGACCACCGTCAGGGCGAGCGCGACGACGAGAATTCCGGCGACTGCCAGGGCCGGCCAGAGCGCTCGCCGCCGTGGCTGGTGTGGCGCGGCCGGCGGCGGCTGGACGATGCGCTGCTGGACCGTATCGGTCGGCGGCAGCTGGCGAATGGCGATGTCGCGCACGAAACGATAGCCGCGGCCCCTGACGTTCTCGATGACGGAAGGACCGTCACCGGCATCGAGAATCTTGCGAAGCGCCGCGATGTGGAAGGCGATGTTGCCCTCTTCAACAGCGGCGTCGGGCCACACCGCGGTGAGGATCTCTTCCTTCGTCACCAGCCGCGGGGCGCGCCTGAGCAAGGTCGCCAGCAAGTCGAGGGTCTTGGCGGGCATGGGCACAATGGCGGCGCCGCGCATCAACCGGCACTCGGTCGGCTCGAAGCGCCACTTGTCCCAGACGTAAGCCGGCCCTGGCATGTTACGGCGTCCGCAGCGACGCGTTCTGGAAGGTCGTGCCCTCCGAACTGTTGGTCAGGAACAGGTAAGCGTTGGACGCGTCGAACAGATCCGCGAACTCCGCGAACGTGAAGGCGCGGCTCACGTTCAGATCGGGGATCGTCATCGTCACCACGCCGCCGCGGTGTTCGATGCGGAAGCGCATGGGACGGCCCGGCGTATAGGCGCCGACCCGATCGAGTGAACGAAAGGCGCCACGAAACTCCTTGCCGCCGCTCGGCACACCGACCGCGATGTCGATGCCGTGGAACGGCATGTCCGGCAGATTGTGGATGCGGAACACGAATGCGCTGGTCGGTTCGTTGTCGAGGACGGGGCTGGTGCGCCCGGCGCCGAAGCCCACGTAGGCAATGTCTCCGTGCGACGCCGGAATCGTCACATCGACTTCGAACAGGAAATCCCTGGACAGGTATTTGCCGGAAGCGGTCCTGACCACGGGACGGTCGATGCCGTTCTGGGTGCCCGACGCGGCAGACGTGCGGACCAGCCCGGTCGGTGTCAGGGCGTACTTGTCGAACGGGATCACGAAGGCAGGGCTATCGGGTCCCGTCAGCGCATCGACGAAGTCGATGGCCGCGTGGTCCGCGGTGGTCGGGGTGCCGAAAATGCTGACCACAACCACGGCCGTCACGAGTTTCAAAATGCGGGGGGCGGGCACCTTTGTAACGTCAAGTCTACCAAAATTTCAAAATGTCCCGTGCAAAGACCGGTAGATCTGTCAATAAATGAAGAATAAAGACAATTTAACGGCCTCTTAAATGACATTTCGGCGCCCCCTGGGCCATGGTGTCTTCTCTTGTCAGCATCGGCAATTTCAGGAGGCTCCGAAATGTATCGAATTGGCTCCCCGGCCCGT